>CAXSEE010000043.1:0-8159 GCA_964235615.1 uncultured Acetobacteraceae bacterium | reverse complement strand
GCCAAGCGGCTGGCTGACGCCGAAACTGGCGAGGCTTCTACGCACATACGGTCGCGGCCAGACCGGAAGGATCCGGATCAACCGCGCCGGCGAGCCAAAGCATGCGGATCAGGCGGCGTTTCCATCGGTAGTGGTTCACGTCGTGACGGCAGTAGATTCTGCCGTTGCCAGTAGGTGAGAGAGCGCCACATCCATTCCAGCGGTCCGAATTCGAAGACACGCAGCCATGCAAGGCTGGCGACAAGCTGCACGGTCCAGACACCCGCGACAATGAAGAAGTACTGGTAGTATTCCAGCCTGCCGTACAGCGGTCTTGGTCCCCAACGGAACACGACCTGGCAGATCAGGCTGCTCAGGATGTAGTTGCTGAGCGCCATGCGCCCAACCGTCGCCAAACCGCGCTGCAGCGGCAGCATGATGCCTTCGCGAACAAGCAGGAGAAGAACGGAGGTCGTCGCCAGGACCCCGGGTATCTGATGAAGGGAATAGGGAAACGCCAGCCACTTCGTGACGACCGCGGCGCTAAAGCCTGTCAGCTGTGCATGATAGAAACCAAGAAGCACCATCGGGATCGATAGCGCATAGCCCAGTATCGCTATCGCGGCGTAGGTCGATCCGGGCAGGCGCGCGGAAAGAAATCCCGTCTTGTAGAGGCCCATGCCGGTGATCATGAATCCCGCCACCTCGAAGATCAGGCCACTCGTGAACAGAAGGGTGAGAAACTGGAGCTGATCGTGCGCATTTTCCGGTTCGGTTCGAAGATAGCCACGCCGGCCTTCGACACTTTCCACCGAAGCAAGTCGCAGCTTCTTTTTTTCTGCCGCTGCTGCCGTGTCTGCTGCCTCTCGCTGCGGTTCAGTCGGGGGTCGATGTTCAGAACGGGCCACGGAGGCGGCTTCCTGTAGGGTTGCCGCATGCATCACCTCGGCCGGACCGAACAGCACAAGCCTGCTCACGGTGGTAGCCGTAAACGAAATGACCAGGCCGACAACGATGAGATATCTGGCGGCGAGGTGTCGCAGCGGATAAAGCAGCAGAAGCGCAATGACGGCATACTGGAGCGTGACATCACCATACCAGATGAGCGATCCATGAATCAGGCCAATCAGCAGCAGCCACATGTTGCGGCGATGGAAGATGTCGGCGGCGCGCTCGGCTCCTGCATTATGCGCTACCCGCTCCAGCAGGAGAACGACACCGGCGCCGAACAGGAGAGCGAACAGGGCGCGCATCTGTCCTTCCACGAGAAGCCACTGTATGACAGCGGCAGCGAGATCAAGCCCATGATGGGCTGAGGGCTTCCCTATCAGTTCAAGCGGGATCCCGCTTGGGCTACCTGTTGGTCCTGCGAAGTCAGCGATATTGTTCGCCAAGATTCCGAAGACGGCGACGCCGCGCAGGACGTCGAGCGAAGCTACCCGCTCCTTCTTCCGAATGGGACCGCTTGATGGTCCCGCCAGTTCTTCCTCGAATGCTCTCGTCATTGACAGGTCTCGTCGTTGGCTCTTGTTGGTTCTATGGGTGATGTTCTTGGGTTGAAGTGGTGCCTTCGAAGTCGGGATATGATGCGGTTTGGGTCGGCACGATCGCGATCAGCAGGCGCTGATCCGTAGCATCCTGGGGTGATCCGATGAAGACGCAGGATGAACGCACCGAGACCGGCTGGCATTTCTGGATCGACCGTGGCGGCACCTTCACCGATATCGTGGCGCTCTCGCCCGGGCGGGAGCTGCTGACACGCAAGCTGCTTTCCTGCAACCCCGAGTGGTACAGCGACGCCGCCATCCAGGGCATCCGGGACTTCCTCGCGCTAGGGCCGGAGGATCCCATTCCCGCATCGCGCGTCGCCAGCGTGAAGATGGGCACGACGGTGGCCACCAACGCGTTGCTGGAACGGCAGGGCGAAGACGTCGTCCTGGTCACCACGGCGGGGTTTCGTGACCTGCTGCGGATCGGCTACCAGAACCGGCCGCGCCTGTTCGACCGCAACATCCGCCTGCCCGACCGCCTGGAGCGCCACGTGATCGAGGCGCGCGAGCGGGTGGATGCCGACGGCCGCGTTCTGACCCCGCTCGATGCGGCGCACATGCGCGCGGCCCTGCTGGAGGCGAGCCAGGATGGCGTCCGGGCGGTGGCGATCGTGCTGATGCACGGCTATCGCTATCCCGCGCACGAGGAAGCCATCGCCGAGATCGCGGCCGGGATCGGGTTCGAGCAGATATCGGTCAGCAACCGCGTCAGCCCGCTGATGAAGATCGTCAGCCGCGCGGACACCACGCTCGTGGATGCCTATCTGTCGCCGGTGCTGGACCGCTACGTCAGCCAGGTCACGGACGCCCTGGGTGCGGACGTGCCGCTGGCCTTCATGCAGTCCAACGGCGGGCTGATCGGTGCGGGTTCGTTCCGCGGCCGCGACGCCATCCTGTCCGGGCCGGCGGGCGGGATCGTCGGCATGGCGGAGACGGCCAAGGCCGCCGGGTTCGGCCAGGTGATCGGCTTCGACATGGGGGGAACGTCCACGGACGTCTCGCACTATGCCGGCAGCTTCGAGCGCTCGCTGGAGACCACCGTCGCCGGGGTGCGGCTGCGCGTGCCGATGCTGTCGATCAACACCATAGCGGCCGGCGGCGGCTCGATCTGCCGGTTCGACGGCACGCGGCTCAGGGTCGGGCCGGAGTCCGCCGGCGCGGTGCCGGGGCCGGCCTGCTACCGGCGTGGCGGCCCGCTCACGATCACCGACTGCAACGTCATGCTCGGCAAATTGCAGCCGGACTGCTTCCCCAGGCTGTTCGGACCTGGCGCCGACCAGCCGATCGACCCGCTCGCGGTGCGCGGGAAGTTCGCCGCCCTGGCCGCTGAGATCGCCGCATCCGGCCTGCCCTCCATCACGCCGGAGGCGCTCGCCGAGGGCTTCATCGCCATCGCCAACGACAGCATGGCCAACGCGATCAAGAAGATCTCCGTGGCCCAGGGCCATGACGTGACCGAGTACGTGCTTGCCTGCTTCGGCGGTGCTGCCGGCCAGCATGCCTGCCTGGTGGCCGATGCGCTCGGCATGCGCCGCGTCATGGTCCACCCGCTTGCCGGCGTGCTGTCGGCCTACGGGATCGGACTGGCCGACCAGCGCATCCTGCGCCAGCGCGCCATCGAGGCCCCGCTGGACGAGCGGACGCTCGCGCGGGCCGGTGCCGAGCTGGACCGCCTGCAGGACGAGTGCCGGTCCCTGGCCGGCGCGGACGGCTTCGATGTCGCCGCCGCCACGTTCCGCCGCGGGCTGCTGGTCCGCTACAGCGGCAGCGACACGGCCATCGAGGTGGCCGAGGCGGACGCCCGGCAGGTCCGCGCGGAGTTCGAGACCATCCACCGCCAGCGCTTCACCTTCATCACCCCCCGGACGGGTCTGATCGTGGAGGCGGCGACCGTGGAGCTGATCGTGCCGTCCCTGAAGCCGCGCGCGCATGCTTCCTCCAAGTCCGTTGGATCGCGTGCCGAGCAGTCGGCGGTCGCGTTCATGGACGGCGCCTCGCGCAGCGTCCGCGTGCTGGATCGCGCCGCGTTGGCGCCGGGCGCATCGGTCGCCGGCCCGGCCATCATCTTCGACACGACCGGCACGATCGTGGTCGAGCCCGGCTGGTCGGCGCATGTCACGGAGCGGGAGGACCTGATCCTCGAGCGTGTCGCCGCACGGCGGAGCAGTGCGGCGGACGGCCAGGTGGCGCTCGATCCGGTGCGGCTGGAGATCTTCAACAACCTGTTCATGGCCATTGCCGAGCAGATGGGCCAGGCGCTGCAGAACACCGCCCTCTCGGTGAACATCAAGGAAAGGCTCGATTTCTCCTGCGCGCTGTTCGACGGCGAGGGTGCGCTGATCGCCAACGCGCCACACATGCCGGTGCATCTGGGATCGATGGGCGACAGCGTGCGTGCCGTCCGCGACGCCGCCCTGGCCTGCGGACGCGGACTGCGCGACGGCGACTCCTACGTGGTCAACAACCCCTATAACGGCGGCACGCATTTGCCGGACCTGACCCTGGTGATGCCGGTGTTCGACGAGACGGGACAATGCTCCTCCTTTGTCGCCGCCCGCGGCCATCATGCCGACGTCGGTGGACGCACGCCCGGATCGATGCCGCCGGACAGCGTCTCGCTGGACGAGGAAGGCGTGCTGTTCGACTGTTTCCTGCTGGTCGACCGCGGCGACTTCCGCGAGGCGGCGTTCCGCGAGGTGCTGGCATCCGGCCGCTACCCGGCGCGCGACCCCGAGCGCAACGTGGGCGACATCCGCGCCCAGATCGCCGCCTGCGCGCGTGGTGCGGACGAGATCGGCAAGGCGATGCGGCAGTTCGGCCGCGACGTGGTGCTCGCCTACATGCGCCACGTGCAGGACAACGCCGCCGAAGCGGTGCGCCGGGTGCTGGCCAGGCTGCGGGACGGCTGCTTCACCTATGAGATGGACAACGGCTCGCAGGTCAGCGTCGCCATCTCAGTCGACCGGCAGGCGAGGCGCGCGCGGATCGACTTCACCGGGACCTCGCCCCAGCAGGCATCCAACTTCAACGCGCCGCCGGCGATCTGCCGCGCCGCCGTGCTGTTCGTGATGCGCTGCCTGGTGGACGAGGAGATCCCGATGAACGACGGCTGCCTGGAGCCGTTGGAGATCGTCATTCCGGCGGGCTCGATGCTGCGGCCCAGCTACCCGGCCGCGGTGGTGGCGGGGAACGTGGAGACCAGCCAGGTCATCACGGACGCCCTGTTCGGCGCCACCGGGACCATGGCGGCGGCGCAGGGCACGATGAACAACTTCACCTTCGGCGACAACCGGCACCAGTATTACGAGACGATCTGCGGCGGCGCCGGCGCCGGGCCTGATTTCGATGGCACGTCCGCGATCCACACCAACATGACCAACAGCCGCATCACCGATCCCGAGGTCCTGGAGTGGCGCTTTCCGGTCCTGCTGGAAGCCTTCGAGGTGCGTCGCGGCTCGGGCGGCCGGGGCCGCATGTCCGGCGGCGATGGTGTCCAGCGGCGCGTCCGCTTCCTCAAGCCGATGACCGCCACCATCCTGTCCAACCGCCGCCGCATACCGCCCTTCGGCCTGCAGGGTGGCGAGCCGGGCGAGCGCGGGCGGAACAGCGTCCGGCGCGCCGACGGCTCGGTGGAGATCCTCGGCTCCACCCAGAGCGTGCAGATGGGCGCCGGCGACGTGTTCGTGATCGAGACGCCAGGCGGCGGCGGCTTCGGTTGCAGGACATAGCCGGCCGTGACGACCGCGGCATTGATTGCCAGCCACACGGATGCAGAGCCACGATCGATCGGTAACCGGTTTATTGTTCGAACGATCCAAGCGAAAACCGCCGGGTCATGTTCTCTTCGGAATCAATTGCCAAAGTCGATTCGATACCGATTTCGGTAAAGTAGGAGTCGAGGTCGAGATTCCATGTCATCATCGCCTTGACGATTTCCTGGTAGTTCTCCTCGATCACGGTCGACCCAGGATCAAGCCCAGTCACTACAACCAATCCGGTAAGCGGCGCGTCGTAAGCCGTTATCTTCAAGTCGCGCCGATAGCGCTTGAGCGCGAGTGCAGTGCGCCATACGTCACCGGTCCACCATGGCTGCCTTGCGGGAGTGCTCGCGAGATTCTCGCCTTGGACCCTGGATGTCATACCCTCTTCGAGGGGCAGACAGTCATGCAGCACGATGACGGAGTTCGGCCTGCAGGACTTCTCCGTGTTCATGAAATCCCTGAGCAGGAACTCGCATTTATGCAGGCCATCGAGAAAAGCCAGGTCGACCGGCCTGCCGAACAGCGCCTCTGGCCGATAATCCGCGAAAAACTGGTCGCTCGTCATCTGGAACAGGTGGCAGCAAGGCTTGTCGCCGATGACATTTCCCGAATGGAGCTGAAACCTCGGATCGACGGCTATGGTGGCGCAGGTCGAAAGCTCCAGTGTCAGGCCATTCTCGGTGCCGATCTCCAGGTAGGTCTTGGGCCTCAGATAAGCATGAAACCTTGCCAGGACGTTCCTGTAATACTCCCCCGCATGGTCCGGCTTGATGATCATTCTCGATGTCCTGGACGCGTCTCGGTGCTAAGCAAAACAGCCGAACGATCCGGCAGCGGCATATCTGGATTTACCTGCATGCTGTAGTCGGCCTCCGGGGGGATCTCGTTCGTGTAATCACTGTGGCGATCACCTTTGAACGCGCGGCTGACGGTCGTGAACGGCACGATCCCCTCCAGGACCCGGCTCGCGAACATGTTGTAGTTCAACTGCGCGAACCGGTTGAACTTTGCCATCGCATTGCCCGCGATCACCTGGATGCCCGTCTCGGCGAAATGCCAGCATGGACACCAGAAGCCCAGCCAGCCGTTGTCATAGTCCTTGATGTAGCCTGTGATCCGGTCCGATAGAAGGAAGGCGTCGGACTCGATGTGGATCACCTTCTCATAGCCATTCGCCTGCGCGAACGCCGCGGCGAACGTGAAGGACCGGAACCAGCCAGGAAAGTCCAGCAGGCCATGGCGTCCGAGGTTTTGCCGAAAATGGTATAGCGTGACCGGTGCGTCGGTCACCAGCGATCCGCCCTCCTCGATGAGCTGCGTATCCGGCCAGTCCGGCAATGTCGCCGACCCGTCATCGACGATCAGGACGCCGTCGCACTTCAGGTCGTAGCCGAGCGTGGCGTCCAGCCAGCGTCGATACCGGCCCTGCCACTGCGTGCGGTCTTCGCCGGTGTCGGACGAGAAGGCCGTGCAGAAGATGAGCGTCTTCTGCGCGGTTCCGGCCGGCACCTGGCTTGTGGTGTCGAGATAGCCGAAGCCGGGAATGCCGCGGATGACATCCTTCACCTGATCCGCCGAGATCAGCTTCGTGCATTCGAACATGCGATCGGTGTTCTTCAGCCGAGGGCACCACAGGAAGTCGCCCGGATCGAGTTGCAGGCGAACGTCGTTCGAGCAGCTGTTGCAGGCGTGATAGTTGATGACCCGGTACGGCGTATGGAATTCGTTGAGCGGGTGGGTGAACCCGCTGATCATCACCACCGGGCATCCGGCAGCCCAGGCCAGCCAGGACAGGCCGCTCGACAGTCCCACGAAGAATGCGGCGTGCTTCAGCCAGCGCGCCCGCTCGGTCAGCGGACGGAGACCGGTTTCGTCTTCGCTGCCATACGGTATCTGGTTGCTGACGATGCCTCGGCTCTCGATCGGCTTCTGGTCGATGCAGATGACCCGGTAGCCGTAGGCCTTGAGGAAGGTGACGATCTCCGTCCAGCCGCGCGGGTTGTTCCAATACTTGTTCTGGCTGGTCGCCTGCGTCGCGATGCAGACGTAGGGTTCCGCGATGGGCGGGCCGCCGGGATCGACGGTGATGAGCGGGCGTTCTTCGCGCGGTGGCAGGCCAAGCATGTAGGCCGCCGTGTGGCACAGTCCGACCTGACGATAGTCGCAGGGCTGCCAGTCATTCCGGTCATCGTTGTAGAAGATGAAAAGCTTGTAGGTCGCATAATATTCGTCGGGATCGGTCTGCTCGGCCGTCAGGAACCGGACGTCCGGATAGGCATCGCGGAACAATGCAACCACGTGCGGGCGGACGACGCAGCTCAATTGGCAGCCATGCTTGCGCGCGAAGGCGACGGCCTGGCCGATCCAGGCGATCTGGTCGCCCAGGCCGCCAACCTCCATGCGGGCCAGCACCTTTCGCCCCGCGGCGTCATACTCGTGGCGGAATATGCTGACGCCTTCGCGCCAGACCTCGATGCCGAACCTGACATAGTAGCGTTTCGAGCTGACCATCTGGCCGCCGCCGCCGACAGGCTGGTCGAACAGCAAGGACGACGTGTCCAGGTCGCGGACCTGGATACGAAAATCGTGGCCGAGCGGGACCGCGACCCGGCAGCCCTCGTTGAAGTCGAAGCGGATGCCATGGGGTCCGGCCTGCGTGGGCGGAGCGGGCACCCTGACCTGCGGCAATCCACCGGACAGGTCAAGCTGGGAGGGCGGCTGGGCGACGATCTGGTCCATTGTCCCTCCGAAAGGCCGACAGGCACCGGGCCGCAACCGCGGTCCGATGCCTATCGTAACGAACCTGCTACCCGGTGGCTAGGCGACCATCGTGCCGTGCTGCGGCTCGGCCGCATCCTCGACCAGGTAG
>CAXSEE010000042.1:0-25635 GCA_964235615.1 uncultured Acetobacteraceae bacterium | reverse complement strand
CCGCTCTATGCCGCCGGCATCCCGGTGGTGCGCTCGCTGGCCTGGATGGCGGCAATGATCGGCATCGTGCTCGAATTGCTCGCCCTGCTCTGATGCTTCACGCCTCCGGATAGGGCGTCGTGGCGGCGACGCTGGCCTGTCCGTGCCGGGAATGCAGCGGCAGCAGCGCCGCACCCAGGGCAGCCGCATGGTTGCCGCTGCTGCCGAGACGCAGTTCCGGCGGCGGCCGTGCCTCAGGAGCGGCACTGGCCAGCAGCGGACGCAGGCGGGCGATCAGGGCCTCGATCAGGGCCTTGGGCAGGTTGCCGTCGAGGATGATCGCCTGCACGTCGAGCACGCTCGCCATCGACAGCAGCGGCACCACCAGCGCCTCGGCGCAATCCTCCAGCCACTCGGCCACGATGGCGCCATGGCTGCGCATCACGCCATGCAGCTCGACCGCCCGCGTGATGGCGACGCCGTTGGCGCGCAGGTGACGGATCAGCGCGCCACCGGACGCACGGTCGAGCAGGATCGTGCCGGCTCCGGATCCTGATCCCGTTGCATCTCCTGCGTCATCCCGGCCACTGGCCAATCGCGAGGGCGGCACCGGGATCAGGCCGATATCGCCGGCGTTACCGCCGGCACCGCGCCGGTAGTCTCCGTCCAGGACGATGCCAGCACCGATCGAGCTGTTGATGTAGACGCAGACGAAATCATCCAGCTCGCGGCCATGGCCGTGGAACAGCTCGGCGACAGCGGCGGCGGTGCAGTCATTCTCGACGAACAACGGCAGCTTGAGGGCGGTGCGGAGATCCCCGGCAATGTCGTACTGCTTCCATGCCAGGCCATCACCGGAGTCCAGTTCGCGCTTCCAGCAATCGAGATTGGCCGGCAGCGCGAGGCCGATCCCGATGAGACGGCCGCGCTGCGCCAGCGGCAGGGCCCGCCGGATCGCATTGGCCCCCCGCAGGGCGAGCGCCAAGGCCTCGGACGGGGACGGGAACAGGCAGTCATAGCGCCGGCTCTTGAGCACGCCGCCGATGAAATCGACCAGCAGCACGTCGATCGAGCGGCGTCCGAGCTTGATCCCCATGGAATAGGCGCCGCCCGGGTCGAGATGCAGCAGCGTGGCGGGCTGGCCGCGCTGGCCCATGCGACGGCCGGTGCTGGCGACCAGGCCCTGCTGCTCGAGCATATGGACGATCTGGCCCACGGTGTTCTGGGTGAGGTTGAGATGGCGGGCGAGATCGGCCTTGGAGGCTTCTCCCAGCCTTCGCAGCACGGTCAGCAGGCGGCGCTCGTTGAACTGCCGCACGCCGGTCGAATTGCTGCCGCTGCTGCTGGCTCGGGCGCTGTCTTGAGCGCTTCTGGGGCGGATCGAGTCGGGGTGCTGTTGCATGCTCATGGAGGACGCCCATTGGCCGGTCTTGGCGCCGGTCGTCCCCTCTGATGACAGCTTGCCGGCAATCCGGAAAGACCGTTTTATTAACTCAGGATGAATTAGTTAACTTGACGTCACTGGTCTTCTCATGGAATTTGTCGAACCAGTGGTTCAATTCGGTCGAGTCGGTTCAGCGCCGGGTGGATCTTCATTCCCTCGCGGGATGGGTCAACCCACAGGTCGCTGGTTCCCTGCCTAGTGTTGCAGGACCGACACGGACGGCGGAGCCACCGGGCTATATAAAAAAGACTTCAAGAAGCGTTCGGAGGAAGAAAATGTCGGGATCACTCGGGGCCAACCCCCGCATCGTGCGGCGTGCCAGCCGTTCATCGTTGCTCGCTGCCGGAGCCATCGTGGCACTCGCGTCCGGGGCTTTCGCCCAGGTCGCGCCACCGCCCCCGGTCCAGGCACAGGGTGCCACGCCCGACACGTCTCAGGGCACCTTCGCCAGCCAGAAGCTCTCCAATCCTCCGGGTGCGGATTTTGGCGCGCCGGCGATACCGCAGCCCGCGGCGCTGGTCCCGCAGGTGAATGACTATCTGCACCAGTACGGCACAGCACTGCTGCTCAGCAACGTCAACGAGTTCCTGGGCGTCATCAGCGGGCCGCGCAAAGGATCCACCGACGCCGGCCAGTACGGCCTCGAGTGGGATCAGGACTGGAACACTCTCGCGGGCATTCCCGGTCTGCAGACGCACTCGGTCGCCGTTGGCCGTTACGGCAGCCTGGCCGGCAACATCTTCGGCGACCACGGATTGGACCAGAGTCAGGAAATCTACGGCGCCGGTGGCAACGTCGCGATCCATCTCGTGTTCTTCTACGCGGAAGAGACGGTGGCGCATGGCCGTGTCGCTCTCGCGGCCGGCCGCATGCCGATGGAAAACGATTTCGACTCCAATCCGCTGAACTGCAACTTCATGCAGAACTCGCTGTGCGGAAACGCCAAAGGCATCACGGACAATGCCGCCAACGTGTCCTATCCGGATGCGCAATGGGCAACCCGCTTGCGCGTGCGACCGGTCTCTGATCTCTACATCCAGACGGGCATCTACTTCACCGAGAACAACACCTATCAGGCCGGCAACGGCTACCGGTCGGGCTTTCACCTGGACAGCTCGCATATCAACGGCGAGGCGTTCCCGATCGAGGCCGGCTACGAACCGACGATCGGACCGGACAAGATGCCGGGCCACTATAAGATCGGCGCGATGTATGAGAACACCAATCACAACACCTGGGAATTCCCGGACGCGCCGGTGCAGACCCGCAAAGGCGGCACCCAGGCCTGGGTTCAGTTCGACCAGATGCTGGTCCGCAACGGACCGGGCGCCACGGACGGCATCATCGTAATTGGCGACTATAACCACAACGACGAGCGCTATGCCGTGCGAGGCAACCAGTATGTCATCGCCGGCATCGATCGCAATTTCTGGCACGCGCGTCCGTTCGACACCATCGGCCTGCTGTTCGCCTATACGCAGATAAGCAGCAACCTCACCAAATTGCAGACCGAAGAGCAGGAACTCGGGATACCGATCACGGCCGGGGATGGCTTCGCCAACTTCCCCAACGCGGCAGGACCCCAGACCCACGCGATCAACCTCGAGGCGAACTACCAGATCCATGTGTTCCGCGGCGTCACCTTCGCGCCTGACTTCCAGTATTTCATCCGTCCGAACGCCGAGGCGAAGTTGCCCGATGCCGCCTTGATCGGCTTCAAGAGCGTGATCGAGCTGTTCTGACGACATACTGTGGGGCGGGTCATCTCGACCCGCCCCAATTCCTCTGCAGAAATATAAAGAGCTCCATCAGGAGCCGTATATTCAGGGAGCATGACTGATGTCGCAGGCGCTGCGTGCGAACGCGACGACGACCAGGACCAACCGGAACGGCGTCACCCTGCCGTTGATCGCGCCCTCCGTGGTAATCCTGCTGGCCTGGTCGCTCATCCCGCTGGCGATGACGCTGTGGTATTCCTTCCAGCATTACAATCTGGTCGATCCGACCCAGACCGGCTTCGCGGGCATCGACAATTACCGCTATCTGCTGACCGATCCGGATTTTTGGTCCTCACTGATCAATACCTTCATTCTGGTCGGTGGCGTGCTGGTGATCACGGTCTGCGGCGGCACCCTGCTCGCGGTGCTGTACGACCAGGAGTTTCCCGGCCGCACCATAGCTCGTCTGCTGGTCATCGCCCCCTTCTTCGTCATGCCGACGGTCTCGGCCCTGATCTGGAAGAATTTGATGCTGCACCCGATCTACGGTGTGGTGTCGGCCATCCTGCGCGGCCTGGGGCTGCCGGTGGTCGACTGGTTCTCGCAATTCCCGCTGCTCACCGTGGTCGGCATCGTCTCGTGGGAATGGCTGCCGTTCGCCGTGCTGATCCTGCTGACCGCGGTGCAGTCGCTCGACCATGAGCAGCGCGAGGCGGCACGCATGGACGGCGCCGGACCGATCGCCAGCTTCTTCTATATCACCCTGCCGCACATGCGCCGGCCGATCGGCGTCGTGGTGATGATCGAGACGATCTTCCTGCTGACCATCTTCGCCGAGATCAGCGTCACCACGTCCGGTGGTCCTGGAGTGGCCACCACCAATCTCGCCTTCCTGATCTATGCGCGGGCCTTGCTGCAGTTCGACGTCGGCGGCGGCTCGGCCGGCGGCGTGATCGCCATCGTGCTTGCCAATATTGTCGCCTTCTTCCTGGTCCGCTCGATCGCCCGCAATCTGGAGGTATAGGGATGCGCCAGAGCATCACCACCAAGGCGCTGCTGACCTTGCTGGGCTGGGCCATCGCCATCGTGATGTTCTTCCCGCTCTTCTGGATGTTCATCACCGGCTTCAAGACCGAGCTCGATGCGGTCTCGACGCCGCCGCATCTGTTCTTCCACCCGACCCTGCAGAGCTATGTCGAGGTCCAGCAGCGCGCCAACTACTTCCTGTTCGCCATGAACAGCGTGATCATCTCGGTCGGCGGCACCCTGCTCGCGCTGCTGCTGGCGATCCCAGCGGCCTACGTGATGGCCTTCTTCCCCACCCACCGCACGCGCGGCACCCTGCTGTGGATGCTCTCGACCAAGATGCTGCCGCCGGTCGGCGTGCTGATCCCGATCTATCTGATCATGCGCAGCACAGGCCTGCTCGACAGCCGGCTCGGCCTGATCCTGGTCTACATGCTGATGAATTTGCCGATCGTGGTCTGGATGCTGTTCACCTTCTTCAAGGAAGTGCCGCGCGAGATCCTCGAGGCCGGGCGCATGGACGGCGCCGGACGAATGGGCGAGCTGCGCCACGTGCTGCTGCCCCTGTCCCTGCCGGGGGTCGCCTCGACCGGACTGCTGTCGCTGATCCTGTGCTGGAACGAGGCCTTCTGGTCGCTCAACCTGACCTCGTCGCGGGCGGCGCCGCTGACCGCGTTCATCGCCTCGTTCTCGTCCCCGGAAGGGTTGTTCTTTGGCAAGCTGTCCGCCGCCTCGACGCTTGCGGTAGCACCCATCCTGATCTTCGGCTGGCTCAGCCAGCGTCAGCTCGTGCGTGGCCTTACCTTCGGCGCCGTAAAATAATCGCCAGGAATATCGACAATCACTCGGAGGAGCTGCAATGGCCACCCTGGCATTGCGAGACGTACGCAAGACCTACGGCAATCATGAGGCCATCAAGGGTGTCAGCCTCGAGGTAGAGGACCGCGAGTTCGTGGTCTTCGTCGGACCCTCCGGCTGCGGCAAGTCGACCCTGCTGCGCATGATCGCCGGGCTCGAGGAGATCTCCGCCGGCGACCTGCTGATCGACGGCAAGCGGGTCAATGACGTGGGCCCCGCGCAGCGCGGGCTGGCCATGGTGTTCCAGTCCTACGCGCTCTATCCGCACATGACGGTCGCCGACAACATGGGCTTCGCGCTCAAGCTGGCCGGGGTGAAATCCGAGGAGCGCCGCGCCAAAGTCGCCGAGGCCGCGCGCATCCTGCAGCTCGAACCCTATCTCGACCGCAAGCCCGGCCAGCTATCGGGCGGCCAGCGCCAGCGGGTGGCGATCGGCCGCTCGATCGTGCGCAACCCGAAGATCTTCCTGTTCGACGAGCCCTTGTCCAACCTCGACGCGGCACTCCGCGGACAGATGCGGATCGAGCTCGCGCGGCTGCACGAGGACCTCAACGCGACCATGATCTACGTCACACACGACCAGGTCGAGGCAATGACGATGGCCGACAAGATCGTCGTGCTGCAGGCCGGCCAGATCGAGCAGGTCGGCTCGCCGCTGGACCTGTATCACCATCCGCGCAACGTGTTCGTCGCCGGCTTCATGGGCTCGCCGCGGATGAACCTGCTGCCGGCCACGGTCACATCGGTCAATGGCGAGGGCGTCGCGGTGGCCGGGCCGGGCGGCATCAACGTCACGGTGCCGGCCAGTGCCGACGGCCTGCGCGCGGGCAGTGCGGTCACGCTTGGCATCCGGCCCGAGCATCTCCTGGTCGATCCGAACGGCAGCGTGCTCGGACATGCGCTGATTGCCGAACGGCTCGGCGGCCTCACGCTGCTGCATGTCGAGTTGCAGGACAAGACCATGCTGGTGGTGCAGACCGACGGCGCCGACGCGACCCGCGTGCACCAGCAGGTGCGGTTGTCGATCTCGCCGTCGCACAGTCATGTGTTCGGGCCGGACGGCGTGGCGGCGGCCCATCTGGAACGGCATCCGCTTACGGTGTCTTGAGAATTTTCTAGGTTCAGGCGTCCGCCAGTATCACTTCCAGCACGGTTGTCTGTGACACTGCATCGAACGTGATCTCAGCTTCGCCGTTGCTGCAATCCGGTTGTCCCGGGAAGGATGGCGCGTACCGCCCTTGCAACCAGCTTGCGGCAAGCGGAATGGCGGTGTCGCTCAGGGCCATCCACAAGGTCGCGCTGTGCACGAGCATGCCTTGGCCCGGCGCGGGAACAGCGCCGCGTTGCAGCAGGATGGCGCGGTCGTTGCCGGCAGGCATCACGAAGAAATGCCGCTCGCCGGTCCGGCTACGGGCACGCAGCACGGTGCCATCGTCCAGCCGCAGGCACAGGGCTGAGGTGGTGGAGGGTGTATCGGCGGGCGCCGCCGCGGGTGCCACCAGCCCGAGCTGCTTGGCCCTGGCGAGCAGCCGGCGCTGGAGCGGCTCCATCATGGCCTGTGGTATCGCCGCATCCGTGGCGGGTCTGCCGATCGACAGGCCGCTGGCAAGCAGGATGGCATGCCTGCCGCACTCAAGATGATGCATGGTATGGCGGAGCAGGGAGCGTTCCTGGACGATGCTGGCACCGTTGACCAGCATGCGCGCCGGGATCAGGCTGCCGTCGACCAGGATGCATTGCTCCCGGGCAATCAACACGTCGTGCGTCGGCATGTTGGCCGCGAAGGCGTGGGCATGGATGCGGACGGGCGCCGCCGCCTCGCAGGCGGCCTGCTGGTCGGCATCGACAAGGTCGGGAGCAGCAAGGTCGACCTTGCGTTTTTTCAGTGAACGCACCGGGCGAGCTACCCGGGCGCCGCGTTCCAGATTAATGACCTGGTCGCCTTGCACCAACTGCCCGACCGCGACATCGCCCAGATCGGTCGCGATCAAGGTTCCTGCCAGAAAGGGACTCGTAATTCCTTTATTCGTCGATTGAATGGTCATGATGTTCGTCCAAAGCTGAACTGTGTCTAACGCATTTTATAGTCAGCCTGATTAATAACCTATAAACATATATTCGTTAATTAGGTAAACTACTCGGTAATATATCATTATCACCGTATCAATACTAAGAAACCGGATAACTTTATGAGAAAATCAAAATAATGGTTATTTTCGTCTTCGGATAATGTTGTTATTACCAAATAACACCTGCCGGCGGCGCTCCTGGCCTGGCAGAGGTTGGGCCTTGCCGAGATGGGGGCGACGAAACCCGGGACCGGTGCTAGAGAGCGTCGCATGAGACTAGGTTACAATCCGCCCAGCGGCGCACCCAGGGGCGCGCCCAGGAACGCGCGAACCCCGTTGCGGCCGCGTTTTCGTGTCTGGCGCCGCCTGGCCGGTGGCGGCCTCGCGCTAGGCCTGCTGGCAGTCAGCACAGGCGGCTTCCTGGTCTGGCATAAGTACGAGCTGTTGTCCGCGGGCATGCCGACGGTCGGCGGGCTGCGCAACTACCAGCCGCCGGTCATGAGCCGGATCTATGCCGGCGACGGACGCGTGATTGCCGAACTGGCCGCCGAGCGGCGCATCTTCGCCCCCTACGCGGTGATCCCGGACCGGGTGAAGGCCGCTTTCGTCTCTGCCGAGGACCAGAATTTCTGGACCCATGGCGGCGTCGATCCGCTGGCCATCCTGCGCGCCGCGGTCACCGACCTCGAGACGTTCCACTCTGGACGCAGGCCGATCGGCGCCTCGACCATCACCCAGCAGGTGGCCAAGATCATGCTGCTGAACTCGAACGTGGTGACGTTCGAACGCAAGGTGAAAGAGGCTTTGCTGGCGATGCGCATCGAGCAGACGCTGAGCAAGCAGCGCATCCTCGAGATCTACCTCAACGAGATCTACCTCGGCTCGGGCGCCTATGGCATCGCCGCGGCTTCCCAGACCTATTTCAACAAGCCGCTCGACCAGCTCGACGACGCCGAGGCCGCCTTCCTGGGTGCGCTGCCGAAGTCGCCCACCAACTACAACCCCTATCGCTTTCCTGCCGCCGCGAAGGCCCGTCGCGACTGGGTGCTGGGCCGCATGGTCGAGACCCGCGCGATCACCGCCGCGGCGGCGAAGGCGGCGATGGCCGAGCCGCTGGTGCCGCTCTCGTTCCATCGTCCCGGTCCGGTGCCCGGATCGGAGTGGTTCTCCGAGGAGGTGCGTCGCGAGCTGGTCGAGCGCTACGGCATGGACCAGACCACCCAGGGCGGCCTGGTGGTGCAGACCAGCCTCGACCCGGTGCTGCAACAGGAGGCCACGCGCGACCTGCGCGAGGGTCTGATGCAGTATGACCGCAAGCATGGCGGCTGGCGCGGCCCGGTCACGCGCATCGAGGGGATCGGGGTGCGTCCGCGGCGTTCCCACCGCGGCGAGGCGCTGCCGCCGGTCGACTGGTCGGCGGCACTGGCCGAGGTCGTCCGGCCGCCCGGAATGTTGCCGGGCTGGCGGCTCGGGGTGATCCTGTCCACGGCGAGCGCGAGCGTCGGCTGGCTCGATCAGCCGGGCGACGATCCGACCAGTCTCGGCGTGCCGCGTACCGGCACGCTGCCATGGTCGGATTTCGCCTGGATACGGCAGAAGCGCGAGCCCCGTAACGGCGACGTGGTGATGGTCGAGCCGGAAGATTCGGACAGGAGCGGGAGGCTGCTGCTGCGGCAGATCCCCCAGGTCGAGGGCGCCCTGGTGTCGATGAACCCGCAGACCGGCCGCGTCACGGCGATGGTCGGCGGCTGGTCGTTCGATAGCTCGCAGTTCAACCGGGCTACCCAGGCGCTGCGCCAGCCGGGCTCGTCGTTCAAGCCGCTGGTCTATCTGGCGGCGATGGAGAAGGGCATCTCGCCGGCGGACAAGTTCCTCGACGCCCCGTTCGTCCAGGGCAACTGGCGGCCGAACAACTACGAGCTGAGCTATGCCGGGCCGACCGCGCTGCATGACGCGCTGCGCAACTCGCTCAATCTGGTGACGGTGCGGCTGGCCTCGCATATCGGCATGGATGCGGTGGCCAAGGTGGCGATCGACCTGCATGAGGTCGATGCCATGCCGCATGTGCTGGCCGCCGCCCTGGGCGCGGTCGAGACCACCGTGCTGCGCGAGGCGGGGGCCTATGCCTGCATCGCCGCCGGCGGGCATGAGGTGCTGCCGAGCCTGATCGACATGGTGCAGGACCGCGACGGCCATGTCATCTGGCGTCCCCAGGGGCTGGCGGAGCAGGCCGCGCCCGACCCGTCGCTGCCGCCGGCCATCGTCGACCAGCGCCGCCAGGTGACCGATCCGGACAGCACCTACCAGGTGGTGCAGATGATGCAGGACGTGATCAAGCGCGGCACCGGCGTCCCGGCGGGCTTGGGCATCGGCCGGCCGCTCGCCGGCAAGACCGGCACCAGCCAGGACTTCAACGACGCCTGGTTCGCCGGCTTCTCACCCGACGTGCTGACCGTGCTGTGGATCGGTTTCGACAATCCTGAGAGCCTGGGCGAGAAGGAGAGCGGCGGCACCGTGGCCGGCCCGATCTGGAACCGCTTCATGAAGACGGCATTGGGCAACACGCCGGTGCTGAATTTCCGGGTGCCGGAGGGCATCTCGCTGGTGCGCTACAACACCGGGGAGGGCCGCACGATCGACGGCTTCAAGCCGGGGCAGGAGCCTGAGCTGAACAGCATGATCGCCGCCGACACCAATTCCGAGACGCTCGGGGCGCAGGATACCGGTGCTGAGAACGTCCCGGATTCCGAGTCCGAGATGGCCTCCAGCGTGCCGGGTGCTCCCGGCGGCGCCCCTGGAAGCGGTGGCGCGGCTTCGAGTACCTCGGTCGATCCGTCCAATCCGGCGGTGGCCTCTCCGGCTAGCGTGGCGCAGCCGGGAGCGTCGCCCGCAGGTGCCGCGCCCGCCATGCTGGCCGGGACCAGTGCCCGTCCGCCGCCGGCGCACGGTGCCGGAGGTGACATCGGCATGGGCGGTCTCTATTAATGTGCCTTACCTCCCGCCAAATCCATCGGATCTAAGACCATGTCCGCCGAGACCGAGTCCCTCAACGAGCAAATCAAGCAGTCGGTCGCGCTGCTGAGGAGGCATCTTTGACTGGGATGTCGCCATCAACCGCCTTGCCGACCTGAACAACCAGGTCGAGGACCCTGACCTGTGGAACGATTCCACGGCCGCGCAGAAGCTGATGCGCGAGCGCAACCAGATCGCCGGCGGTATCGAGGCGGTGCAACGCTTGACCACCGAGGTCGCGGACGCGCTGGAGCTCGCTGAACTCGCCGAGTCCGAGGGCGACGCGGCGATGGTGGCCGATGCCGTGGCCAGCCTGCGCGTCATGGCGGTCGAGGCCAAGCGGCGCGAGATCGAGAGCCTGCTGTCGGGGGAGGCAGACGCCAACGACGCCTTCCTCGAGGTCAATGCCGGCGCCGGCGGCACCGAGGCGCAGGACTGGGCCGAGATGCTGCTGCGCATGTATACCCGCTGGGCAGAGCAGCATGGCTACAAGCTGACGCTGATCGAGGAATCCGAGGGAGAGACGGCAGGGCTCAAGTCGGTGACGATCCAGGTCAGCGGCCCGAACGCCTATGGCTGGCTCAAGACCGAGGCAGGGGTGCACCGGCTCGTGCGCATCAGCCCGTTCGACTCCGCGGCGCGCCGGCAGACCAGCTTCGCCTCGGTCTGGGTCTATCCGGTGGTCGACGACACCATCAACATCGAGATCAACGATGCCGACCTCAAGGTCGACACGTTTCGTGCCTCCGGCGCGGGTGGACAGCATGTCAACAAGACCGAGAGCGCGATCCGGATCACCCATGTCCCGACCGGCATCATCGTCGCCTGCCAGACCGACCGCTCGCAGCATCGCAACCGTGCCACCGCGATGGGCATGCTGAAGGCACGCATGTACGAGGCCGAGCTGCAGCGTCGCGAGGCGGCATCGGCGATCACCGAGGCGGCCAAGACCGACATCGGCTGGGGCCACCAGATCCGCTCCTACGTGCTGGCGCCGTACCAGCTGGTCAAGGATCTGCGCACCGGCGTCGAGAAGGGCAATCCCGATGCGGTGCTCGACGGCAACCTCGATGACTTCATGGCCGCGTCGCTGGCAGCCCGGGTCGGCGCCACGCGATCCGAGGCCAGCGCGTCGGCCCAATGACAGCCTGGCGGGCAACTCCAGCTGGGCTGCTGGCGGCGCTGTTCTGGGCAGTGCAGGCGGGCGCCCAGGCGGCAGTGGGAGTGCCCTTTGCGGCGGGCGCCTATCAGCTCGATCCGCAGCATTCGCGCATCGCCTGGTCGGTCGATCACCTGGGCTTCTCGACCTACCGCGGGTTGATCCCGTCCGCCCGCGGCCAGTTGCGGATCGATCCCGCGCATCCGGAAGCGGCGCGCCTGGACGTCGTGGTGGATATGGCGCGGATCACCTCTCTCGAGCAGTCCCTGGACCAGCGCCTGCACGGATCGCAATTCTTCGATGTCGCGCGCTACCCGACCGCCGCCTATCATGCGGTCGGCCTGACCATGACCGGGACCCGCACGGCGGTCCTGCACGGCAGCCTCACCTTGTGCGGCGTCACCCACCCCGTGGCGATGAACGTCCGCTTCGAGCGCGCCGGATCGGATCCGGTCGATGGCCGCATGACCTTGGGCTTCGACGGCACCGCGATCGTGCGGCGGTCCATGTTCGGTGTCGTTGCGTATGTGCCATTGGTTGGGGACGATGCGACCCTCGATCTGGAGGCCGAGTTCGTGCCGGACGGCGGCAGCGTCGCCCATTGAGGCCATAATTTACTTTTATGTGAATGCCTTAAATTTAAGCAGTAATTTCCGGAATGTTGCATCGCAAAACAGGCGTTGTTCCATGGAAGCTTTGAAATCAACGAAGTTCGCGTTGTCTAATCGCACGTCGTTTTGATGAATAATATATAGGCGAATGGCGCGAATCTGTGAGGCGCGGCTCAATTTCGATATGCAACTTGACAGGGCACAAGCAAAACCGGCCAATTCGGAATACGTGTCCGACGCAATGCAGATATTCGGCAGGCGATGGCGCGGCCTTGGACTGGCCATAACTGCCTGATCGAACGGGATCAGTCGGAACGGATGTGAGGAGAGGAAGGTTCTAGATGGATTACGTGCAACAACAACGCAGTCCGATGCGGCACATCGTCGGCATCACGATCGTGGTTGCGCTGCATGCTCTGCTGATTTGGGCGCTGATCAACGGCCTGGGCCATAATATCGTCGAGGTCCTCAAGGCGCCGATCGAGACCAAGATCATCAAGGAAACCAAGCCGCCGCCGCCGCCGCCACCGCCGCCGCCGCCGCCGCAGCTGACCAGCCCGCCGCCGCCGTACATCCCGCCGCCGGAAATCCAAATCGAGCCGCCGCCGCAGCCGCATGCCATCCAGCAGGTGACGCGCACGCCGCAGCCGCCGCAGCCCGCTCCCTACAAGGGTGCGCCTCCGGTCGCCGGGCCGCCGGACAGTGCCGTGTCGGCACGCCCGATCGCGGGACCGCCGTTGCAGTATCCGGCAGCGATGCAGGATGCCCAGCGTGAAGGCCGCGTGGTCGTGGCCTGCGACGTGGGGACCGACGGCAACACCCACAATTGCGCCATCGAGAATGTCGAGGGGGGTGCAGCCTTCGGCAGCGCCGCCCTGCAATGGGTGCGCACCGCGCGCTATCGTCCGGCCATCCACAACGGCGTGCCGGTGGCCGAGGCGCATCACGCCTTCAACATCACCTTCAAGCTCAACAGCGACGACGAGTAGGCCCTTCCGCCCGGTAACGACCCGACCGCGGCGGCGGGAGTTTTCTCCAGCAACGGCATGATTTCAGAGGATCAAGTTATGACCAAACCGTATCGTCACCTACGCTCGCATCGTCATCCGGTGTTGGCGCCGGCTGTTGCCGTGATGTTTGGCTTCGCGGGACCCTTGATGGCCCCCGCCCTAGCCGTGGCCCAGTCGGCGCCGGCGCCTGCTCCGGCTGCTCCGGCCGCGGCACCACCTCCCGCCGCTCCCGCACCGGCCATGACCGCACCGGCAGCGCCATCTGGTGCACCGGCTGCCGCTCCTGGTGCCGCGAATACGATGTCGGCTCCTGGGGCGGCTCCTGGGGCGGCTCCCGGCGCAGCCCCACCAGGAGCAGCTCCTGATGCCGCCCCTGGCGCTTCGCCGGCGACCGGCAGCGTGGCGACACCCGCCACGCCGGCAACGCCCGCGCCGGATGCCGCGTCGCCTCCTCCCGCAGGTCCGACAGCCGCCGCCGGGGCTCCCGCCACCGAGGCGGTCGCCAACCCCTACGGCCTGGACGCGCTCTGGAAGGGCGGCGACGCCATCGCCCGCGGCGTGCTGGTGATCCTGGCGATCATGTCGCTCGGCACCTGGTACATCATGATCACCAAGTATCTCGAGCAGGCCCGCCTTCTGAGTGCCGCCCGCGCCGCCGGCAAAGGTTTCTGGAACAAGCCGAGCATCCGCGATGGCGCGGCGACGCTGAAGCGCAACTCGCCGTTCCGCTACATCGCTGACACCGGCATTGCCTCGACCGAGCATCACGAGGGCACGCTGACCGAGAGCATCGACCTGCCGACCTGGGTGACGATGTCGATACAGCGCGCCGTCGAGACCATCCAGTCGCGCCTGCAGGGCGGCCTCGCCTTCCTCGCCACAGTCGGCTCCACGGCACCGTTCGTCGGTCTGTTCGGCACCGTCTGGGGCATCTATCACGCGCTGACCGCCATCGGTATTGCCGGACAGGCATCGATCGACAAGGTCGCGGGCCCGGTCGGCGAGGCGCTGATCATGACGGCGATGGGTCTGGCGACCGCGGTCCCGGCCGTGCTCGGCTATAACTGGCTGGTCCGCCGCAACAAGTCGTCGATGGAGAAGGTGCGCTATTTCTCGTCGGACCTGCACTCGGTGCTGGTTGGCGGCACCCGCGTCGGCCTGCCGAGCACCGGTGCTACCGAGGCACCGGCGATGGGTGCCAACTCCGGCATCACCGCCCGGGTCGCCTGATCCATGGCAATGACCGTCGGCTCCGAAGGCGGAGGCGACGAGGACGAGGTGGTGTCGTCGATCAACACCACCCCCCTCGTCGACGTGATGCTGGTCCTGCTGATCATCTTCTTGATCACCATCCCGGTCGTCACCCATACCGTTCCCGTGCAACTGCCCAAGGACACCAACCAGCCGACCCAGACCAAGCCGGAGAACGTCATCATCGCCATCACCGAGGCAGGCCAGGTCTACTGGAACGCGACCCCGATGAAGGACAACACCGACCTGCTCAACCGGCTCAAGAAGTTCGCGGTGATCAAGCCGCAGCCGGAAGTGCACATCCGCGGCGATGCGCGCTCGCGCTACGAGTTCGTCGGCAAGGTGGTCAATGACTGCCAGCGCGCCGGCATCTTCAAGGTCGGCTTCATCACCGAGCCGCCGCCACGTGGCTGATCATCATAGGGAGACACCGTTATGTCGATGAATGTCGGGGGCGAGAGCAGCGCCGAGGGTGCTGATCCCGAGGTCATGATGGACATCAACACCACGCCGTTGATCGACGTGATGCTGGTGCTGCTGATCATGCTGATCATCACCATCCCGATGCAGACCCACGCCGTGAAGCTGGACCTGCCGCAGGGCAACCCGCCGCCACCGCCGACGCCGCCGACCGTGGTGACCATCGACGTCGATTTCGATGGCACCATCCTGTGGAACGGCGACCCGGTGTCCGACGAGCAGCAGTTGCAGGCACGCTTCACCAATGCTTCGCTGCTGCCCGATCAGCCCGAGATCCATCTCAAGCCGAACCGGCTCGCTCCCTACAAGGCGGTGGCGCACGTGATGGCCGACGCCCAGCGCCTCGGCATGACCAAGCTCGGCATCGTCGGGCAGGAACAGTTCATGGACAGCAATTGATGATGCGGATGCGACTATCGCCCAGTGGACTATCGCCCAGTGCCCGCATGCGGCGCGCTTCCAAGCGCCACCTTCTCCCCCTCGCCGGTCTCCTGACCGGCGTAGTTCTGTCAGGGGTACCGGCAGCCATCCCAGGCTCAGGCAATGGCCAGGCCCAGGCCCAGCAATCGCTGCGGCCAGCGGTCGGCAAGCCGCTGCAGAGGGCGCAGGCGCTCGCCCACAAGGGCCAGTTCGCGCAGGCGCTGGCGCAGGTCAGCGTGGCGGCAGGGGTCAGCGGCAAGACGGCCAACGAGAGCTTCGTGATCGACGAGATGCGCGCCTCGATCGCGCAGCAATCCGGCGACTTCAAGGGTGCGATCGCCGCCGACGAGGCACTGATCCACACCGGCATGGTGCCGGTCGCAACGCAGCAGCAACTGCTGATGGCGGAAGCCTCGTCAGCCTACCAGTTGCGCGACTATGCCCAGACCATCGATGCGATCCAGCGCTACAACAAGGTAGGTGGCCGTTCGCCGGCGCTGTATCAGCTTCTGATCCAATGCTATTACCTGCTGAAGGATTACCCCCATGCGGCCGCGGCGCAGCTCGCGCAGGTCGACGCCGAGATGCATGCACACAACACCCCTACGGAGCAGCAATTGCAGTTGCTGGCCAACTGCCAGTTGCAGTCGGGCGACCAGGGCGGCCTGACCCAGACCATGGTGCGTCTGGTTTCCTACTATCCGAAGCCGGAATACTGGGCGCAGCTCGTGCAGGGGCTACGTGCCAATCCCAACGTCCCGCCAGCGCTGCAGTATGACATCGATCGTCTCCGGCTCGAGGTCGGGGTGCTGACCAGCACGGCCGAGTTCATGGATGCCACGGAACTGGCGGTGCAGGCTGGTCTGCCGGTGCAGGCGCTGTCCATCATGGACAAGGGCTATGCCAGCGGAGCACTTGGCAAGGATGCCCAGGCTCCACGCGAGGCCCGGCTGCGGGCACTGGTGGTGCAGACCATCGCGAGCAAGAAAGCCAGCATTGCCGCCGATGAGACCGCCGCCCGGAGCATGACGGACGGCAACGCCTTGCTGAACGTCGGCTACAGCTACGTAGACCTCGGCCAGACCCAGAAGGGCATCGCGGTCATGAAGGAGGCGATCGCCAAAGGCGGGATCAATGTACCGGACGCGGCGACCTTGCATCTTGGGTTGGCCTATCTCACCGCCGGAGACAAGCCCGACGCTGTCCGCACGCTGCAGACCGTGACCGGCATCGACGGCGCCGCCGATCTCTCCCATCTCTGGCTGGTGCGTATCGGTACCGCCTGAACCTGCCGAAACAGAAACCAGTCGTCACGCCGGACCGGCGAGGCCATCATGAGGCATCATGACGACCTCGCCGGCTCCCGAACCCGCCCCCGTCCGCAGTCCAGACCTTCCGCCACGAATTTTGGTCGTCGAGGACGATCCCGGGATGCGCACGCTGATCCTGCGAACGCTGCAAGGGGACGGGTTCCGCGCACGCGGTGCCGAGGACGGGCGGGAGATGTGGTCGTCCCTGGAGACTTCGCTGGCCGAGCTGATCGTGCTCGACGTGATGCTTCCCGGCGCCAGCGGCTTCGAGCTGTGCCGGTCGCTGCGCCAGCACCAGCGTCGCGAGCTCGGCCAGATCCCGATCATCATGGTCTCCGCCCGTGGCGAGGAACTCGACCGCGTCCAGGGACTCGATCTCGGGGCGGACGATTATCTGCCCAAGCCGTTCGGCCAGAAGGAGCTGCTGGCCCGCGTGCGCGCGGTGCTGCGACGCAGTGCCGGCAGTGCCGATCCCGCCGAGCGGGTCCGCCAGGAGACGCGGGGTTTCTCCGGCTGGAAGCTCGATCTGCGCCGCCGCGAGCTGACCGACCCGTCGGGCACCGTGGTGGAACTGTCCGGCGCCGAGCATGACCTGCTGGTCAGCTTCCTCGACAACCCGCAGCGGGTGATCGGCCGCGACCGGCTGCTGGAGCTGTCGCGCTCGCGCCTCGGCGACGTGTCGGACCGCAGCGTCGACGTGCTGGTCAGCCGGCTGCGCCGCAAGCTCGGGGAGCAGAGCGAGACGCTGATACGCACCGTACGCGGCGTCGGCTATATCTTCATCCCGCCGGTGGAACACTTCTGAGTTTCACGATGAAACGCTCGCGCCTGGTGTCGATCTGGCCGACCGGACTGATCGGCCGGGTGACGTTGGTGCTGCTGGCGGCGGTGCTGCTGGTGTTCGCCGGCAGTGCGGCCTTCTACGAGCAGGCCGCGAGCTACAGCGCCAGCGACGCCCATGCCGCGCGCATCGCCGAACAGCTCGCTACCAACGCCAGCGTGCTGTCCGAGACACCGGCGCCCGCGCGCGCGAAGCTGGCCGACATGCTGTCGACATCGGCGCTGCGTATCGCCTGGCTGGCGGCCCACGACCTTCCCTCCATCCCAGTCACGGCGGAGCGGCCGGACCTGGCTGCCCTGCATGGCCGGCTGATCGCGCTGGAACCCCGCCTGGAAGGAGTCGGATTGGCCCTGGAAGGCAATGCCGACGCCCTGGACGATGTCGCCGGCCAGCTTCGGCTGCCGGATGGCAGTGCGTTACGGTTCGCCGCCCGCGGCATGCTGACGCGGCAGCCGGTCACGCGCGGGCTGTTCTCCGCCGCCCTGCTGGCCGGCTGCGTGCTGCTGGCGGCGGTGCTGCTGGTGCGCACGCTGAGCCAGCCGTTGCGTGCGGTGGCGCGCCTGGCGGACGCGATCGGGCATGATGCGGTCGGGCCGCACGGGACCCTGCGGCCGCCGGTGGCAATGCCGCTCTCGGTGCTGGAGAGCGGCCCGCAGGAGGCGCGCCACCTGGCACGGGCGATGAACGCGATGCAGGCGCGGATCGCCCGGCTGATCGCCGACCGCACCGAGGCGCTGGCGGCGGTCTCGCACGACCTGCGCACGCCGCTCGCGCGGCTGCGGCTGCGTGCGGGATTTCTCGAGGACGAGGAGGCCCAGGCGGCGATCGAGGCCGATGTCGGCGAGATGGAGGCGATGGTCGGCTCCGTGCTGGCCTATCTTTCGGGCGAGGATGACCCGGAGCCCAAGCGCCGCGTCGATCTGGCCAGCCTGCTCGCGACCTTGGTCGACGAGGCGGCGGACGCCGGCGGCGACGCGCGCTACCAAGGGCCGGACCATGCGCTGGCCCGGCTGCGTCCGCTGGCGATGAAGCGGGTATTCTCCAACCTGATCGGCAATGCGCTGACTTATGGCGGCAATGCGTCGGTGTCCCTGGTGGTGGAGGGCGAACAGTTGCAGGTGCTGGTCGAGGATGACGGGCCGGGCATCCCCGAAGCCGAGCTCGAACGCGTGCTGGCGCCGTTCTACCGCATCGAGGGCTCGCGTTGCCGCAGCACCGGCGGCTTGGGGCTGGGGCTGGCGATCGTGCAGCGCGAGGTGCTACGCGAAGGCGGCACGCTGCATCTGGCAAGCCGGCCGAGAGGCGGACTGCAGGCGAGGATCAAGCTGTGACCACGACCGACAACCTATGGCTGCCATACAGCCAGATGAAGACCGCCATCACACCGCTGGTCGCCGCCTCCACCCAAGGCAGCCGCATCACGCTGTCGGACGGGCGGGTCCTGATCGACGGCATCGCGTCGTGGTGGACGGCGTGCCACGGCTATAACCACCCGCACATCGCCGAGGCTGTGCGCCGGCAACTGGCGATCATGCCGCACGTGATGTTCGGCGGGCTGGTGCATGAGCCGGCGCAGCGCCTGGCGTCGCGGCTGGCGGCACTGCTGCCGGGCGACCTGGAGTGGGTGTTCTTCAGCGACTCCGGCTCGGTCTCGGTCGAGGTGGCGATCAAGATGGCCATGCAATACTGGCTCAACCGCGGCGTGCGCGACCGCATCAAGCTGGTGGCCTTCAGCGGCGGCTACCATGGCGACACGCTGGCCACCATGTCGGTCTGCGATCCCGACGAGGGCATGCACAGCCTGTTCGCCGGCGTGTTGCCGAAGCATCACGTGGTGAGCCTGCCGCGCGACGAGGCCGGGCACGCGGCGTTCGAGGGCTTCCTGGCCGAGCACGCGCACGAGGTCGCGGCGATCCTGGTCGAGCCGCTGGTGCAGGGGGCCGGCGGGATGGTGTTTCACGACGCCGCCGTGCTGGGCCGCCTGCGCCGCAGTGCCGACCGCCACGGCCTGCTGTTGATCCTGGACGAGGTGTTCACGGGGTTCGGCCGCACCGGGACGATGTTCGCCTGCGAGCAGGCGGGCATCGTGCCGGACATCATCACCCTGTCCAAGGCGCTCACCGGCGGCACCATGGGCCTCGCCGCCACGGTCGCCCGGCGGCACGTGTTCGAGGCGTTCTGGGACGACGACCCCATGCACGCGCTGATGCACGGGCCGACCTTCATGGCCAATCCGCTCGCCTGTGCCGCCGCCCACGCCTCGCTCGACCTGTTCGAACGCGAGGACCGGCTGGGGCAGGTGGCTGCCATCGCGCTTCAGCTCGAAGCCGAACTCGCTGCCTGCCGCACCCTGCCGGGTGTGCGCGACGTGCGGGTGCGCGGTGCGATCGGGGTGGTCCAGCTCGACGCGCCGCCCGACCTGAACCGGCTGAAGCGCCGCCTGGTCGAAAGCGGCGTATGGGTCCGGCCGTTCCGCGACATCGTCTATCTGACGCCGTCCTTTACCATCCCGCCGGAGGAGCTTTCATGCCTGACAGGTGCCATCCGTACGGTGCTCAGCGAGTAACCTTCGTCATTGTGCGATCATCGGCGGCATGTTGTTTCGACGCGTTTGACTACCATGGAGACGTTGGAGTTTTCGAAGAAACGGACGCTCCATCGCAACAAAACAGGCCAGTCCCGCCAGAACAGCGGTAATCGCCCGTAATCACGCCTGCTGCCAGGATCGAAACCGGAAGCCAGCCATGACGCAGCAATAGCCAAAGAATGCGGTAACAGATCCTGTAGACGACAAGTATATGCACAAGGTAGATGGAACAGGATGCGTCTCCGACGAAGCGGATCCAAGCCGGCCACCGTACATGACCTTCCAGAGCCAGAAAGCCAGTGAAGATCAACGCAGCCGGAATGCCAACGGCGATCGGGCGCGACAAGCTGTCGCCGGTCGCGTAGGCGACAACCAACATCGTGGTCAGACCAGATAACAGCCGTAACCGTCCGGTCGTCGCACGCTGACGGCGGCCGCAATTGCTGGTCAGCCGCTACTGCGACTACCTGCCCCTGTTCCGGCAGACCCGGATCTTCGAGCGGCACGGCATCACCATCAGCCGCTCTCCACCTTGTCCGGCTGGGTCGGCGCCGCCTGCTGGTGGCTGGAGGCATTGCACGAGCGCCTAGTTGCCTATGTCATGGCAGGCTGCCGGGTCTTTGCCGACGACATGCCGCTGCCGGTGCTCGATCCCAGTTGCGGCCGCACCAAGACCGGTCGGCTGTGGGGCTACACCCGCGATGACCGCTCCTGCGGCGACACCACACCGCCCGCCGTGGTGTTCTTCTATGCGCCCGATCGGACGGCAGCCCGGCCAGCGGCTCATCTCGAGGACTTCCGCGGCATCCTCCAGGTCGACGGCTATGCCGGCTTCGAGGCATTGGAAGCCAAAGGCCTCGTTACCTTGGCTGCCTGTTGGGTGCACATGCGGAGGAACTTCTACAAGCTGCAGGTAGCCGGATCCCCGCTTGCCGGTGAGGCGGTCAGGCGGATCGCCAGCCTCTACAGGATCGAGGCCGAGATCAGCGGCCAGCCGCCAGGCCTGCGCCAACGGGTCCGGGCCGAGCGGTCCAGGCCGATCGTGGACGCCTTTCGCGCCTGGCTTGACCTTCACCTCCCGCGCCTGCCTGGCAGCAGGAGACGGCGCGCTTCCTGCTGCCGAACCTGCTTCCGATACCCCGATGGCCGACCGCCTCGCCAGGCTGATAGGCGATCCGCGCAACCGACTTCGAATGGCATGCAATCGAACGATCCAGATCAATCGGCGATGTGTGGTCCTCTCCGGTCCTCAGGCTGATCGCTCTCGAAGCTGCTTTGCATTTGCGCGAGAAGAATGAGCGACTCCTTCATGCGCTTTGTTGACTCTCCGGCGGAGGTGGCGACCTCGACCTTCACCTCGGCGGCTGTCTGGACGACCTCGACGGCCTCTGTTTTGGTGATCGCGCCGCGCTCAACCAGCATGTGGATCAGGCTTTCCGTAAGAAGGAGGGCAGCTTGGCCATGAGCGTCGGGTTCGACGATGCTCGAAGGCCGAGCTGCACTCGCGACGCGGTTTGAAGGGGTCATTTGTTGCCTGCCATTCGAGGTGAGAGCGTACACGTCTCTCTGTCGCCGACGCCTGGGTAGCGTGCCGACAATGGAAGAGCTTAGCTCGGCTGACGGCACCCTGCGCTGATCTCGATCAGCTATCGCGATGATGACGGCGGCGAGGCGCGCCTAACCCTTCCGCAAAATGCGGCGATGAAGGTAGTTGTCATCAAATCCGGCGACGATCGCGAGGCCAGCGATATCGGAGATCACCAGGGTGCCTCCGCTGAGGCTCATGACGCCCTGCAGCCGCAGCTTCCGCAAGACCCTGTTGACGTGCACCGGCGTCAGCCCCAGCGCGTCGCCGATCACCGTCTGGGTCAAGGGAAGCTCGAAGCTGTCGCCAACGGTCAACCCGATGTTGCGGGCGCGCACGTAAAGCTCGCACATGAGGTGGGCCACGCGCTGAAGGCTGTCGCGCCGGCCCATGCTGACGATCCAGGCGCGCAGGGTGTCCTCGTCGACCAGCTGGGTCCACCAGAAGGCGCGGGTGATGGCCGGACGTGTGAAGATCAGCTCCTCCATGCGAGCGCGAGGAACCATGGCGATGCGCGCCGGCGTCAGGGTGGCGATGGAGTGCTCCATGCGCTCCAGCACCGAGGCGTGCAGGTCGCAGCAGTCCCCAGGCATCAGGAACGAGGTGATCTGGCGCGTCCCCTCGGGCAGGAGCTTGTAGCGGCAGGCCCATCCTTCCAGGACGACGAAGACGGGACCGGGTTGGTCGCCTTCCAGGATCATGTCCTCGCGCGCAGCCACGCTGCGCTGGACGGCGCATGCCGTCTCGAGAAGCTCGATGTCCTCCACGGCCAGCGGAGCGTGGCCGCAGAGTTTGCGGATGAAGGCGTTAGTCACTCGGGCAGGCCTTGGTGAAAGCCACCTCGTCTCCTGCCGTGAAGGATGCGCCGGCCAAAGCCTTGACCGGTCGGCGATGTCGCTAGTCACCTTAGCCGCAATCGAAGTGGAAGTCGCTGCGGCCCTGGCGGTTTTGGCATGGAGGTGCGGCCTACAGGGCGAGGGCTCTGCGAACGGCCTCGTTCCAGGTAGTTTATCCTTCAAACAAGGCCTGCTGGCCAATCGCCCGACGCCGTGTGGCTAAGCCGGTTGTGACCCGCCACAGCCGCAAGATGGACCAAGCTTCCCATTCCTATGGAACATACCGTGGAGCCCTCGCTGACCCGTAAAATAGGCGGCTCGGTCTTGATCGAGATCAATATGGCGGCTGGAAATCGGGTGTCTAGTGATCGGATGGGGTCAGCGATCCTAGTCACGCACTCGGCGTGATATCTTAGAGGTCGAGCTTCTACGTCGTTGTTCAGGAGTATGCATGGCGAATATGCGTGCGGTGCAGGTCGATGAAATTCGCAAGCCTATGGAGCTGAAGGAAATCGCGATCCCCGACATCGGCGACGACGACGTGCTGGTGCGTGTCGTCGCGTCGGGAATTTGCCGCACCGACTGGCATGTCTGGAACGGTGATTGGACATGGGCCGGCCTGAAGCTCCCGTTGCCCATAACCCTCGGCCACGAGATCGGCGGAGTCGTCGAACGCGTCGGCAGTGACGTGTCGAACCTGAAGCCCGGCATGAAGGTTTGCGTGCCCTTCAACTTTGCCGATGGCGAATGCGAATACTGCCGCAAAGGGCTTCAGAACCTCTGCGTGAACGCGGCCTGGAACTTCACCAGCCCCGGCTCGGGCGGCTTCGCCCAGTATGCCCGAGTGCCAAACGCGCGACTGAACTGCATCCCGCTGCCCGGGAACATGACGGAGAAGGATGGAGCGGCACTTGGATGCCGATACATGACCGCCTATCGAGCCGTGCGGTCGCAAGCGAAAGTCCGTGCGGGCGAGACGGTCGTCGTCGTCGGCATAGGCGGCGTCGGGCGGTCGGCCGTTCAAATCGCGGCCGCAATGGGTGGTCTGGTCATCGCGATCGATACAAAGCCCAGCGCACTCGATGCGGCCAAGAAGTTGGGCGCGTTGGAGACGATCAACTCCGACGGGGTGAGCCCTGAGGACGTCGGTGCACAGATCAAGAAGCTTACCGGAGGCAAGGGAGCGGAGGTCGCGATCGACGCGATGGGCGGCAGCAACGCGACGCTCACTGCCCTGCAGTCGCTCGCCAAGGGCGGCCGACTCTGCGTCGCAGGCCTCACCACGCAGGGCGACAAGGGCCAGGTGTCGATCCCAATTGATCAGCTCGTCCTGAGCGAGTGGTCCGTGGTGGGCAGTCTCGGCAACCCTCATAGCGAGTATCCCGAGCTTCTCCATCTCGTCGACAGCGGCAAGCTCGTCCCAAGCGAGATCATCAGCGAAGAGGTCGGGCTCAAGGACGTCCAGGCCGTCTTCGACCGACTGCCTGCCTTCGAAACCGAAGGTTTCGTCATGATTACAGATCTGAACTGACCGAAAAGGGAGACAGTCGATGCCGCTTATCTTCATCCATTATCCCGAGGGCAGCTTCACGCCGGAGGCGCTCGACACCTTGGCGCAGCAGGTCAGCAAGGACGGCGGCGACCTCGAGAAGCTGGCCAACGATCCGTTCGTCAGGAGCACGACTTGGGTCTACGCGCACAAGTATGATCCTGCCCACGTCTATCATGGTGGCAAGCCTAGCGGTACCAAGGTCATCACCGTCGAACTCAACGCGCTTCAGGGCGGCTTCGACGCCGCAACCAAGGCGGAACTGATCAAGCGCGTCACCGCGTCGGTCGCCAAAGCGGCCGGCCTGGAAGGCGACATCCTGCCGATCTACGTGGTGCTCCGGGACGTGCCTGAGCAGAACTGGGGCTTTAGCGGAAAGCAGCTCTCCTTCGATCAGCTGCAAAATCCGCCGGCTGGCGCCAAACCACTTTGAGAGCGGCTGCTGGGGTACAGCGACCTGCAACTGGCTTTGCCGTGGTCGACATTCGATCGTTGATCACGCCATGCGGGAATTTACCCTGACGGACATCGCCATTAACGCCATCCTGATCTTGCTCAAGACCCCGGATCAGCTTGGCATCGAGTTATGATCGGCGGACAGCCCGAAGACCTCAGTATTTAGGGAAGGTACTATGTCTGGTGATCTCTACGTCGTCGCGATCATGACGCGCTCGCCGCACACATGAAGTTGCCGACGATGGAAGCCGCTATTCCCAAGCTTGAATAAATTCTCGAAGTCGAAATGGAGCAACATCTTCTCTCGACTCTCCTATAACCCCATAGGACTCGGGAATGAGGCTCATGACGACCGGTCTACTCGGATCGGTTCAACCTACACAGGAGAAGTACGATGAAGATTTTGATGGTTCTCACCTCGCACGACCAGCTCGGCGATACTGGTCGCAAGACAGGCTTCTGGCTCGAAGAGTTCGCCGCGCCCTACTACGTGTTCAAGGATGCTGGCGCGGAGATCACGCTGGCCTCGCCCAAGGGCGGCCAACCGCCGCTCGATCCCGCGAGCAACGTCCCTGACTTTCAGACCGACATGACACGCCGCTTTGAGGCCGATCCGGCCGCGAAGGCCAAGCTCGCCACTACGGTGCGGCTCGACAGCGTCTCGCAGGCTGATTTCGACACCGTCTTCTATCCAGGCGGTCATGGTCCGATGTGGGACCTTGCCGAAGACAAGAACTCGATCAGCCTGATCGAGGCCTTCCTCGCCGCCGCCAAGCCGGTCGCCCTCGTCTGTCACGCGCCGGGCGGTCTCCGGCATGTGAAGACGCCCGACGGCAAGCCGCTGGTCGAAGGCAAGAAGGTCACCGGGTTCACCAACACCGAGGAAGAGAGCGTCGGCTTGACCAAGGTCGTGCCCTTCCTGGTCGAAGATGAGCTGAAGGCTAAAGGTGGCGTCTACTCAAAGGGTCCCGATATGGCGCCCTACGTCGTCAGCGACGGCCTCCTGATTACCGGCCAGAACCCCACATCGTCAGGCCCGGCCGCAAAAGTGCTGATGGAACGTTTCACGATCAAGGCGGCAGCCTAAACGATCCATGTGGCGGGAGGCGCCTTTCCCCTCCCGCCATATTCTAACAGCCACACGTGCGCGCGGGTGAGCTTGACTTGCTGTGTCTTCAGGATCCAGCCCAGCAGTGACCCGATCAGAAATTCAAGAATGACGGGATTGCCCAGGAAAGCCGATAGGACCGGGCTGCCGGTGTTGCCGATCCGTCCAAACAGGAACAAGGCTCCGACAATGGCAATGAGCTTTCCGATCGCCCACCGGCTTCCCCAAGTGAGCAGGAGGGAGAAACAGAGGTAGAACAATATTTCGTAGTTCAAGGTCCACCCTACCCCAGGATGGGCTGGAGAAGACCTTCGAAACTAAAGAAT
>CAXSEE010000041.1:10585-25677 GCA_964235615.1 uncultured Acetobacteraceae bacterium | reverse complement strand
CAACCTTTGGAAGCGCCTCGATCGAGAAGCGCGACAATCAAGCTGGAGTCCCCGACCAGGATAAATTGTTGAACGGCCCGCAGCTGCCGGCGAGCGCTATGGACCAGTCCGACATCGACAAGCTGTTGGCGAGCTTCGACTAGACCCGCATGATCGGCAATGTCATGCGATCGACCCGGTTTCTATGCGTACTGGCTGCCTGCCTTGTCGCTGTTCCTTCGTATGCTCAATCGCAGTATAAGTCCCTGCCCGTAACCAGTGGAGGATTGCTCGACGGGTGGGGGCCGACATCGACAGCTTCCGGAACCTCTCGGCGGGCAGGCGGTCATAATCATGGGGCAGTTCGTGCAGGTCGCCTGTCCGAGAAGACCAAACTCGAGCCACAGAAATCGTCGATCCTTGTAGATGGCGATCCAGCAAAACAGGGTGCCGTCCTACCCGGCTTGCCGAGCAACCTGATCGCGGTCGTCGAAGATAATCGACCGGCAGTGCCGGCGGGCTCGTCTTCGGCAACCCCGGCTGTTGCATCGCGGCCGCCCCATTCTACAGGTTCGCCGGTCGAACCCACTTCGAATAATCAGGTGGCGCCAGCGGGGCCGGTGTCGCTGACAGCGACCATTCTTGATAATGCGGACCCACATGACCATGGGCTGTTTCTTCCCTTCGAGGCCGATGTCGGTGCCGCTGCCTTTTCACGTGGTGACGATATCATGGTTGTGTTCGATGCGGCGCGTCCGCTCGACCTGTCGACCGTTCAGGATGATCCGATCGGCTCTGGGTCTTCCATACGGCTATTGCCGGAGGCGACTGTCTTGAAGTTGCCTGGGCATCATGCCGGGGAACTGTCGCTACGCCGGCTTCCAACGGGTTGGCTGATCCAGGCGACCGGATCCGGTAGCTCTGGAAACTCGATCAATCCTGTCATGGATGGTGCCGTGCTGAGGCTGCCGGTGGAAAATCCCGGGCGAACGGTTGTCGTGCCAGACTCCGAGACAGGTGGAAACCTGCTGGTAGGCACTCTTCGAAGCGGCGCGGATGCCGTGCACGTGCGTCGACATGGAGTGGCCGAGATTATCGAGCAGACGATCCAAGGTGTTGTTATCGACCCCTTGTCCGACCGGCTGGAGCTTCATCCGGCCAAGGATGCGTTCCTGCTGTCCGGGATCGGGACGATGGCTCTGGACACGGTGAGGGTTACTTCCGGCGTGACAGCCGGGACTGAAACTCCTGGCTCTCGGATCATGTCATTGGCGCCCGGCCCACCGGATGTGTTGCGTCGCCGGTTCAGCGACGCAGTAGCGGCAGCAGCTGCGGCTCCCGTGCGAGCCCGATTCAGGCCGAGGCTTCTTGCTGCCCAGGATGCTCTTGCGTTGGGTGATGTGGCGCAGGCAGCTGCTATTGCACATGTTGCGTTAGCGGATGACGATCGAGAAGCCGCAGCACCTCTCTCCAGGCTCGTTGTTGCCGCTGCGGCGCTTCTCGACCATCATCCGGACACGGTCGACCTGCCTGACGATCCGCGGGCGACGGCGAAGGGTGAAATCGGACTCTGGCGTGCCATCAAGTATGCCGAGCAGAACCGGGCCTCTCCGGAAGCTGCTCGCCTGTTCGCTGCCAACCTGCCGCTATTGGAGTCCTATCCGGCGCCATTGAAGGCGATCCTGTTGCCGCTTGCCGCTGAGTCTCTGGTTCGCGCAGGCACCGCTGCACAGGCATCAATGGTCGATCATCTGCCGCCCGAGAACATACTGGCGTTTGCACGTGCAATCCTGGCCGAACGACGTGGCCAAACTCAGGCGGCATTGGCCATGCTGGATCATCTGGCGTCGGATCGGGACATACGTCTGGCCGACAAAGCCGTCGAAGAGGCAGTGTCGATACGGCAGGGCCTTCCATCAGCTGATCCCGGGAAGCTGGCGGATATTCTTGAAGCCCATCTGCTCGATGCCCGGATAGGCGGCCATGAAGCTTCGAGCCGGTTCCACCTGGCCGACTTGCTTTTGCGAGGTAAGCAATATCCCAAGGCATTCCAACTTCTCAGAGAGACGGCAACGCTCTTCCCCGAGCAGAAGGCAGAAGTGCGTCGCCAGGCTGGGCAGCTCCTGAAGCGTCTGGCGGATGCGCCCCTGCCTACCGGCGACCAGGAAGCACTCGACCAGGCGGCGATGATCGAGACCAACTACGACATGTTGCCGGACGGTGCGGATGGCAGCCATATTTCATTGTTTCTCGCCGCCAGATTGGTGGCGTTGGACCTGCCTGAGCGTGCCTTGCCCATCGTGCGGGACATGATGCAGGCAGCTGAACCCGGGAATGACAAGGCGGAACTCGGGTTGCGTCTGGCGGCTCTGGATTTTCAGGAAAATGACCTGGGTAGTGTGCAAACCGCGCTTCGTGACTCGGATCCGGGAAACCTGCCGGCAGACCGTCTCGCACCGCGCCTCATCATGATGGCGCGCGCGCTTGCAGGAGGTGGACAGCTCGATCAGGCGCTGGCGACAATCGCACCGCTGCAGACAGATGCGGCGCTTGATCTGAGAGCGAGTTTGCAGTCGCGCCGAGGTGATTGGGACGAGGCAACCGACACGCTGCTGGCATTGGCTGGAAGAGGCCATCCGGAAGCGGGCAAGCTGGATGGTGCCGGTCAGGACATGCTGCTCAGGCTCGCGTCCGCCGCTTCACACACCAAGGACAAGGCCCGGATCGACCGTGTCAAAGCTACGGGTGGCGACCGCTTCTCCGATCCTGGCAAGGAGGCGCTGTTCCACCTTCTGATTTCGGATCCAACGTCGGATGACGCGGGCATGACACAACTTCCATCCGAGGAAGCAAGTCTTCGTCATACATCTGACATTCTCAATTCGATCTCGAAGTGAGAGACGCCGTAATGTTGTAGAGTCACTCGGTCGATCAACGTCAACATCAAGAAAGTCCTTGCATTGCGGATCGCCAGGACCTAATTCACCCCCCCTTGGCCCTAGGGGGCGATCCCGCCCAACAGGCCGTCTACTGGTTCGGGGGTACGTGATGAACGCACTTGCTCAACTGGGGATGGTCTCGGATATTCCGAGCAATAACCAGCTTTCACTCTCGTCTTCCTCTGATGACGAGGATTGCAAGGATTATTTCGTCGAGAAGGACGGGATGAAGTTTGCAGGCATGCATCTTCTCGTCGATCTGTGGGAGGCGACAAATCTGGCCGATCCAGCCATGATCGACCGGGCGCTCTGTGAAGCAGCACTCGCAGCTGGTGCGACGATCCTGCATAGCCACTTCCACCATTTCACGCCAAATGGCGGCGTTTCGGGAGTCGTTGTGCTCGCGGAGAGCCATATCTCGATCCACACCTGGCCCGAGCGCAACTTCGCGGCGGTCGATATCTTCATGTGCGGCGCCTGCGATCCGCATCTGGCGATCCCGGTGTTGCAGCAGACCTTCCGATCCGCGCGCGTCGAGCTTAGCGAGCAACGCCGCGGCCGGGTCTTCTGAGACCCCACCGGATCGTCGCCACCGACCGGCGGCGGCTGATCCGGCCATTCTATCAAATCGTCTGTGGAAGGCTGGGCTTTCCCGGCCTCTCCTGTGGTGGGTGTTGAGAATGGAAGAGCCCGCATTGCCAGTTCCTGTAGCTGATTCGGTTCCTCTAGCGGGGCCAGTTCCGACCTGGATCAACGAGACGCTCTACGAGGGATGGAGCCAGCGTTTCCGTGTCAGGCAGGAACTGGTCCATCTCAAGAGCGACTTTCAGGACATCGTCATCTTCGAAAGTGAGACGCACGGCAAGGTTTTGGTATTGGACGGCGTCATCCAGATCACCGAAGGCGACGAATTCGTCTATCAGGAGATGATCGTGCATGTGCCATTGCTTGGCCATGGCATGGCCGAGACCGTGTTGATCATCGGGGCCGGCGATGGTGGCGTGCTGCGTCGGGTTCTGCAGCACAAGCACGTAAAACGCGCGGTCATGGTGGAGATCGATGGCGAGGTCATCCGCCTCTCCAAGGAGTATCTTCCGTCCATAGCGGGCGATGCATGGTCCGATCCTCGGGCGGAGGTGATCGTCGGCGACGGGATCGACTACGTCATGCATGCTCCGGCGAATGCATTCGACGTGATCATCGTGGACAGCACGGACCCCATCGGTGTCGGTGAAGTCCTTTTCACCGATATCTTCTATGAGAATTGCGCTCGCGTGCTGACAGCCGACGGCATCATCGTGAACCAGTGTGGTGTGCCGTTCATGCAGGCGGACGAGCTTCGTGAAACCAGCCTGCGACGGGCGAAATTCTTCCCCCACGTCTCCGCCTATGTTGCAGCGGTGCCGACCTACGTGGGTGGATTCATGACCCTGGGAGTCGCCGCTAAAGGAAATGGCTTGGCGACGGCGGATGTGAGCACGATCCGGGCGAGGGCGGTTGCCGCAGGTATCCTGGGCACAACGCGCTACTGGACACCGGAGATCCATCTGGGAGCCTTTGATCTCCCACCTTACATCGCGCGCCACCTGCCGGAGCAGCAGTCTGTCAAGCCTATGATCTGACGCGCGCGCCCCTCGCCATGACAGCGAGCCAATCCCGACGCACATGGTCGGCAGCGGCAAGGGCACTGCCATGGCGGGAGGCGACGAACAGCCAGTAGATCACGGTCCCAGTGCGTTGTGGCTGTTCAGCGGCGATCAACCGCCGGCAGGCGAAGAACCATTGGCCCGCACCGAGCCGGAGCAGCTGTTCGGCGTCGCCCTGGGCTATCTTGACAAGGTCGGTAAGGCGATACCGGCAGGTTATTCAGGAAGCTGCCGCAGGCCTCGTTCGGCACGAAGGGGGGAAATCGGTGAAGTACATGATGCGGTCCGCGCCGAAAATCTGGAGCAGGTCGTCACCGGGACCACCACCGGGAGCACCCGAACCGAGACGTCGCTTTCGTCCAGCGCGCCGAGCCGCTTCGGCCCAACCTCGGCCATCTCGTCCGTCTTGTTGAGCGGGCTCCACATCTCGCCGCGCGCCGGGATACCGCGCCGGGCGATCGCTTCGGGGCGGATCCAATCGGACTTCAGGGCCATCCGGGGTCGGAACCCAGGCTGCCCAACGGTGGCCTGAGTTCACCGACGCTTCAGAAGCTGCGCAGGACGTTGAGTGCGATGAAATCGCGATCGGCGAGCAACTGCGCGGACGGTGCGCCGATGAAATGGGTGAACTGGACCCTCGCATGCCAGACCGTCCGGTAGTCGAGATTGAGCCCCAGCGTGACCGCGCCGCTACCTTGCACCATTTCCGTGTCGATCCCCGACCGTCCGAGCAGCCCATACGAGACTGTCGCCGACGGCGAAAAATCGATCGCCGGCAGGACATGGAAGTAATGCGGCACGATCTGCAACTCCACGGCCATCGTCGTGCTGTCCGCCGCGGAGACCGAGGCGGCATCGCGGGACGCCCGCACGACGGTATTCGCGGCAATCTCGGCAGAGATGTCGGCGCTATCCCAGAAGCGGTTTGGAGTTTGCTGCGACACCAGCGATACCTGGGCGTTCACGCTGTCGGCGCGCGGGATGAGACCGGAAGCGGAGGTCCCCGATGCTTCGGATGCCGCGACCGGAACATTCCGATGAAACGAAATCTCTCCCGCGACCGCATCGTCGCCGACAAAACCGGACAGGCTCGCGCCGTAGATGCCGATATGTCCCGGAAACGCGAGACGATAGGTCCCGGCTGCCGGATCGGTCAGCACCATGGGCAAATGAGCATCGGCCTGAACGACATACAGTCCCCAATCCGCCTGGCCGCTGGTCCCTCGCAGGGCACCTCCGAACTGTCCGAACGCGTCGGGTTTCACGTCCGCGGCACGACGCAGCGACCTGCCGTCGCCGAGCAGGATGCGCTCGCCGCCCTGATCCAGGATATCCGTCGTCGAGAAATAGCTTTCGACCCCCGGCAGACGATCGCGCCGCCATTCGAGCTGGTCGTAGAACTCGACCGAAAGCCCGGGCCTGAGCTGTATCGAGCCGGAAAGCTGGGCGACCGGCAGGAAGGTCTCGCGCGCGGTCGCGTCCGGCACGCTGCGAGCCCGTATGACATCCTGCGGCGCCTGGCCGGAAGCGATGCCATTGCCGCCGAAGAACAGGCTCTCGCCCCAGATCAACGTGTGCCGGCCGAGCCTGATCGTTATCGGGATCTTGTCGGGAGCGAATTTTGCGTGCACGAACGCATCGAGCAGGTCGGCCTGGAGGCCCTGAAGATGCCGAACCGACTGGGGAAAGCTTCCTGGAGACACCGAGACCGGGTTGAAGGTCGAGGCGGGATTATTGTCGTTGCTGCCGAAATAGACCGGATCGAGCCAGGCCGCCACACTCAGCCGTACTCCGAACGATCCCACGCTGTAATCGAACTCCGAGAACAGGTCGGTCCGGCTCGAGATGAGGCCGGGCTCGAAGTGGCGGTCGCCGTCATCGGCGTTGGGATTGCGCAGCAGAGCCGGATCGGCGGGATCGAGCCGGAAGGCCTCAGTCTGTTGCACGGTCGTATTCCAGCTCAGCGCGGCACCGTCCGGCTGTGTCCATAACTGCACCGCAACGGCGTCTCGAGGCACCAGGACGATGGCAATCGCAAGACCGGGTAAGACCAGCGTTCTGGCGGCTGTCCTGCTTATCATCCAACCTACCTTGCCCGCATCTGCCTCGACGGCAAGCCAGGCCGCGCTGCTGAAGAATAGCCTGACACCGACGGGAGCGGAACGGCCGGGCAACGCCGCAGGCACCATTCCGGCCTGGAGCGGAGGCGCCAGCTCGGTTGGCCAGGCTCGGCGCGAGACTGCCGCCCTTGCCGCGGAACGGCCGCTGTTCAGCATCACGGCGGCGAATGCCGGCCAGTATCGAGCGCAACTCCCGGATGGTGCGCTGGCGTTGTTCTCCCGCTACCCGGACTATCGGATGGACATCTATCCGGCGCACAGGACGGCATCGCTGCCGCAGCCGGTGTACGACGCGATCGCGCGTAACGCGATAACGGCGCATCCGGTGCCCGAAGGCTGTCGTTTCGGCCTCGCCGATGCCTCCGGCGGCGTTCCCTATCCGATCCCGCTGGATGGCTGCCAGGTCGTCTGGAACCATCTGCTCGCCTACTGGGGGCCGGCACGCGACACGCGGCTGCAGACGTATGTCGTGTTCGACGGCAAGGGTTTCGAGAAAACCAGCGACCGGCAGGAAATCGTCGATTTTCCCTATTACGAGGCTGGATCTTCACCCTCCGCGGTCGGCCCCTATTACTTCCAGCGCCGCGACGAACAGATCTGGCCCGCGGACGGTGCCGGCGGCGGCTATATCTCGCGCCAACCGCTCGATCTTGCAACGACGAAGCTCGCATCCTGGCAATATCTCGCCGGCCAGCGCCGGGTGCGCAGGTCGCCGGCGCTGTCCTATGACACGCCCAACCCGAATGCGTCAGGTCTCGAGAGTTTCGACGACTACTACATCTTCAGCGGCGGCCTCGACCGCTACGCGTTCACGCTGCTCGGCAAGCGCGAGATGTATATTCCCTACAACAACCACCTGTTCGACATGCCGGTCCGGCGCATCATCGGACCGCGGCATGCCGATCCCTCCGCATTGCGTTACGAACTGCACCGTGTCTGGGTGGTCGATGCGCAACTCGCGCCGGGACGGGAGCATATCGTGCCGCATCGCCGGCTCTATATCGACGAGGATAGCTGGTTCGCCGTCTATGCCGATGAATGGGACACGAGCGGCAAGCTCTGGAAATTCGCCCAAGGTGCTATGGACCTGATGCCTGACATGCCGGCTGTCATCCTCGGCAGCCAGTTCGTCTACGACTTGCAGTATCACGCATGCGTCTACGACTTCTCGTTCGGCAAGCCCGACGGATATTTCACGATCACCCAGCCGCATCCGGAGAGCGTCTACACGCCCCAGGGCATGGCGCTCGACTTCAATCGATAAACTCCCGGTGCATGGCCCAAAGCGCCCCAAGGCTCAAAGCGCTAAAGCCGAGTAGGTCATGCTGGACAGCCGGAAAAGCTCCGGGGTCGGCAAGGCGGCACTCATCACCGTGCCCATGTCCTCGTTCTGCCAGATACAGACCTTGATCGACCGGAGCTGCAGCAGCGAGAAGCGGTCCGGTCCGCCGCCGGGATGGACATAGACCGTGAACAGATGGCGATCATGGTCGACGTAGCGAAGCTGGATGGCACGGCCTCCAGCCCCGCCATAGAGATCAGCCTCGACCAGCGTGTAGCCCGCGTGCCGGAGATCCGGTGCGCGTATCGTATTGCCGAGTGCCTCGGATACGAACCGGTCGCGAGCCCCTGCATCGGTATCGGCGGTGAACGATACCTGGCGGATCGGATCCTGCTTGCCGTCACGCGCGGCAAGCGCGTCGGCAACCAGAGGATCGGCTACGGCCTCCGACACCGCATGTCGATGTGTCGGATCACGGCTGACAACTATGCCGATGGCGATGGAGGCGGCCGTGGCCATCGCGGCGGTTCCTATCCAGCGTGCGAGGCGCGGGCCGCGTATCGTTGCACGTGCTTGAGCGCGCCTCCTGGCGCGGTCCAGGGAGAGCGGATCGTCGGCCGGATCGCGCAGGGCGGCGCGCGTCAGATGATCCGGCATCGGCATGGCGAGCAACGGACCCGCCAGGCGGGCGAGGCTCGCATTGAGTTCGCGCAGTTCCCGGACCTGCCGCTGCAGTTCCGGATCTCGGTCGACGGCCGCCGCGACCGCCGCGTGCCGTTCAGGGGGCAGTTCGCCATCGACGAAGGCGTGCAGTTCCAGCTCGAAGTCGGGATGCTCACTCATCGTAGCGCCCTGGGTGGCGCTCTGGATGGCGCTCTGGGCGACGCTCCGGCAGGCGTCGGGCTGGACCGGGCGGACCCCGCGTCGAGCAAGGCGCGAAGCGTCTGACGGGCACGCGCCAGCCGCGACATGACGGTTCCAAGTGGCACATCCAGTTCCTGGGCGATCTCCTGATAGCTCAATCCCTCGACTCCGGCGAGGAGGAGAATACTCCGTTGATTGGTGTTCAGGGCTTTCATCGCCTCCATCAAGTCCATTGTCTCGTCTGTCATCTCGGGCAGGATCGCCAGGGTCTCGGCAACCTCATCGATTTCCACGGATTGCCGTTCATGCTTATGCCGTCTCAGCCCGTCGATGTGGGCATGGCGCAGGATGGTGCACAGCCACGAGAACGGCATCGTGGCGCTCGTCAGGCTGTCGCGGGCACGCCAGGCACGCTCCAAGCAGTCCTGGACGAGATCGTCGGCCAGCGACCACTGCCCGGTGATCGCCAGCGCGCGACGCCTCAGCCGGGGCAGCGCCTTATTGAGTTCCGCTCCGAAAGCAGCTCCGTCTCGCGGCGGGATGACCTCCGCGAGGGCGGACCTGCGTTCCCACATCAGGTCCGCCCACGCTGAGCGAGGCTCGCCGATCCCGAAGCTCGCACCCGCATGGACAGGCCTAGCGCGGGATCGGGAAGCCGGTCGGCACCACGGCCTTGATGGACCCGAACAGCCCCTGCTTGCCGAGGTCGGGACCTGCCGCGAAGAACAGCGTGCGCGGATCGGATTTGGCGCCGCCGCCAAACTCCAAGGCCCACAGGCCGGGGATCGCTATGGGCAATCCGTTCGGTTGCAGCATCAGCAGGGGTCGCTGGTCGTCATGCCCGAATGCCAGGATATGGCCGTCACCGAAATTGCCGACCAGGATGCTGCCGCTGAGGGCGCCGAAGCCGGCTGGCGCCCGGGCAATGCCCCAGGGCGCATTCAGCACGCCGCCCGCGGCGAAGTGGCGCAGCAGCCGTCCCTCCGTATCGAATATCGAGACATAGCCGAGGCCGAGGCCAGGCGTCACGAAGGTCTTCGTCGCGTTCTGCTTGGCGTAGGTCACGACAAGATCGCCATCGATGTTGCGTATGTTGAACGGCGTGTAGCCTGCCGGTATGTCACTGTCCACAAAGCTGCCGCTCAGGGCGTTGTCGGCCGGCGCGAAGTTGGAATCGAATACGTCGATCTTTCCCGTCGCGATATTGGGTGCGTAGATGTACGCGCCGGCTGTCGTGAGGCCCAGTTCGAGGCCGGTGTAGATGGCGCCTCCCGGAGCCTTCGACCGGTCCACGGCAATCGCTGCCGACAGCGGATTGACCGTCTCGCCGGGAGCCCAGGCCGAGATGGTGCCGTTCAGGGTCGAGAAGATGAACACCGCCGGCAGGGCCGTGCCGGGCACGTTGAAATGGCCGGTGTTGTTCCAGACGATCCCGGTGGGCGCCGACGCGCCGCCGGCCGGAGGTATGGTGAATGTGGCCGGGATCTTGGCGCCGGCTCCGTTATACAGCGTCGACACGCCCGCGCCGGTAGCAGTGATCCAGAACGGGTTGGTGGGCGAGAAGGCCATGCCCCAGGCATCGACCAACTCAGGGTCGGTCGTCAGGGCTGCTCCGGGAGCGTTGCTCACCAGATTGGTCTGCGTATAGGTGAATGGTTTGAGGAAGCCCAGCGCGTCCTGTGCCGCCGCCTCAGGCGAGGCCAGAGCCAGAACGCCGAGAGCCGCCAGCGCATATCCTGATTTCATCGTGATCTCCTGTTCACAACAAGGAAGGCGTAGGCGAAGGCTCGATTATTCCCTGCTGCCGCGACAAATTTTCGGTCTCTCAGGAAATATTTAACGATCCGGAATGATCCGGACCGGGCTGCCGCCGGCGACAACAGGATGCGAACGTGACCGAATCACTTCCAGATACGACCCAGTCGAACTTCCCGACCGACCCAATCAGTCCCGCGCGTCACAGGAGCGCTCCTGCCGCCGAGTTGATCGAAGCCGACCTCTGGATCCAATATGCGGAGCTTGGCGGCGTGACCTCAGGCCCGGCCAACGCCTATCAGGCGGCTTTTCAGCTCCTCGATGGAGATGGCTCGCAATATATTACCAGCAACACGCTCGATGAGATCAGCCATGCGGACTTCCTGAACGCCTATCCGACGGCGATCGGTGCCTCTCCGGTCAATCTGGATCGCCATCCCCCGCACGGATGCCGATTTCGGCAACGTCAACCACATACAGGCCATAGCCAACACGGCGGCCTTCCATTTCGGCCCCATCGAGCAGGGCGGGGCCAGCCTCTACCCGGCGATGGCGCAGAAGGTATTGCACGCCCAGGTTCTCGAGATCGTTCTCGGCATTGGCGGAGACGAAGTCTGCCACTTCCTGGAATGGGTGGATTTTGCCGGAAACAGCGTGCAAACACCGCTGACGCCCTTGACCGATCCCACCAACGGTCTGACGTTTCCGGATTTCAACGCCACCAAGAACCCGCTGCTGCAGACCAATCTCATCTTCCCGGTGCCGTGCCAGTTCATCAGCCCGGACTGGCCCAAATGCGCCCTGATCCGGCCGATCTCGAACCGTGACTTCACGGCCGTCGACGCGATCAACGGCTTCGTCAGCAGCGGGTTGTTCATCGGCCATACGGCAGCCTTCGCCGATTATCTGCTGGAGCTTGCCGAAGATGCCGGTCGCGCCGTCCGCTGACAAAACGCGCGTCGTGCCGCTCCATCGAGATGAGGAGCGGCACGATACCTGGATCAAGTCAGCTTATAGGACTTGGCGCCGGTCCCGGCGAGCTGGCCTCCATCGACGATCAGATATTCCTCCCGGACGGGTGTCCCGCCGAAGAAGTTCTTCAGGATGCCGGCGGATAGCCGCGTTCGGGATCGGGATGGAGTACGCACAGGATCTTGGCCTTTCTACTTTCCTGTTGGTTGGGGATCGGGCCGATTGGTCGAGGGTCCGGCAGTCCCCGGGGAGCCGATACGCTCCCCGGATCGCGTCGCTCTTCAGGTAAAGCGGATGTCGAGCGTGCGCAGGTAGGTCTGCAGGCCGGCATCCTGGATCGGGATCAGGCGCGCCTCGCGGCCGGAGCTGTTGAAGTGGGCATGCCAGTAGCCGGGCGGGGTGACGAAGGCGCAGCCGGACTCCCAGTCGACCCGGACCGGATCGGCGATGTTGCCATCGGCATCGAGTTCCGTTCCGAGCAGGCTGTAGCAGCCGGGATCGCAATCGACGATCAGGTCGAGCGCGATCGACTGGTGCCGGTGCGGCTTCTGCTCGGTCTTGGGGCTGACCATGCCGTACATCGCCCACAGCACGTGGGTGACGGTCCTGGTCAGCGGAAACTCGGAGTTCGCGAGCAGGACGCTGATCCGGCTGCGGTTGGCGGAATTGGGATCATTCGCGACCTTCCTCAGCTCCTCGTTGGCGCGGTCGGCCTTGTAGATCACCGGCGAGAAGCGGGGATGATCGACCCGTGCACCGAGATAGGTCAGCAGTGGCGCATCGTTGACGTAGTAGAGAGCGGTCTCGGCGGACGCGTGCAGCGCCATCGGCACGCCGCCGGGGGCGGTGAAGAAGTCGCCTTCCGACCACTCCAGGCGGTCCGAGCCGATCTCGGCAGTGCCGGCGCCACGGATGACATAGAACACCATCGACGTGGCATTCACGTCGAGGGGGATGCTGTCCCCGGCGATGATCCGGACGAAGTTGGCGCAGAGATCGGGACCGGTTGCGGGCGACGGGCACTTCAGGCCCTCGCTCAGGTCCAACGGGACGACCCGGCTCGGTCCGTCGCCATACAGGCTGGGCGGGAAGAAGTGGAAGGGGATCCGCGGGGTCAGGCTTGGACGGATCGGATTGGCCGCCTTGCTGTATTCGAAGAACTGCGCGGTGTCGGAATGGGCGCCTGTGTGCACGATCGCCCCATCGCTGTCCGACGGCTGAATTTCAGTGAAACTGTCCATGGAACTCTCCTTTGCGTGCGGCATCGAGTGAGCCGCCGTGTCGAGGAGTTAGTCTCCACCGGTCCATGCAGTAAGACCGCCGGCGGCAAAGCATATTTGCGCAAATAGGCTTACTGGCCCGGCGTCCAGTCGGGTGAGCGGCCGAACCGGGTGGCGAGGAACGCGAGAAAGGCCTTGACCTTCGGAGAGACGATCTTCTTGGGCGGATAGAGGCCCCATATCGCCCGTTCCGAGCCCGGCGGCGGCAGCCATCGCCATTGCGCCAGCACGGGGGCCATCCGGCCATCCCGCAGATCGGCGTTGCACAGCCAGGCGGGCAGAAGTGCGATGCCGTCGCCTTCGATGACGGCCTCCCGCAGCACCTCCAGATCATTCGTGCGCATCCTCCCGCCGACCTCGATTTCCGAAGGCGCGTCGCCCGCTGCATCCCTGAAGTGCCACGCCTTGCTGGATCGCGGTTCGGACAACAGGCACTCGTGGCCGGTCAGGTCCGACGGTGTCCGCGGCGCGGGATGCCTGGCAAGATAGGCGGGGCTGGCGACGAGGACGGATGCTTCAGGCGCCAGCCGCCTGGCGATGAGTGCGGAGTCGGCCATCACGCCGATGCGCACCGCGACGTCGATTCCGAATTCGATCAGATCGACCGGCGTGTCCACCACGGTGGCGTCGAGCCGGACATCCGGGTTGGCGCTCAGGAAACTCCGCATATGCGGCATGACATGACGTCGGCCGAAGGCGCCCGGCAGTGCCACGCGCAGCAGTCCCTGCGGCCGGGCATTCAGGGATCGGGTCGTGTCCCGCGCCTCCTCGACATCCTGCAGGACCCGCACGGCCCGTTCGTAGAAAGCCTGGCCCGCTTCCGTCAGATGCAGGCTGCGGGTCGATCGGTTGAGGATCGCGGCACCCAGGTCGGCTTCCAGCCCGGTCACGTAGCGGGACACGGTGGAGACCTTGATCCCGGCTTCCTCGGCCGCCCTGGAGAAGCTGCCGAGTTCTACCGCGCGCACGAAGGACCGCATCGCCGCGAAATAATCCATCAGCTCCGCACCTTGCCGTTTTGCGCAACAATGTTTTGCCACTGGCGGCATTCCGCCCGCAAGCCCTGGTCACCTATTCCGCCGGTGCCCGCGGACGGTCGGCCGGGCGCCGCTTGGGAGAGGCAGATGCTGCTTGCAATACTCGCTCTGATGGGTTGCCAGTTGATTGGCGAGGGTTTGCGTGACGCGCTCGGCCTGCCGATACCCGGACCGGTGATCGGCATGTTCCTCCTGGCGGCGATACTGGCCTGCCGCGGCAGGAGGCCAGGCGCCGCGCCGTCGGCGCTGGAGACGACCGCCGAGACGCTGATATCCTACATGGGCCTGCTGTTCGTGCCCGCCGGCGTCGGGATCATCGCCGAGGCGTCGTTGCTGGGACAGCAGTGGATGCCGATCGTCGCGGCGGTCATCGGCTCGACCGTGTTGAGCCTCGCGGTCACCGGCTTCGTGATGAACAGGGCCATGAGCTGGTCGGAGAAGCGGCAGGCACGCACACTTGCGAGGGTCGCCAGCGAGGCATCGTCATGCTGAACGCGAGCCTGAGCCATTTGTGGACGCCGCTCGCCGCGGCGCCGCTGCTCTGGCTGGTCGTGACGCTCGGCAGCTACGCGATCGGACAGGCAGTGCAGCGGCTCTGCGGCGGTTCGGCCATCGTCAATCCCGTGCTCATCGCCATGCTCCTCGTCGGCACGATCGTGGAGGTGAGCGGCACCTCGTACAAGGAGTATTTCTCCGGAGCGCAGTTCATCAACTTCCTGCTCGGGCCGGTGACGATCGCGCTCGCGGTCCCGCTGGCGAAGAACCTCGCCCTGGTCCGGGCGAACCTGCACAGCATCGGCCTCGCGCTGCTGGCCGGATCACTGACCTCGATCGTGTCGGGTGTGGCGATCGTCTGGGCACTGGGCGGCTCGCGGGCGGTAGCACTGTCGATGCTGTCCAAGGCCGTCACGACGCCGATCGCCATGGCCGTCTCGCAGCAGGTCGGCGGCATCCCGGCGCTGACCGCCGCCCTTGCGATCCTCGGCGGCATCGTCGCGGCGGCGACCGGGCAGCAGATGCTGCGGCGGATGCGGATCAGCGACTGGCGCGCGCATGGATTGGCGGCGGGTGTTGCCGGCAGTGGCGTCGCAGCCGCGCAGGTGGCGCCGATGCATGAGACCGCGGCGGCATTCGCGGCGCTGGGCATCGGCCTGAACGGCCTTCTCACCGCACTTCTAGTACCGTTGCTGGTTCATTATCAGCACTGGCATTAGGCAG
>CAXSEE010000041.1:0-10485 GCA_964235615.1 uncultured Acetobacteraceae bacterium | reverse complement strand
GCCATTGGTGTCTCTAAAGCAGGCGGGCAGCGTCGTGGAGTGCGATCGCGTGCCTGAGGAACGCCTCCAGACTTTCCTCCTGTCTTGCCTTCGGTCGGATCAGGCAGATCTCGATCGGGATGTCCCAGTCCTGGTCGCCGGCCCTAACCAGCGCCCCGCTCTGGAGCTCGGCGGCGACGGAGGATAGCGGGATCCAGCTCATGCCGCGGCCCGCGCGAACCATCGTCAGCAGCGTCAGCGCGGCATGGGCGTTGAAGACCGGCTTGAGGCGGTCGTCGAGCCGGTCGAGGACGCCGGAGCGGGTCAGGATCCTGGCGAGGCCGGATTCAGGGCGATGCGCGAGGAAAGCGACCGGTCGGGTCGCGGCGTCGGCGAGCGGATGCAGAGGTGCACCATGGTCATCAGGGAGACTGATCGGAACCAGAGTGTCCTTCTCCAGCATCACGCGCCGGAAGGCGCCAGCCTCGAGCTCGGAGGTGGCGCGTTCATGGTGGTGGCACAGCAGCAGGCGGGCATCGTTGCGCAACATCATGCGCTCGCACGCGATCATGTTGTCGACCAGGAACTGGAAGCGGAACTCGCATCCCGCTTGGAGCTCGATCTGCGACAACCATTGCGGGAAAAAAATGGAGGAGAGGAGGTGCGTGCAAGCGAACCGGATCGAGGCGGTCGAGCCGTCGCCGGCCTCTCGCGCGCGGTCGCGAGCCACGCCGGCACGCCGCAGCAGCTCGGTGGCTTCGCCGCGGAACGCCTGGCCAGCGGCGGTGAGCACAATGCGGTGGCTGCCACGATCGAACAGAGTGGCGCCGGTCCAGTCTTCGAGCGCGCGGATGCGACGGCTGAAGGCGGGCTGGGTCACGTGCCGGCGTTCAGCGGCACGGGAGAAGTTGGCTGTTTCCTCGAGGGCCAGAAAATCTTCGATCCAGGTCAGGTCCATGCGGGCATGCATCCGATCTATGCAATGATGCCGATACGGCATTGGCCGAACCGGTGGAGAATTGCGACATCGCTGATATCGAAACTTCAGCGAAAGAGCGACCATGAGCCAGAACGATATGCGTCTTTACGATATCGCGGTGTTGCCGGGAGACGGGATCGGCCGCGAGGTCATGCCGCCGGCAATCGACGTGCTGGAGGCGGTCGGACGACGGCACGGCTTCGGGTTCCGTTGGGACGAATATGACTGGAGCTGCGACCGCTTTCTCAAGAGCGGAACCATGATGCCCCAGGACGGCGTGGAGCAGGTGCGGCACAAGGACGCGATCCTGCTGGGGGCGGTCGGCGATCCGCGCGTGCCTGACCATGTCTCCCTTTGGGGGATGCTGGTGCCGTTGCGCCAGCAACTCCGCCAGTATGCCTGCGTGCGTCCGATCCGCCTGCTGCACGGCGTTCGCTCGCCGCTTGCCGACCGGCGACCGGAGGACATCGACTTCATCATCGTGCGCGAGTGCAACGAGGGCGAATACTCGCAGATCGGCGGCCACGCCTATGCCGGCTTCGAGGATGAGCTCGTATTCCAGGGTTCGCTGGTGACCAAGCGCGGCTGCGACAGGATCCTGCGCTTCGCATTCGACCAGGCGCGTGCCCGTCCGGCCAAACATATCACGCTCGCGACGAAATCGAACGGCGTCTACTGGTCGATGCCCTACTGGGACCAGCGGTTCGCCGAGATCGGCCGCGATTATCCCGATGTCGCAACCGCGAAGATGCACATCGACAACCTGAGCGCGAACCTGGTTCAGCATCCCGATCGGTTCGACGTCATCGTCGGCACCAACCTGTTCGGCGACATGCTTGCCGACCTGGGTGCTGCGGTCGCGGGATCGATGGGGTTGGCACCCTCCGCCAGCCTGAACCCAGAGCGCGAGTATGCCTCGATGTTCGAGCCGGTGCATGGCTCGGCGCCCGATATTTTCGGGCAGGGCATCGCCAACCCGATCGCTCAGGTCTGGGCCGCATCGATGATGCTGGATCATCTCGGACAGAGCGACGCGGCGGCCGAGACCATGGCCGCCATCACCAAATTGCTGGCATCGAAGGACGGGCCGAAGACGCCTGATCTCGGCGGCAACGCGAAGACGAAAGATGTCGCGAGCGCGCTGGTTGACTACGTAAACGGGTAACGTCCTGCTTCCCATCAGCCGCACCTGCCTGCGATCCGTCAGTATGTCTTCAGCAATTCGCCACTGCTGGTAATCGCCTCGGCCAGTGCGGCGACCGGACCGTCGAGCCGGTGGCTGCGGCCGAGCACTACCACGTCGACCACCGGCAGCAGCGGCAATCCGGCCTCGTCTGGCATGGCGACGAGGACGTTGCTGGCCAGCACCGGGGATTGCGCCGAGATGCCGAACCCGGCCCGTACGGCCGCCAGCAGCGCGCTCAGGCTGTCGCTGCTGAAGGCGAGGTACCAGGCGCGCCCGTGCCGGTTCAACGCATCGATCGCCGCCTTGCGGGTGATGCTGGCGCCGGGAAACAGCACCAGCGGCACCGGCTGCTCCGGATCGAGCCGCATCTCCGGGCTTGCCAGCCAGATCAGCCGCTCCTGCCAGACGGTGACGCCGCTGGTGTCGCCGGGCTTGCGCTTGGCGAACACCAGGTCCAGCGCCCCCGTCTCCAGCTTCTCGTGCAACTGGCTGCTGAGGCCGACCACCAGCTCCAGCTCCACCAGGGGATGGGCCGCCCGGAACACCTGCAGGATCTCCGGCAGGCGCGACAGCACGAGGTCCTCGGAGATGCCCAGCCGCAGCCCGCCGCGCAGCACCAGCGGATCGAAGTAGGCCAGCGTCCGGTCATGGGCGGCGATGACGTCGCGGGCGAGGCCGACCATCACGGTGCCATCGGCGGTCAGCTCCACCAGCCGGGTGTTGCGGAGCAGCAGCGACCGGCCTACGGCGCGTTCCAGGCGGGCGACATGCTCGCTTACCGTCGATTGGCTCGTGCCGAGGCGACGGGCGGCGGCGGTGAACTGCAGCGTGTCCGCCACGGCCAGGAAGGAACGCAGGAGGATAGGGTCGAGCGACCGATCATTGCTCATGGAGATAAGTTTACTTGATTAAATCGTATAATCCAATAAATATGATCCTTATCATCTGGAGTATCGAACATGGACCCTCTCGCAAGGCGTGGGCTTTTAGCCGCCATCGGAGCCATCGGCGCGGCGGGTGCCGCGCACGCGGCTACGTTCGGCAACCCCGACTCACCGCCGGAGGGCGCGGTCAACGCGAGCAAGCAGACGCTGGGCAACCCAGGTCCGCGTAACCCGGTCCTCGAGGGACAGTTCCCCTCCTTCGGCGATCCGCCGCCGACCGACGTTCTCGGCATGCCGTTGTTCTGGGCGTCGTTCAACAACGCCCACCGCCGCATCCAGGCCGGCGGTTGGGCGCGGCAGGTCACGGCCAGCGACTTCGCCATCTCCAAGTCCATCGCCGGCGTCAACATGCGCCTCGATGCAGGCGGCATCCGCGAGATGCACTGGCATCAGCAGGCCGAATGGGGTTTCGTCAGCAACGGCACCACCCGGATCACGATCCTCGATGATTTCGGCAAACCGCAGGTGGCGGATGTCGGCCCGGGTGGCCTGTGGTATTTCCCAGCCGGCCTGCCGCACTCCCTGCAGGGCATGGGACCGAACGGGACCGAGTTCATCCTGGCGTTCGACGAGGGCAACTCTTCCGAAGACAACACGCTCCTGATCACCGACTGGCTCGCCCATACGCCTCCGGAAGTGCTTGCCAAGAATTTCGGCGTGTCTGCGGACGCCTTCAAGAACATCCCGCTTACCCAGAAATGGATCTTTCCCGGGAAGGTGCCGGGGCCGCTGCGGGACGATCAGAAGGCAGCAGCAGGTTCAGGCGGAATGTCGGCGCAATCCTTTGTCTTCGACCTTGGCGGCATGCAGCCGAACTCGCAGACGAAGGGGGGATCGGTCCGTATCGCGGATTCGAGCAATTTCCACGCCTCCAAGACGATCGCAGCCGCGATGGTGACGATCGAACCGGGCGGTATGCGTGAGATGCACTGGCATCCGAATGCGGACGAATGGCAGTACTGGGTGCGCGGCAAGGGCCGCATGACCGTCTTCAACACCGGTCCGCAGGCAATGACCGCCGACTTCAATCCGGGCGACATCGGCTACGTCAAGAAAAGCCTTGGACATTACATCGAGAACACCGGGAACGACCAACTCGTCTTCCTGGAGATATTCAAGACCGACCTTTACAAGAATGTCGCTCTTTCCGACTGGATGGCCCACACGCCGCCGGCGATGGTCGAGCAGAATCTCAACATCGATCGGTCGGTCTTCAGCAAGCTTTCGCCGACCGCCCCCAATGTGGTTCCCGTCTGATCGTTCGCGGACGGCGGCAGCATAAGGCACGCAACGGAGCATTTCGTTATCGCCAACAGGCGCTGACGGAATGTCCGTTGTGCTGGCCGTAGCGCTTCAACGGCCTTCTCAGGCAAGGCTCGACCAAGACAGTGGTATTATCGTTTGGGAATCATTACAAACGAGGTCATGGCCGATGCGAAGGATCTGACGATCGAGATCGAGAACAACACCAACCAGGGCCGGACCGCCTTCGTCACGACCAATCTGCTTGCGTTGCGCGGCGGCGTGCCGTTGCGCGACGGCGGCATGGTCGTGGGTGCCGTTGGCGTTGCCGGCATCAACAAAGACAACGATGTCAAAATCGCAGGCGAGGCGGCAGCGGTTCTCGCACGGGAGGCGAGCCATCCGGCCACCACAACTCCATGACCAGGACAGCCGCCTGCATGCACGCCAACCGCCGCGCGAGATGCACTGGCACCCGAACGCGGACAAGTGGCTGTACTACATCAAGGGCGAGGCGCGCGTAACTGCCTTCAACACCGGCCCGGAGGCGCAGACCGCGGACTTCCGCGCCGGCGATTCGGCTACGTCAAGAAGAGCCTTGGCCACTACATCCAGAACACCTGCAGCACCGATCTGCAATTCCCGGAAATCTTCAGGGCGAGCCGGTTCTCGGAGATCTCGCTGTCGCGGTGGCTGACGCACGCGCCGCCGTCTCTGGCGGCGCGGCACCTGAACGTCGACGTCTCGGTGATCAGCCGGTTCCCGAAGGACGGCTTGGCCGTCGTACCCGCCTGAGGTGCGTGACGAGACCGGTTGCCAGGAAATGAACGGCGGCATGCCCGCTCTGACCGAATTCCGTTCATCGGCATGCCGGTAACGTTGATTGTTGGATGACTTGCTGGCAATGGTGCGGGAACGATGCCGTGAACCAGGACCAGGCTCAGAACGCCGACCGCACCAACTTGCCGATGTCCGGGGGCCGCCGCCGCTGCTCTGATGACAGTTGAGCCAGAAAAATCCAGGAGAAGTTGTGGTATATCGCTGTGTCATGTCTATCGTGTTGATCCTGTTCCCTACTCTAGCCGTGGCACAGGTTCAGACCGGCACCAGCGCCCCATCCCTTCTCATCCCGCTGGAGCCCCTGGAAGCGTTGCCCGCTTCCGGGACCACAGGAGGTTACCTCTTCAACCTGCGGCCAGTCGGCCACGATTTCGGACACCGGCTTGCGGATGACGGCATCTACATCATTGCCAGAGACCTCTCCGAGGAGATCGCCGACGCGAGCGGCGGATACAAACAGGGCTCATCCTTCGAAGGATATACCTCGCTCGGATTGGATCTCGACCTTGCCCGCATCATTGGCCTGAAGGGCGGAGCCGTCCACTTCATCCTTTCCGATCTCCAGGGCGAGCCGTTCTTCGGTTATTCAGGCAGCGCCTACCTGAACAACCGGATCTTCGCGGGGAATGGTCCGGGGCTGCACCTCAACGAACTCTCCTACGAGCAGAGCCTGTTCGACAAGCAGGTCAACTTGCGCGTGGGCCGGATTCCCGCCTACACGCAGTTCGATGGGTCCGAACTCTATTGCACGTTCATAACCAGTCTGTGCCGGACCCCAGCCGCCTATACGTTCGACAGAGGCTATCCGCCCTATATCACGTCGTCCTGGGCCGCCGTGGCACAGATACGGATCGTCGGAGCGTTCTATACCGATATCGGCGTGTTCGAGAACGAGCCGGTCCTCAGCCGGACGAACCACGGCGGCTTCCCCGGTCCGGACTGGGGTCTGAACGATGCGGACGGCGCTACCATCCCGGTCCAACTCGGCTACCGGACGACAATAAAGAATGATCGGCTTCCCCGCGCCTTCTCCGTAGGCGGATTTTACGAGTCCGGCCGCTACACCGATCCCCTTTCTGCGGTCGGCGGCAACAACCATTTCCAGTCCGCCGGCAAAACGAAGATGGATAGCGATCTCAGCCAGGTCTATGTCCAGGCGCAGCAGATGGTCTATCGTCCTGACAAGTCGGACCGCGGCCTGACCATGTTCGGTGGCGCAAATTGGAGCACCAGTGGCCAGCCCGACGTCGAGCGGTTCGTCTTCGCCGGAGCCTTTGACAAGGGGATCTTCGCTGCTCGGCCCAACGACACGGTAGGGGTCGCGATATCTCTGCTCGGCGTGAACCCGCGTGCAACGGAGCGGGTCGATGACATCCTGGCCAAGTCCACCCACGGTCAGGCAAGCAGATCGGAAATTTCCTACCAGGTGAACTACGGCATCGCGCTCGCACCGGGCATGTCGTTCAAGCCCTTCCTCGAATTCATATCCCATCCGGACCAGGCGAATGCCGGCAGTCCCAGCGGAAACGATACGCATGCCCTTTTCGTTGGAGGCCTGTTCGAGGTCGACGCGGTACACCTTCTCGGACTTCCGACGTTGAGCCGCTAGGGATTTCCCTGGATCCCGATCCGGCTCCCGGCCAAGGCGCCGTCCAGGCCGGCGACAATGCCGGCGGGAGCGCGGGTGCTGAACTGGGCTCGGCAGGTCCTGTCCTCGCTGGACGGGCTGAGACAGGAGGCGGACCTGATCCGTGCCGTGCCTGGCGGCCATCTCGCCATCGGCGCGGTCCCCTCGACGGTTGGCGCCGTCACCCTGCTCGCCGCCGAGTTCCGCCGGTTGATCCCGAACCTTACCCTGGAAACAGCCTCGCTCAGCGCGCAGGAGATCCTGCGTCGGCTGAAACGCCAGGACCTCCATCTCGGCATCACCTACGGCCATCTGCCCGGTACCTCCCGGCGCACCATTACGCAGCCGGCGGCGGCTGGAACATCGCCGACTGCGTGGCACGCAGCTACGACGTGGAGGGAATGCATTTCGGGACCGTCGCGGCCGGCCGCATCGGGATCGCGGTGCTGCGGCGGCTGAAGCCGTTCGGCCTGCACCTGCATTACACCGACCCCTACCGCCTTCGTCCCGAGGTCGAGGCGGAGCTCGGACTGACCTACCATCCCGATGCGGTGTCGCTGGTCAAGGCCGTGGATATCGTGAACCTGCAGATGCCGCTCTACCCGTCGACCGAGAAGTTCTTCGACGACAGGATATTCGCGCAGATGAAGCGCGGCACCTACCTCGTCAACACCGCGCGCGGCAAGCTGGTCGACCGCGACGCGGTGGTCCGCGCGCTCGAATCCGGGCAACTTGCCGGATATGCCGGCGACGTTTGGTATCCGCAGCCAGCACCGTCCGATCATCCCTGGCGGACCATGCCGCACAATGGCATGACCCCGCACATGTCCGGAACTTCGCTGTCGGCTCAGGCACGTTATGCCGCCGGAACGCTTGAGGTGCTCCAGAACTTCTTCGAGAAGACACCGATTCGCAACGAGTACCTGATCGTCGACGGCGGAATGCTGGCTGGAACGGGCGCGCTGTCGTACAAACTGACCTAGTGGCCCGATCCCGACGCTTGGTTTCCAAGCGTCGGGTAAATCGGCCCACCAGATCAACGGCTAGTGGAAAAATCCGACGGTTCTTTCCGTCAGATTTTCTCCACTAGCAGGCTGCGGCAACATAGCTGTAAAGATCGCCCTGATCCGGCCTCCGAACCCGTGGGATCGGAGGCCGGATGTGCGCTGCGTGAACCTTCAACCGACACGGGCAGACTATTTCCGTGTTGGAGACAAAATGGTCTCATGCCGGTATCAACTTGAATAAGGTCACAGCCGATGCGAACGATCTTGATCGGTCTAACCACCACGCTCTTGTCAGGATGCCTCGCAATGATGCCGGCTTCCGTCTGTAGTGCTGCATCGCTGGTGCAATCCGTCCCGGTCGTTACCTTGGCTGGTGCACGGGTCGCGTTGAGCGCCGCGACGGCAAGTGCCGAACGGCTCGCGGCACCTTGCTCGATCGCCGTGGTCGATCGCAGCGGCACGCTGGTCGCCTTCGAGAGTCTCGATGGCGTTCGGCCAGGCAGCGCGGACCTGGCGATCGGCAAGGCGCATGCCGCAGCCCTCCTGCAGCGGCCGACGATCGAGATCGAGAACAACACCAATCAGGGCCGGACCGCCTTCGTCACGACCAATCTGCTTGCGTTGCGCGGCGGCGTGCCGTTGCGCGACGGCGGCATGGTCGTTGGTGCCATTGGCGTTGCCGGCATCAACAAAGACAACGATGTCAAAATTGCCGACGAGGCGGCGGCGGTTTTTGCACGGGAGGCGAGCCGTCCGGCCACCACAAGTCCGTGACAGCCACCTTCACCCATGCCAGCCGCCGCCCAGCGCGCCGAACAGGCCGACGATTGCCTGAAAATGAGCCAGGCGGGCCTGAGCGAGGGCATCTTCGGTCGTATAGAGCGACGTCTCGCTGAGCAAGACGGCGAGGATGGTGCTGGTGCCGCCGTGAAACGCGCCGGTTGCGAGACCGTTGGATCTTTGCGCGAGGTTGAGCGTGGCCTGCTGTGCCGCCTGTTCGTCGGCAGCTTCCGTCACGCCCGCGAGCGCGCCTTCGACGTCGCTGAGAGCGGAGAGCACGGCCTTCTGGTAGGTGCCGGCCAGGGCGGCCTGATACTGCGCCTTGGCGGAGTCTAACTGCCCACGCAGCGCGCCGCCCTCGAACAGAGGCTGCGTGAACGATCCGAGCAGGGAGTACACGCCGAGCGGTCCGGCAGTCGAGTGGGACAGGACGTAGCTGGCGATGCCGCCGTTGGCGTTGATGTCGATCGATGGGAAGAACTGCGCGCGGGCAACCCGGATGTTGGCGTTGGCGGCGACCAGTTGTGCTTCGGCCGCCTGGACGTCAGGCCGGCGGGCCAGCAGTTCCGCCGGTGTGCCGCCGGTGATCCGCGGCTGGTGGATCTGTTCGAGCGACTCGTCGGCAAGCTGCAGGGTCTCGGGCAGCTCGCCGACCAGGAGTGCAAGCGCGTTGCGCGTCAGCGTGATTTGCTGGCGCAGCGGGGGCATGACGGTGACGAGGCTGGCCACCACGGATTGCTGGGCGACGACGTCCATCTGCGGGACGATGCCCTGCCGTTCCGCCTCGACCGTGGCATCGAGATCGTGTTGCGCGCGGGCAATGTTGTCAGCGGCGATCCGTAGCCGTTCCCGCAGCGAGAGGATGGCGAAGTAGGTGTTCGCGACCGCCTGCGAGGTCGTGAGCCAGACGACTTCATGCTGGTAGCGGCTGGAGTCCGCGGTCGCTTCGGCAGCTTCGAGCGCCGCCTGGTTCTTGCCCCAGAAGTCCAGCTCGTAGCTGGCCTGGAACAGGCCCTGTCGGCTGATGTAGTGCCGCTCCCGTCCGGTGTTGTTCAGCAGCCGCAGCGCGCCGCCTTGGCCCTGAAGACCCAGCGAGGGAAGCAGCGGCGCGCCGGCGATCCGCGCTTGTGCGTCGGCCTGCCGCACCCGGGCGGCATCGGCCACGAGGTCGAGGTTGCCCGCGCGCGCCTTGTCCATCAGGGTATCGAGCTGGGATGAGCCGAAGGCGCGCCACCAGTCGGGCGCGGGCCAGGCCGCCATCGTGCCGGGCGGCGCCTGCTGCCAGGCGGCGGGGATGGCCAAAGCCGGCTTGCGGTAGACGGGGCCGAGCTGGCATCCGCACAGCAAGACCGCTGCGGCAGCGACGCGGGCTGCCTGAAGTGAAGCCAGCCGCATCATTCGGCGGGTTGCGCCGCGCGGCGATCCCCGTGCCCGAACGAGCGTATCGCCCGGCCGAGCCGGTCCATGTAGAGGTAGATGACCGGCGTCGTGAACAGCGTCAGCACCTGCGAGAGCAGCAGCCCGCCGACGATGGTGTAGCCGAGCGGCGTGCGGATCTGCGAACCGATGCCGCTGCCGAGCATGAGGGGGACCCCGGCCAGAATGGCGCAGACGGTGGTCATCAGGATCGGGCGAAACCGCAGCGTGCAGGCGTCGTAGATCGAGTCGCGCGGAGACCGGCCCTGCCGCTCCTCGCCCTGCGCGAAGTCGACCAGCATGATGCCGTTCTTCTTGACGATGCCGAGCAGCAGCAGCAGCCCGATGATGCCGATCACGTCGAGCGGCATGCCGGCCAGCATCAGCGCGATCAACGCGCCGAGCCCGGCCGAGGGCAGGGTGGAGATGATCGTGATCGGGTGGATCCAGCTCTCGTAGAGCATGCCGAGGATCAGGTAGATCGC
>CAXSEE010000040.1:0-26553 GCA_964235615.1 uncultured Acetobacteraceae bacterium | reverse complement strand
GTCGCCTGGTCATCTCCACCGAGTTCGTCATACGGGATACCGGTCTGCCCGACGTGCTTTCGCCCGAGGCGTTGCAGCACCAGGTCGAGGATCTGCCGGACGACGTCCTGATCTATCTGCTGGGCAGCCGCTACTGCGACACCGACGAGATGTCCGACATCGCATGGGCGTTGTTCGGTAGCGGACCAACCGGCTGGGCGCGCGTGCAGGCGGTCTGCGACTATACCAACGCGCGCATCGTCTTCAACTACCAGCATGCCAGCTCGACACGGACCGCCTCGGGCGGCCATCGAGACCAGCGTGGCGTCTGTCGCGACTACGCGCACCTGGCGGTGACCCTCTGCCGTTGCCTCAACATCCCGGCGCGCTACTGCACCGGCTTCCTGGGCGACATGGGCACCGAGCCGCCCTACGGACCGATGGATTTCGCGGCTTGGTTCGAGGTCTATCTGAGCGGCGCCTGGCATAGTTTCGACGCCCGCAACAACGTGCCGCGGATCGGACGCATCCTGGTCGCCCGCGGACGGGACGCCACCGATGTGGCCATCGCCACCACCTTCGGCGCCTGCAGCCTGGCCGGCTTCACGGTAATCACCGACGAGTTGCCGCTGTGAGCCGCATCCTCCCTTGAGAGGCCTGAGCGGAATGTCCGCACGATCCTGGAGCCTGCCATGCCACCGAAAAAACGTATCCTCAGCAGCTTCGTGATGTTCGACATCCTCTACGAGGACGGTTCGAAAAGCTCGAATCGCAGGGTGCCTGCTGCCGAACTGGTCGGGCTGGATGGCGACGAGCCGGCCAAGAGGATACTCGAAGCCCAGGACCACGAGATCGGCCTCGCCTCGGGCCGTCCGCGCGGCGCGATCAAGCGCCTGATCCGATCTCCCGCCTGAGTGCCCGTTCGAGAATGCGCGGCGGCGAGCCAGAGGCCGGGTACGTCAGGCTCCCGCGGCCGGACCCAGTAGTGACCAAGCCTAGTAATAACAAAGAAACGAGCTCTATTGACAAGGCAGACTCTTAATCACCAGGCGTTATAACGTCACTAAGAGAGTATTGATACCTAATTTAGTTCAGTATCGTTAAAAGAATGTGAGCAAGCAATTTAGCTACAGCATTTTGACAAATAGAGCCTTACTAACGGTTCCAGCGCAGGCGGCACATCCGCGTGCGACCTCCGAAAGGAACTAGAGATGTTGGAGAGTATAGATTCAGCACGGATCCATCCAACCTCTTTCGATCATTCCTGCCAGCCAGACTCTCTCGACGTCGGGGCGCCCGTTACTCAGGCAGGACTGGCATCGACTTTCGCTGTAAAGCTTGGCCATCCCCAGATCGACCTTGCAGATCATGTCGGCACCGTGCTTCGCATCGGCCTGATCGACAGCCATCGCTTCAGCCAGGAGTGCCTGGTCAAGGCGTTCGATGATCTACAGCCGCGCTTCACCATGCTGCCGTTCCCGACGGTCCAGGATTGCATCCTCACCGCTGATCGGCGTTTCGATCTGATCATCTATTACTCCCATGTTTCCGAGATCGAGATCATCGACAACATCGCCGCCTTGCGTCGCTCGTTTCAGGGCATGCCCGTGATCGTCCTCTCCGATGCCGAAGATGCCCAGCAATCCAGGACGATCCGCAACGTGCTGAAGCAGGGCGCGCACGGCTTCATCCCGACGCGGTCGATGGGCATCCCGACGATCGTCGCCGCCATCCGCTTCGTGCATGCCGGCGGGACGTTCGCACCATTCGACCTGTTGCCCGCCAGCGAGCCGGATCCGGTGCGCGAGGCGCCTGCAACGGCGCCCGCGTATCGGTTGACTTCGCGACAGATCATGGTCCTGGAACATCTGCAGCAGGGCAAGGCAAACAAGATCATCGCGCACGAGCTCGGAATGAGCGAAAGCACGGTCAAGGTCCATATTCGCAACATCATGCGCAAGATGGGTGCGACCAACCGGACGCAGGTGGCGTATAGGGCCAAGAGCTTCTACAGCGCACCAGTCCGGCAAGCGTAATGACCTCTTCGGTAGCGGACACCGCGAGGTATCTGCTAGTCCTGCGTGTGAACTCAGGCTCACTTCGGGACTGCGAACCCTGCAGTGATCGGCGGCGCCGGACAGGATTTGGACGTGCCCTTGCTGCCAGCGGATGAGGTTCAGGTCTGGGTCTGGCGCTGCTCATCCTGCATCCCGAACCACCACCATGACCTGCTCTCGGATGCCGAGCGCATCCGGGCCGCGCGGTTTGTCTTCGATCGCGACCGCACCCGCTTCATCGCCGCTCATGCGGGTCTTCGAATTGTGCTGGGTGGCCTGCTCGGCATCGATGCGGCCGCGATCGGTCTCACCGAGGACGAGAACGGCAAGCCTCGTCTTGCGGGAGATGTTCGGCCACCCTTGTTCTTCAATCTCAGCCACTCCAACGAGTTGGCCGCGGTAGCGGTATCGGCCGGCTTCGAGGTCGGTCTCGACATCGAGATGCGGCACTCCACCGACCTCTCCGGCGTCGTGTCCATGTTCTCGAAGAATGAGCAGGTCGCCTTGGCCGCCTTGCCCGCCTGCCATGCATTCGACGTCTGGACGCGCAAGGAGGCCTTCATGAAGGCGGTCGGGATCGGGCTGAGCCTGCCGATCGACAGCTTCGAGGTATCGGTTGGCCGGGATGACGCTCGACTGTTGCGTGTCGCGGGCGCTCCGAACGAGGCCCGCCACTGGCAGATGGCCCATCTGATCCCGGCTGACGGCTATGTCGGTGCAGTGGCTGCCCGCGCGCTCGGTTGGCACGTCAAGCTCAACGGGATCACCCTCGAAGCCTGACCGACGCCGCAGGTCAGTTCGTGTCCGCCGCTTCGGCCATATACCGTTCGAGTTCCCGGGCACGCGCCGTCCCGGTATGGCCGGCGAGCACGATCGCCATCGCCTTTGCCGCGATTGCGCAGCGCCCGGCTTCATCGAGCGAGACCAGGAAGTCGACCACCGCCTCGGTATCGTCGGCGATCAGTACCGCCTCGCCATCGGGCAACAGGTCCGACAGGCCAGCCCAGCGGTCGCTGACGATCGGGGTGCCGCATGCCGCGGCTTCGAACAGCCTCACGCTGGGCGACCAGCCGGCAGCGACCATGTCGGCGCGGGTGACGTTCAAGGTGAAACGCTGGGCCGCGTAGAAGCCGGCATGCGCCGCAGGGGGCAGATGCTCGATCCGTTCCACGTTGCCGGGCCAGACGATACCGTCCGGATACTGGGGACCCGCGACCACGAACCTGCGATCGGCCAGCCGGCGTGCGGGCTCCAGAAGCAGGCGATCGAGCACCGGCTGACGGTCCGCGCTGTAGGTGCCGAGATAGCCGAGGTCCCATCGACAGGCACGGCTTTCCGAACGGTAGCGCGTCTCGTCCACGGCGCAGTAGAACGCGCGAGGCCGCCGGGCGCCGTATCGCTCCGACAGGCGCCGCAGCACCGGACCTCCGGAGAACGACAGATAGAGGTCGAGCCGGGCGATCTGCGCCGGTGCCAGATAGGCGCAGTCGCCGCGTTCCAGGGCCGCCAGCGTCACCGGGGTGTCGATATCGTAGAACGCGCGCAGGCCGCCGGCGCTGGAAAGCACGAGATCGAGCACGGAGACGCCGTCAGGGACGTAGGAGCCGACCAGGACGGCATCCGCGTCGCTGATATGGCGTCCGAACCGGACCCGCAGCTCGTCGAGATCCCGGTAGAAGGCAAGCTCGCAGAAATCGGGCTGCGGCAGATCCCGGTGTTCCGCATACCAGGGCACGTCACGTTCCAGGAACAGCACCCGATGGCCGAGCCCGGCGAGGCCGCGCAGCAGGGCGCGGTAGGTGGTCGCATGCCCGTTGCCCCAGGACGAACTCAGCGACAATCCAAGCACGACGATGGTCGATTTGGGCCGGATCATGCGGCGGACCCGTCGCGCCTCGCGGCGAGAGCCCCTGTCAACACACGGTCGAGCTCGACGGCGCGACGGTCATAGGTATGCTCCGCCAGAACACGTTGCCGTCCGGCATGTCCGATCCGCGCCGTATCGGCAGGGCTCAGGGCACGCAGGGCTTCCACCACGTCGGCGCCGTCGCGAACGGCGATGACCTGCTCGCCAGGGGTGAGAAATAATCCGAGGCCAGCCCAGGCGTCGGTCATCAGGCAGGCGCCGGCGCCGGCCACTTCGAACACACGGGTTGCGGGCGAGAAACCGGTCGCCGCCATGCTGTCGCGGCTGATGTTGAGCACCACGCGGGCGCTCGCGTTCAGCGCGTTATGCTCTTCCGTCGAGACATGGCCGAGCTTGGCCACATTGTCCGGAACCGCCTTGTCTGCCCAGCCGGAGCCGCCGAGCAGGAAGCGTCTGTCCGGCAACATCGATGCCGGCTCCAGGAAGAAGCTCCCGACACGCGCTTCACGATCCGGCAGCCGGTTGCCAAGGAAGGTGACGTCGGCGGCGAACTTCGCTTGCGGCGCCACCGGGAAATGCGTCTCGGGATCAAGTGCGTTATAGATCGGCACGCAGGCCCTGGCGCCGAACGCCCTGTAGGCATCCACCACAGGAGCGCCACCGCCATAGGTCAGCACCAGATCGAGCTTCGCCAACGCCCCGCGCAACGGATGCCCGGCCTGGCTGATCTCGGCGAGGGTCGCCGGCGCATCGACATCCCAGAAGATGCGCAGGGCATCGGCATGGGAGGCGATCAGTATCCCCGAGAGCAGGTCGTCATCGCCGTAGCCGACACCGCTCGCCTTGATGACGACATCGGCGGATCCGGCCTGCGCCAGCACGTGGCGGACGCCCTCCGCCGTCGCCGGATAGACCACCACCTTGCACCAGGATGGAGGGGCGATGTCGCGATGGCTCTGCCGATCGAACGCGTCCGGCTCGTAGAAGCAGATCTCGTGGCCGTGCGCCGCCAGGGCGCGCAGGATGCCGCGGTAATAGGTGGCCGCGCCATTCCAGTACGACGACAGCAGGCTGGAACCGTAGAGCGCGATCTTCATCCGGCCTCGCCCCGTGCATGCTGCCGATCGGCATCGTCCCTGCCGCATGCGGCCAGGATCACCATCAACTCGCGCACGCGATGGGCGCAGGTATGACGCGCCGTGATGGTCGCAAGCCCGCTCCGCGCCACTTCCGCCGCCAGGGCGGGATCATGCTTCAGTGCGCGCAGATGCCCGGCCATCTCGTCGCCGTCGCGCGCGGTCAGATAATCGACACCTGGCCGGAACAGCCGCTCGCTATCGCTCCAGGGCGCGCTCACCAGCGGGATCCCGCAGGCCAGCGCCTCGAACATGCGGATCGTCGGGATGCCCGGCAGCGCCTGCACATAGGGTCCACGCGGCACATGCATGGTCATCCGGTGGCGCGCGAAAGCCGCCGGCGCATCGGCGTTCGCGATCCAGCCGCCGTAGCGCAGCGAGGATGTCGCGAGGCGCCGAAGTGCCGCCTCGGGGTAGCGCACGCCATGCACGACGCCGGAAAGCCGCAGACTTCGCGCCGGCTCGATCAGGAACGCATCGAGTTCGCGCTCCCGTTCCCCGTCTCCCCAGTTGCCGATCCAGATGAGGTCCGCCTGCTTCTCGATGTCGAGCGGGCGGAACAACCGCGTATCGGCGGCTTCATGCCAGGTGAACACCCGGCGTCCCCAGCCGGATCGCAGATAGCGCTCGCGCAGTGTCTCGCCGAACGCCAGCACCGCATCGTAATCGGCAAGCCGCAGCCCGGCGATCGCGCGCTCGTCGGAGACCCCGCGATGATGGGTGTCGTGGAACAGCAAGGTGAACTGCCCGCCATGGCGGCGGATGGCGCCGATGCGTGCCACCAGCGCCGGATCGGTCCATTCATGCACGATCACGACCGAGGCGTCGGCGAGTGCCGCCTCATGATCGAAGTCAGGACCATAGGATTGCGTCGTCAGCTCCGGGAAATCCGCCTCGAAGCGGCTCGCGGCTCCCTGCCCCTGGTCGGCGAGAAGATTGGCGCGGCTCCAGCCATCCTCGGGCTCCAGCGCCAGCGTCCGATGGCCCGACGCTTCGAGTTCGCGCATCACGCCACGCAGGAAATGCGCGTTGCCATGGTTCCAGTCCGAACGCAACGAGTGGGTATAGAGCACGAAACGCATCTCATCCGGCTCCACACGCAGCCTGTTCGTGTCGCGCCATGACGCCGGAATAGGCGGCCAGCACTCCATCGAGCTGACGCGCCGGCGTGTAGCGGCGTGCAATCGTCGCCGACCTTGCGGCCAGGCTGCGACGGAGCGACGCATCCTCCGCCAGCGTGGCGATGGCACGAGCCAGACCGGCTTCGTCCTGCAGCGAGACGAACAAGGCTGCATCCTGCCACAGCTCGCGGAACGTCGGGATGTCCGAGAGCACGAGGGCCGCATGGTGTGTCGCTGCCTCGAGGACCGCAAGACCGAACGGCTCATAGCGCGAGGGAGCGGCAAAGATCGCAGCGCGGCGCATCAACCCCAGCAACTCCGAGGACGGCAGCTCACCGACAGACGTTGCATGCCCGATCGGGAACAGCTCGCCGTTCGGCCCGGCCTGCGGTCCCGCCATCATCACCGGCCAGGGCGATGATCGCGCCGCTTGGTCAAGAGCACGCGCATTCTTGCCTTCATCCCACCAGCGGCCCGCAGCAAGCACGAAGGGTTCCTTGTCGTCCCCGGTTGGATGTGCCGCGGATGGCACTGCGGCCGTTGCATTATGCACGACGGAAATTCTCTCGATGGGTCCATAGGTCCTGGCCAGTGCCGCGGCATGGCTGGCACTCGGCGCCAGCACACCGTCCGCCCGATCCAGGCCGGACCGGTTGCGACGACGCTGCCAGACCCACTCGGCCGGGAGCGGCGTGTCGCGCATGGTTTCCCACCAGCTCGGCACGCAGGAATGCGACACCGCCAGCACCGGCAGATGTGCCGCCAGTCCCGCGGCCTGCGACGGCTGGTTGAGATGCAACAGGTCGCATTCATGATCCCGCGCGAGTGACGCGAGCGTCGCCGGCAGATCTTCCAGCGCGGCTTCATCGGCGGCCATCCAGTCCAGCGGCGCATCCGTCCAGATCAGCGTCGTGTCGGACAGGGCCGCCAACGCTCGCGACATGGCGTCGATAGGGCGCGGTCCTGATCCCACCAGAAGGCATCCGATACCGCGCTCATTCAGTCCTCGCGCGAGGTCGACCGCATAACGCCAGACGCCGCCGACCGCATCAACCGTCATCAGCACCCGCTTCGGGTGCCGGCTCATGCCAGCAGTCTTGTCTTCTGCGGCGTCTGACCCCGGACCGGAGCCTGAGGCATATCCAGATCGGTACGCAGCCAGCCTGCCAGATCCTGCAGCCCATCTTGCCAGCGGACATTCGGGCGCCAGCCCACCGCTTCGTCCAGGCGCCGGGTATCGGCCACGAAATAGGGCTGGTCCCCCGGTCGCCAGGGCTCGTAGCGGACCACGGCCTCCTGCCCAAGCACCGAGGTGATCTCGGCGAGAACATTATGCAGGCTGACCGCGTTGGCGGGACCGCCGCCAAGGTTGAAGGCCTGGCCGCTCAGACGGTCGATCCCCGCAAGCACCGCGCGATAGGCACGCACGGCATCGCTGACATGCAGCACGTCGCGCACCTGCTTGCCGTCACCGAAGATCGTGATCGGCTCGCCACGCAACGCGCGTATGAGGAAATGGGCGATCCAGCCCTGGTCTTCCGTGCCGAACTGCCGCGGTCCGTAGATGCAGCTCATTCTCAGGGCTGCGGTGCGAAGCCCGTAGGAATGCGCATAGTCCAGCACATACTGATCGGCGACGCCCTTGGAGCAGCCATACGGGGTGCAGAAATCCAAAGGCCGGCTCTCGTCGATTCCGAATGTGCGCAGCCTGTCATCCTCTGGCAGGTAGTTTCCCCCGACATCCGACACCGCAACATTCGCGAGCTGCCCATAGACCTTGTTGGTGCTGGCGAAAATGACCGGTGCGGAAGATGCGAATCGGCGTACCGATTCGAGTATGTTCAAGGTCCCCTCGGCATTGACCGCGAAATCATGCCGGGGATCGGCCAGGCTGGATGTCACCGCCACCTGGGCGGCCAGATGGAACACCGCGGCCGCTCCCTCCACGGCCTCGCCCATGGCGGTCTGGTCGCGGATATCGGCCAGGATCGGGTGCAAGCGCTTGCCGTGGCGGTTGACCAGCCAGGCGAGATTGCGCTCGACCCCGGGGCGGCTGAGGCTGTCGAACACGACGACTTCCTGACCGTCGCGCAGGAGAGAGTCCGCCAGGTTGCTGCCTATGAAGCCGGCGCCACCCAGGATCACCACCGGTGCCACCTCGCGCGCAACATGGGGCGCCGCCATTGCCGGCAGCCGTTCGGACGCGGCAAGCTCGCCCGCCTTGAGCGACCGGTCGGTGAGAGATCGGCTCTCCAGCAACCGGCGCAGCAGCTTCGGCCTTCCCTGGAAATCCGTAACACCGAGATGATAGTGGCGAACGTCGAAATAGAGACCTTCCTGCGTCGCCACCGTCGGCGCGAGGTCCTGCCAGCCATACCAGTAGAGGCGCTCGGCCGGTGCCGAAAGCGCGCGGCGAAAATGCTCGACCTGGGTCGCCTCGTCGCCGCGCCAGGTCGAATAGCCTGTCTCCGTCAGCCAGATCCGGGCCTGCGGATTATACCGGTCGAGCACCGCGCGCATGTCCCCGATATGCGCATCGAAGCCGCGCCAGTTGTTGGCCTCGCTGTCCCAGGTTCCGGGAAAGCCATGCAGCCCGACGGCCGACACATGTTCGAGTACGCCACGCTGGCCCATCAGATCCAGCCAATAGGCGTCGAACGGACAAGGACCTGCCAGCACGACGTTCCATCCGCGCTGTTTTACCCAGTAGGCGGCGGCGCCGACCATCTCGCAGAACAGCAGCCAGTCATGATCTTCGCGCCAGTCCCAATCGAGCAGGTTGTTCGGCTCGTTCCACAACTCGATGTTTCGAAAATGGGCGCCATGGCGGGTCAACACGTGATCGAGGAAATCGGCATAGTCGCGCAGTCGTCGCGGCGCGCCGGAGGAACGGCCATTCCGCGACATCGACGGCGGCGTGTAATGCACGCAGGGCAGCAGGTCGAACGCCTCGCCGAGGGTCGGCAGCAGCCAGTCATACCAGGCCTTGCCGCCCGGCTCATGATATTCGGCCCAGGAGAGATGCGTGCGCAGATACGTCGCCCCCGCTGCCTTCATGCCGGCGATGGCATCCGCTACGCGCTCATATTCTCCGATGCGGAACCACTCGACGAAACCGAACGGGCGGTTCATGCCATCAGTCCGCGTGCCTCGAGTTGGCTTCTGGCTTGCTCACCACGGTCCGGCGCGGTGCAACTGCGTATCCAGGCAGCGGACTCGTCGATCGTGTCCTCGAGCAGATGTTCGGGAAAGAAGCCGAGCAGCGCGCGGGCTTTCGAGATATCCGCGAAGCAATGCCGGATGTCGCCGGCGCGCGCCTTGCCGAGCAGATGCGGCGTCAGCTCCGGCACCTGCATGGCCTCGGCGAGCATCTCCGCGATTCGGCCGATCGTGTAGGAGCGTCCGCTGCCGATATTGATGACGTGACCTGCGGCCGCCGGGCGCTCCATCGCCAGCCGGAACGCACGCGCCACGTCCCGCACATGCACGAAGTCGCGCTTCTGCCGACCATCCTCGAACACCAGCGGCGGTTGGCCGTTGAGCAGCCGGGCACCGAAGTTGGCGAGCACGCCTGTGTAGGGATTGGACAAGGCCTGCCCCGGGCCGAAGACGTTGAACAGGCGCAGGGCCACCGCCTCCATGCCGTAGGCGCGGCTGACGATCAGGCTGTTACGTTCCTGGACAAACTTCGTTACCGCATAGACCGACGCGAGATCGACCGGCTTGGTCTCGTCGGTCGGCACCGGTACCAGCCTGCCGCCGTCCTCGTCGAGAGGATCCCATTGCGTCGAGCCATCCTTCAGGATCCGCCGGACGCTGCCGTCATCGGTCCCGCTGAGCCGCCTGTAGAGGCCCTCGCCATAGACGCTCATCGAGGAGGCCACCACCAGGCGCTCCACCGGCCTCGCGATCAGCCGCTCCAGCAGGATCGCCGTGCCAAGGTCGTTGGCGCCGACGTAGCGGGCGATCTCGTACATGCTCTGGCCGACGCCCACCTCGGCTGCCAGATGAAAAACGCCATCGACGCCAGCGAGCGCCGCATCGATCGAGGCCGCATCGCGGATGTCGCCATGGATGAACTCGACATCGCCGGAAAGCGGCGAGGCTCCCGACCCGTGCACCTGCTCGATAAGCCCATCCAACACGCGCACATTATAGCCCTGCGCCAAAAGGTCCTCACACAGATAACGTCCGATAAAACCCGCGCCGCCTGTGATGAGGTAAGTTCCGGCCATCCTGATGCTTCTCCCTCGAGCCAATTCACGACTATAGGAGGGTAAACCCATGGCACAGGCAACGGTTGCGGGATCATGAAGACAAAGATGTTGCTGAAGAAGCCGGCAAGCAGTGGATCAGTCTGCCATGGACCAGGAAGATATTTCTACTACCTTTCTTTAGTCAATCTCCTATATTGCAAGAACAAGACAAATCACGAACAAGCAGGCGACGGGCCGATACTATTGTCTAGATAAGTTTTTTTCAATTGTTACAGATCTCAAACTAGAAGCGGGATGATGGTCGGATGTCTGAGATAAGCTTCATGCTCGAATTGGATTTCCTGGAAACCAGCCGACAATTTCTCGGCTGGCTCCGTCGACTTACCATTGGCATGGAACTGGGATTGGGCAACGATCTCCTGTTAACAAGCTACATGGACGGCTTCTTCACGAACATGCCGCTGAACCATCCGAGGCTTTGTCTCGTCATTGCCCGTATAGGCAAGCCAGCATCGTTGCCTTCCGCTGTGGAAACTCTTCCGCACATTCGCATGGTGTCATGGCGGACACGATTGGTTTGAACTTTCGGCCTTCGCTGATCCATCCCACATCCGAGCGCCTGCGCAACCTCGCCTCTCCCGCCATCGCAGACGCCTGTATCGAACTGCAGGGCATGGCCGACGCCGCTGGATTGACCTGGGAGGACTGGCTAGGCTGCCGGTCGACCGGGAAGCGACCAGCCAGCACGACAACCGGCTGTCCCGGCGATTGCGAGGGGCGAAGGCCGGCTGTCGCGTGCGCCGGCCACACTGGAAAGGCTGACAAACCCGGCTTCGGCAGCCATGGAAGCCGCCGCCTCATCACCGGAAGAAACCTGGGTCATCACAGTGATCGGGCGAGTAGGACACTCGTCTTCTCAGGCCGCCTTGTTGATTGAGGCCGCCATCTGCTCGACCTGATCGGCAACCCAGCCATAGGTTTTATGGAGGCCGTCGCGCAGTGCTTTGCTTGGAGCCCAGCCAAGCTGCTCTCGGATCAGCCGGTTATCCGAGGTCCGGCCTCGCACGCCGAGCGGTCCGTCAATATGCCGCTTGATCACTCGCTTGCCTGCTATGTCACAGATCAGGTCGACCAACTGATTGATGCTGACCATCTCTTCGGACCCGATGTTTACAGGCCCACTTACAGCTGAACGCATGAGGCGGATCGTTCCCTCAACACACTCGTCGATAAAAAGGAACGACCGGGTCTGCTGGCCGTCGCCCCATATCTCGATCTCGCTATCGGGGGCTGCCATCGCCACCTTTCGGCATATCGCGGCCGGAGCCTTTTCCTTGCCGCCGATCCAAGTGCCTTCAGGCCCGAAGATGTTATGATAGCGGGCGATGTGCACGTTAACGCCATAATTGCGAGCATAGGCAAGATACAGACGCTCGCTGAACAACTTCTCCCATCCATACTCGCTGTCAGGAGCTGCCGGATAGGCGGAGTCCTCAGAGCATCGAGGATTTTCTGGATCCTCCTGATTATAGAACGGATATATGCATGCCGAGGATGAATAGAATATTCTTCCAACACTCTTGCGATGACAGGCGTCAAGCATGTTCAAATTGATGGTTGCGGAATTGCGCATTACGTTGGCGTCATTTTCACCTGTGAAAATATAACCGGCACCGCCCATGTCAGCTGCCAACTGATAGACCTCGTCGAACGGACGATCGACCACGCTCCGGACGAAATTTTGGTCGGCTAAATCCCCTAAAGCAAATTCGTCAGCATGCGTCGCGGCATGCTCGTGCTGCTTGATGTCGACACCGCGTACCCAACAGCCTTCGCTTTTCAACCGGGTTACCAAATGTCCGCCGATAAAGCCACCGGCGCCGCAGACTAAGACGGTCTTCTGCATACTTCTTTCCCATCCTCAATTTCAGTAAAGCTTCGTGATCCAACGAGGTCTTTACCCGCTAAGGTAAAGGCCATGATCAACCCTAGTAGGCGCCCGATCCACGGATTACTATGGCGATCGTTCGACAGAGAAGACGTATATCATTCCATAAGGAAAGCGTCTCGACATAGGCGCAGTCTAGAGCAACGCGTTCCTTGTAGCTCTTGTCAGATCTTCCGCTGACTTGCCAAAGACCCGTCAGGCCTGGACGGACGGAAAGATAGATCTGTGCCGCAGAAACATCATAATGCTGCAGCAACTCCTCCATCACGACGGGACGTGGGCCAACCAGACTCATGTCACCGGCGAGAACGTTAAATAGTTGAGGTATTTCGTCAAGCGAACTCTTGCGTAGCAGTCGGCCGATCGTAGTGACGCGGGGATCACGCCGAAGCTTCCGGCTGACTTGCCATTCTCGCTGAACATGTGGATCGTTCTGCAGTAACTCTTGAAGAGCCTTTTCTGCATCGACGCGCATGGTCCTGAACTTGAGACAACCAAATTGCCTGCCACCTCTTCCAACCCGATTATGGACATAGAACAACGGCCCACCATCTGTAGCGACCGCGATCGCGATCAAAACGACGGCGGGAGCGGCAAGTGTAAGTAAGACTATTGACGTTATAATATCGAAAACTCGCTTAATCCTGTCTTTATTGGCGAGCTGATTGATATTATTTGTTCGGGATAGTGCCAAATTGGACTTCTCCTCAACACCATCACCAGATACCGTGCCAGTTCCAACGCTGCTACACATCAGCCATTCCATCTACTGCGCTGTTCCCTGAGACATATGCCTCGAACACCTAAACCCTCGCGATCCTTTGAATGCAATAACATTAAAAATGTCATGATACGATTAAGGCAACCAGAAGACTAAACCCATACGAGAAACTGAAAAATAAAACAACTTATACGGGAGTTGTAGCTCCCAATCGGGTCTGTTGGTATACATGATCATCTTATTCTTTCCCCTCAGATTAGAAAAGATAGGGATACTGCACAAATTGGCCTGGATTTGTCCATACCGGATGCAAGACGAATAAAAAAATCTCTAGATAACAGATAATATTAATTTGATTGTAGAGTTCGGCGGTTCGCCTAATTTCTTGATGGATAGACAAGACTCTATTCAATCGAGCTGAGGGCTGTCGTCGCGATGGCTGCGAGCATCTGGCAGAAGTTCAACCGGGTGTTTCGACACATGATCTTCTAGGAGCTTGGAGACAAGCGTAAGAGAATGCGGATCAAGCTACGCGATGCCGGCAACTGATTGACCATGGCGGGATCGACTTGATCCTAGCGACAAAAGATGGCAATCCCTCAAGCCACTTAGCTTCTGATCTATATCGCTACAGGATAAAGCAAGGTTGTTCCTGCCAATTTCTACAAGATCGTTCAGCATCTGCTCCGCTACAGATCGATTGGCAGGCAGCCGGCATGGGTAGCGTCCAACACATGCATTCCTTATGCACGGGGTCCTCGATAAGCGCTGTAGAACTGGCAGGAAGATGTCGAAGAGCTCACTCGGGCAAATCGTAGCGTCAAACTTATGCTCTTGATATGACGGAACCTACGAAAGGCAGGCAAAGTGAAAACGATATCGGCAGCAAATGACTCTCGTGTCCTCGCGCAGCTGCTGTTAGGCGCGAAGTGGCAGGTGCTTGCTGCAGGCATGATCGGCGTTGTCCTGACATTTCTCGCCAGCACGAGCCTGCCGTTGCGCTACGAGGCAGCGGGGCTGCTCGTTGCTACTGCGCCTGACGATGCTGGGAAGCAGGCGAACGACCTTCCCACCGACATCGATATCCTCCGCTCGCGCGCCCTGCTGGCTTCGGTAGCAAGGCGGCTGGATTTGGGTCGATCACCCAGTCTCGTGCCGACGCCGCGCAACCCACTGGCGCACGTGCGTACGCTATTGTCGGACGTTGCCGGATCGGCCGGTTCCAGCCAAACCAGCCGTCTTCCAGGCAACTCGGATGCGGCAGCTGTCGAGTTTTTGCTCGCGAACGTGAAAATCAGCGGCAACGAGAATAGTCGGGCGCTCACGGTTGCCTTCGATGCCGGAACGCCGCAGGTCGCCGCGGACGTCGTCAACGAAGTCATGGAGCAGTATATCGCCCAGGAAGGTGCGGCGAAGGATGCCGAAGCGCTGAAGGCGAGCGCTGATCTCGAGAGTCGCGCCGCTTTCATCCGCAAGCAGGCGGATGCCGACGACCAACTCATCCAGCAATTTCAGAATACCCACGACGTACTGACGCTAGAAGCTGGTTCGACTGCGACACTGCAGCTCAGCATCAAGCAAGATGAGCTCGCCTCGGCCAAGCAGGAGCTCATCCAAGCTCAGGCAGCACTTTCCTCCAATCCTGACCTTTCCGGCGGCGAGCGTACTTCCCCTTCGCATCACGTTTCCGCCTCGCGAGAGCTGCAGGCCTCGCCGGTCATGCAAGCCCTGAACGAGCGCGAGACTGACGTATTGCAGCAACTGGCCCAGGCCAGAAACATCGGCTCCAGGAACCCGAAGCGGCTCGATCTCGAGAATTCGCTTCGCAGCGTGCGAGCGCAGATAGCCGCCGAGACCGGACGCGTCTCGGATACACTCGTTCGCGACCTGCAGGCCGCCACGCAACGGGTAGCCATCTTGACGGAGGCAGTCGATCAAGCGCAAACGGCGGCTCGGCGTTCCAGCATGGCGCAACTCGCTCTCTCCGGCTTGACTCGTGACGCGGACTCCAAGCGTGCCCTCTACCAGACGCTGCTAGCCCGCGCCGAGGATACACGCTTGGGCATCGGACAGCCGACCTCCGCCAGGATCATCTCCTTGGCGGTCCCGCCCGGCCGGCCCTTGCCGTCACGGACGCCAGTCATCATGGCGCTCGGGCTAATCGGAGGCATGCTCTTCGCCGCTTTGCTGATCGTGTCGCGTCATCTTATCAGTATCAAGGTCCCGTCACCGGATATCCTGGAACGTGCAACCGGGCTGATGAGCTTGGGGAGCTTGCCGTTCATTACGCGCCATGAACGCGCCGGTATGGTGGAGCTTGCGGTAGCTCAGCAGCACTCGCCGCTGGCCGAGACGCTGCGAGGATTGCGTCTCGCCGTTCAGAACATCAACGCTTCAAGCCCATGCAAGATCGTGTTGGTGACCTCGGCCGAGCGCGGCGAAGGCAAGAGCAGCGTCGCCGCAGGTCTGGCGCGTCGCGCCGCTGGAGACGGGTTGCGCGTGCTTCTGATCGAAGCCGACATGCACCGGCCCAGCCTCGCCCGCTATCTTGCCGTTGGTTCGGCCACTAGCCTGGAGGCCGTCTTGCTCGGTTTCGAGGCGGACCACAAGAGGCTCGCCATAGACACTCCGTCCGGCATGCACTGCCTGCTCTCTCGCGGCGGCCAGACGAACCCCTTCGCGTTGCTGGCTTCGGAACGATTTGGTTCACTGGTTACGTTCGCCCGCCACGCCTACGACCTCGTCGTCATCGACAGCCCACCGGTGCTCCGTGTCTCCGATCCCGTGCTGCTGTCGCGATGGGCTGACCTCATCCTGTTTGCGGTACGCGCGGAGAAGACGCCACTTTCACTCGTTACCGAGGCAATCCAGCGCTTTCCCGAGCGTGCGCGCTCGCGTATCGCAACGGTTTTGACCTGCGCGCGCTATAGCCACGGTGCCTATGGCGGCTATCACGACGTCCGCACCGATCAGGTTGCGGGACAGCCGGAAGCGTCCAAGGAAGGGTCACCCAACATAACGATGATACCCGAGCGCGACGGTCTCGGTAGCACGGCCTGCTAGGGCGGCAGTCCAACTCACAAATTTCTGGAAGCGCTCAGCATGCGTATTGCGATCCACGATTATGCCGGTCATCCGTTCCAGTTCGAGCTGTCGCGCGAACTTGCCAAACGCGGTCACGTAGTGCGCCACTTCTTCTTTGCGGACGATCCCGGACCAAAAGGCAGCGGCCGCGTCTTGCCAGACGACCCGGCGGGTTTGTCGATCGAGCCGATCAGGATCGGTATGACCTACCGCAAAGACAGGTTCCTGCAGCGTTGTCTCGCTGACCATCTTTATGGCCGGGCCGCGTTTCGGCGAATTACGGCCTTCCGGCCAGACGTGGTCATCTCCGGCAACACGCCGCTCGATGCGCAACGCGCAGTGAGTCGGGCTGCCCGCACATGTGGAGCGGGGTTCGTCTTCTGGGTGCAGGATTTCTATGGTCTGGCGATCGAACGCCTGCTGTCCGGCCGCTGGCGCGGTATGGGCACCTTGATCGCCCGATACTACAGGCGAATTGAGACGCGTCTGCTGGAGATCAGCGACTCGATTGTATTGATCAGCCCGGACTTCAGGCGCTTCCTGCCGGCCTCGGTGGAGAGCCGCGTACATGTAATTCGGAACTGGGGGATGCTGGCGTCGATCTCTCCACGACCGAAGAGCAACCCCTGGGCGGCGCGTCAAGGGCTGAGCGAGAAGTTCGTGTTCATGTATACGGGCACGCTTGCTCTGAAGCATGATCCAGGCGTGCTGCTTGCGCTCTGCGACGCATTCGACGCAGACGAAGCGGTGGCTGTGGTCGTGGTGGCGACGGGGGTGAATGCGGAGCGGCTTAAAGCCGAGCATCACGCCAAGCCAAGACGAAATCTGACGCTGCTGCCGCTGCAGCCGGTTGAAGAGATGCCCGACATGCTCGGCAGCGCCGATGTGCTGCTGGCGCTTCTCGAAAGCGATGCGGCAGTGTTTTCAGTGCCGTCCAAGCTGCTGAGCTATCTCTGTTCCGGCCGGCCGATCCTGTTGTCAGCTCCCTCCCACAATTTGGCGACAAGGGTGCTGATGGAAAGCAATGGTGGCCTGCATGCGGAGGCGCTGGACTCCGAAGCGTTCGTCACCTCGGCAAACAGGTTGCGGTCCGACCATGAGCTGCGTCACAAGGCGGGTCTGGCCGGACGGGCTTACGCGGAAGAAAATTTCGACGTAACGAGGATCGCGAACCGGTTCGAGCAAGCGATGGGCGTGAAGCTCACGCTGGTGCTCCTGGCGCTCGCCAATCTCGCGCCCTTCGCCCTCACATGAGCCTCGTTCTACTCAGATCATCCGGTGCGCGCCTTGGTATTTGTCTGCTCCTGGCGCTGTTGGGTGGCTTGCTGCTGCGTCAGGCTACGTCAAGGGCAGCGACCGGCAACCAACTGGATCGATCAAGGTTGATCTTGACCTTCTCGGAAACCTTCCGAGATGGAGTAAGTCAGTACAATAGCACGACCGGAAGAGGGAGATGGAAGACCAGCTACGATTTTGGCGATCCAACCGGACCCTCGTCGCACACGCTCCCAGGTGAATTGCAGATCTACTCCGATGTCACCTACAACGGCGTTGAACCCTTCGAGCAGTCGAACGGCAAGCTAAGCATCGTGGCAGCAAAAACGTTGCATATCGATGATCATCGCAATGGCGGAAAGCCGTATACGTCGGGCCTCCTGACAACAGCGCCATCCTTTCACCAGGCCTATGGGTATTTCGAGATCAGAACGCGCCTGCCGCAAGGAGCCGGCCTGTGGCCAGCCTTCTGGCTCGCGGCACCGCTGGATCCAGCGGTAACGACGCCCCAATTTCCAGGGGAAATAGATGTGATGGAGATGCTGGGGAAGGATCCTGACGTGATCTATTGCTCAGCTCATTGGCCTGCCAACCGAAGCGCAACCCGTCAGGCGTTCCGTACTCTCAAGGTCAGCCTGGACGGTACAGCACCAAGCCGGACATACGGCGTTCTCTGGACAAGCAAGGCCCTCGTCTGGTTCGTCGATGACAAGGAGGTTGCACGCATGAGGAACCCCGGTCTGCATAAGCCGATGGCCGTCCTGATCGATCTTGCGGTCGGCGGAAGCTGGGGCGGCCCTCCGGATCAGGCGACCCGCTTTCCGGCGCGGATGTCCATCGATTATGTTCGCGCCTACCGGATCGCAGCATAGGGCGTCACCTGTTCATCGCCTCGGATGTCGGTTGAGCTGTGAGCTCCGTAGCTTAGGCCTGTTGACGATCATCCCGCATTCGATTGGTCTGCGGCAACAAAGCCGCTCGAACTTCCGGTTTGATTCGTAGAAGGGATCCGAATATCACGAGCATCATGATGTTTGTGTGCGAGACGAAGCCGCCGCCGAAGCAAAGATGTGGCACGAGCACGATGAGCGTCAAGGTTGAGCTTGCACAGTAACGGAGCGTCGCGACGAGGAGGAAGATGTGAAATGCGATTGCCGTTGCCAGGCCGTATTCATAAGTAAGCTTGTTGATGGGCCATTGCACTTCGTTGTTTCCCTTGGGAGAACTTCCTGGGCCGTTTCCAGTGATGAAGTAGGCCGGGTCCGACACGAGGGCCATTGTGGAGTGCAGCGGAATGACGAACCGGGCGTAGGCGCTGGAGTTATCGCTGGAAAATTCCGAGGAGCGGTCGAGCAAGTGCGATAATGCTCCTCCGGCTATCCCTAGAATCAGCAATGGGATACCTGCTCCCATCACCCACTTGATCAAGCGTCGATCCATCTTTCGGAGGAGCAGAGGAGAGAATAGGGCCACGATCGTAGGACCGCTGCCCGCGATCCCGGCAACCAGACCTAGCCCAAAAAGTCCCAATCTCCACGGCTTCTTGAACCATACGATTTCCGCCGCCAGAGCCAGGGCCATGAAACCCGACATCGCGGAAGGTTCAAGGAAGAAGATCCCGTTCGGGGTCAGATAGGGCGAGTTCCATGTGTATGGCCGCAGATAGGCATATCCTTTGATGAGCAGGAAATCGGGAACCAGATGGCCGAGGTTCGGCCAGTAGTGATTGCCGACCGTATATTGCAGGACTTGCTGCCCAATTACGATGAAAGCTATGCAACCCATCCCGACCTGGAACTTGTCCAGACACCGAAGCATCTCCGCCCGGGTAACGTCGATCCTGACCAGCATCGTCGCGTACATGCTAAGGAAGACAAGGAGGGCGGGCAAGCCGATCGTCGCCGTTCCCTCAAAGGACTCAAGCAGCAGACCGAGAACGACCGCTACGATCATCGTGACGAATAGAAATGCCCGGAGCGGGTCGACGACTGCCTGTCCTTGCATGAGAAGCCAAAGCAGCACGCCCCAAAGGATGAAGGCGTCGATGCCGATCGCGCCACCTGCCAGACTTAGGCCAAGCTTCTGGAGGAAGATGGCCGAGAAGGCCAGCACCGCGAGCGCAGTCTCCGCATGCGGACGGCCGCTGGCGCCTACGACTTCTGCCTGAAAACCTACTCTCGAAGCCACGTCTATGAAACTCCTCGACTTTTGTCACGGCTAATATCGAGCGTCAGGAACAACCATGCTGGCACCGACACAGGCCCGGCGCGCATACTGTAAAACACCTTTGTGGCTCGCTGACCTATACTGGCAAGTGCTTTTTACCGCACCGCCCTGGCTTCCCCAATGCGCGTCTTGTCGCTAGGCTTGTCGACAGCGGAGCAATCGTGGGGAGGGTCGGTATGGAACATGAGGAGGCTTTGCGATCTGCCCATATGTTCTTCAATGGATCGAGTGGATTGGCGGGGTCTCGAGGTCTCGACATATGGAAGAATCGCAGGTTCGGCTTCGTGAGCGACCGTCTTTTCGACATGCGTCTGCGGAAAGGCAAGCGATACCGAAGCTTCGAGACGTCCCTGTTGTCGCAGAAGGCGCTGAAGATACTCATCGTCGGCGTTGAGTCCGAGAAACGGAAGCTCAGAATGGACGCCACGTTCGCGGCACTTCAGAGCGGACGACATGAGGTCACGACAGCGAAGGGCGACGTTGGAGGAAGGGGCAAGCTGGAAAATGTCAACCTCATCCTCTCGCGTTTTGAGCTTGCCGACTATGACTGGATCATCGTGACGGACGATGATATCGAGGTTCCCGCGCATTTCATCGATCGCTTCATCGGTGCATGTGAGATGTTCGACCTGAAGATCGCAATGCCCGCGCATCGCTTCAACTCCTACTCCGGCTATGACGTCACACGACGGGGTTGGGCTAGCTTGGCTCGTGCTACGCGCTATGTCGAAGTCGGTCCGCTCACCGCGTTCCGCCGCGAGTGCTTCAGGATGATATTTCCGTTGCCGGAGCTGAAGTATGGATGGGGTGTAGATATGCACTGGCCACTCCTCGCAGCACGGAACCAATGGGCAATGGGTGTCGTCGATGCTGTGCCGATCCGCCATCTGAACCCTGTCGGAGGTTCCTATTCACGAGCCGCCGCAACGGAGGAAGCGTCCAGATATCTGGCCGAACATGGCCATCTTTCGCGGGAGGAGACGTTCCAGGTGGTCCAGCGCTTTTCGGCGTGAGGGTCGAAGCGAAAGTCAGGAAGGGGAGCGGATCCTCCGCTCGCCGATGTTGCCTCCGTTGGATATACGGAAATCAATGCCGACATAGACCAGCAATGCCAGGACCAGGGCCGCGGCGGCTATCGCCAGGCTCCCGCCAAGAGCGGCCGGGGAGATTTTCGTGAATAGGCCGCCAAGGTTGAATTCGGTCGCGGTCCACATGAAAAGCACGACCACGGCCGCCAGGGCAAACCCCGCAAGGCATGAACGAAGAACGCGGTATCCGATTGCCCCGACGAACAAGCCGGCCAGCAACAACTCCTGGGCCGCCAGGATGAGCAGGTAAAGGACCGCCGAGCCTGACAGCCATCCAATCCCGGCCGTAAGCCCGCCCATGATCAGGTATGCATATTGCCGGCTGGCGATCCCGACAATATCTCCGCACCGCATCAGGACGCCCGCAACGACCTGATAGCCATAGGCTATGGCACCGGTCGCGAAATACAGTGCGATCAGACTTTCGGTTTCGGGATCGCCGCTGCTTAGCCAGAGCCGGAACAGGCGGCAATGGTCGGCAATCACGCCAGACGACACGGCCAATCCCGCGAGGGTCGACAGCAGCGTGAAACGGATCACGACGTTTTCCGCGGCCGCCTTGTCGCGCTCCACGAACTGCGCGTAGCGTATGGAGGCATAGCGGCCGAGCTGGTTCACGATCTGACGCGCCATGCCGAAGATGGCACGCAGGGCCACGTAGGTCGTGACGAAGCGAGGCGACGACACGGCCGCCAGCACAATTACGGGCAGGCTCAGGCGCATCCAATTGGATGCCGGCTCCGCTACGACAAAACGCACGATGCCGAGCGATTTCCATCGCAGATCGCGCATGCCGTTCGCGAGCAGGGCCAAACAGCGAGGTTCGGGCAGGACATATGCTTGCAGCGCTACCGCTGCGGCCGCGGACACCAGCGTGAGATAGGCGATGATTCCAGGTCCTGCATGAAATGCCAGCATGGCCAGGATGGAGAGAAGGATTCGGCTGGACACCATCCCGAGGAAAAGAGCCTCGACCTTGACGAAGTGGCCCAGCGTATCGAGCCAGAAGCCTCTGACGATCAACGCCGTGTCCAGGGCTGTCGCCATCGTCAGCGCCGCCGCCCAAAGCTCGAAGGTTCCAGTTTCAATGAGAGACGAGATGACTTGGCCCGCGATCAATACTGAGGTCATTCCCATGATCAGGACACGCGTCAGGGCCCAGATCCGGCGAAATTCTAGCTCCGCGATCCGGTCCGCGGACTCGACGCTGGAGAGCAATTGTGCGTGCCCGGCCATGCGTAGACCCAGGTCAGCCACGCTTGCGAGATTAGCAACCGCGATGATCACGAACCAGTGTGAGGTCGCCTCCTGTCCCCAGACTCTCAATTGTAGAGGCAGCAGCACAAGCTGATTTACGGCAAGACAAAATTGCGTGGCCGTCGTCAGCGAGAAGAATCGGAGAAAGTTCTTCAAGCGCGCGATCCCATCCCGTCTACATACCGCTGCGGCTGAAAGCAGGCCACCGGATGCGCATCTTGCGGCTGTTTGACCGTAATCCGAGATGCGGTCGGGGCAGAATATCCATCAGCGGTTTGCCACCGGAACTTCGAGAATCTGTTTCTGAACCACGTCCCATGCCAAACGCTAGAATCCCAGACCTGCCTGCGGTCCGTAAAACGCATCTGGATTTCGAACATGAAAAATCCCGGCATATAGTTGATGGAACACGGACGCGTTCTACCGCGCATGATGCGTCCACGCTACTCCCGCTTACATCAAATCTAGATCCCGTCGCGCATTGGCCCTCCACAAAGACAAGTCCCTCCTGTATTGATGAAGACCACAATGAGTGGACCCTCCGCTGTGAAACTGACTTGGCATACTGACGAATTGCTAGAGGCTGATTGGCTGAAGGAGGTTTTAGATGTCATGGTAGACATCGAACTTCTCCCAGTCTATGACGCCACCTGAGCCGCCCTGGGCTATCTCTGAAGCGACTTGCGACCGAGAGCTTGCGCCACTTACGCTCGGTCCACGAGGTGAGGTGTTCGCCAGAGCTGGCGCATCATCGATACTGACCCAATCCTAAGAAGCTTGCAGAGTGTCTGACATGAACGATCCTGTCATGGAACGCCTGGGATCATGTGCAATGGCAACCCCTACCAGTATGGGGTGCTATTCAATCCCAACCCTTAAAGGCCTTCCGGAAGTCATTCTCCGGCAGAGGCTTGATTCGGCACACCGGCCGGCGCGGTTGCTGACGCCGATCTACGGATCGCTGCGCCGCTCCTTCAGCGGCAGCACCTGGTATCTCGCGCAGGCCGGCATGAAAGAAGGGACTCTCGATGGTGCGTTCACGCTGAACAGCGAGGCCCGGTTCAACCCGCGCCTTCAGTTCGCCGGCGCCCGCTGGAAACTGGAGCGGAGGCTTCAAGCCAAGAAGGCTGGCGGCTTCAAGTTTGTCCAGCGCTTTCACGACCTGTTGTGGTCGCAGCATATCGATCGGCTCGCGGAAACGACAATCCTGAACAATAGCCAGATCTTCGGGCCACGGTTTCTCAAGCGCTTTCGAAGCCTTGGCATTAGTCCTTGCTTTTATATTGACGGAACACTGACAGAGTATTTCTACGGCTACGGGACGGTCGAAGATCAAACCATTGGTGGCGACATGGTGCGCAAGGCCATCGCGTTGGAACGCGAGGGCTACGCGCAGGCCTCGCGCTTGATCACCATGAGCCGATCCACCGCACGTCATCTGGTGGAGGAATATAATGTGGCACCGGAGCGGATTGCGGTCGTGGCGCCAGGCGCTAACATCGATGACGAAGCGGTTCCCGCACCCTCACCGCATGACGGCTGGGTGGGCCGCGAGTTTACATTGGGCTTCGTGGGCCTATACCCCTTTAGAAAAGGGTTGGACAAGCTAGCGGAAGCCGTAAGGCTCCTGCGTAGCCGGGGTGAACCAATCCGGTTACGCGTGATCGGTCGATGTCCCGAGGCGATCGCTGCGATGGATGGCGTCGAGTTTCTTGGAGCGATCGATAAGGCGGAAGACACGCAGCGCTTCGTTGCAGCCCTTCAGACCATGGATCTAGGCTGCCAGCTTTCGCGTGTCGAGCTGCTGGGGATTGCGATATTGGAGTTTTTGCGTCTGGGTGTTCCAGTCATCGCGACGGCTGTGGGCGGCGTGCCGGATGTGCTGGAGGCGGGCGGAGGGTTGCTGGTTCCTGGCGATGTCACAGTCGAGCAGCTTGCAGAGGAGCTCCACGTGCTTATGGCTGACCACACGCGCTACCGCGCGTTGCGCAACGCCGCGATCCATCGTGCAGAATGGGCGAGTTGGCGGCGTGCAGGGCGTGAAATCGATGTAATCCTGCAGAATACTCGAGGAGTGGACGGAGCTTCGAGCCTGTAGATGACCTGCAGCCAGCGGTCAGGGCCGCCCGGATCTCTTTGCCGGGCGGTCCAACCGAGATCCCTTCACGCGCGCTGGATGTCCGGCGACGATCATGCCGTCTGGCACGTCTTCGAGAACAACGGAGCGTGCGGCCACCACCGCACCCCGTCCGATGATGACGCCAGGGGCAATGAACGACTGCGCCGCCACCCACGCCTCGTCCTGCACCGTAATCGGATGGCCGCTGATGGTGAACAGCGGGTCGCGATGGTCATGTGTTCCTGCACAGAGATAAGATCCTTGCGAAACCACCGCGTTGCTGCCAATCCGGATCGGCCCCAGCGAATACAGTTCCACGTGGTCGCCGATCCAGCTGTGATCGCCGATCTCGACTTTCCACGGATAGGTGATGCGAACCGAGGGACGGATCCGGACATCCTTGCCGATCCGCGCCCCGAACAGACGCAGGATCATGCGCCGCCAGCCATACAGGAATTGTGGCGAGGGATGCACAAGCGCCGCCTGCACGATCCACCAGAGCTGTACGAAGATAGCCGAACGACCGCGAAAACCGGGCGGAAGACGGCTGGCCGCGAGATCCTGCAACATCGGCCTGCCGTCTCTAATTTCACCCGTGGACGCATCATCCCGTTCAGCCACGAATTGCGATCTCACTTCTAGCTAGCTCCCGTTTCGCCGGCGCTGCCCGCTCGGGCACCAGCCGTTCAGTCATCTACTACAACGTCGTTTTCGCACTACGCGCAAGTTTGTCTAACGCGCCGGATAGGGGCATGGATGCGTATCCTTTGGATTGGCAAGGCACCGGCGGACGGGGCCGCTGGAGACGAGATCTTCGACCGCAAGACGATTTCCGCCCTGCGCGCTGCCTCGCACAGTGTCGTGACCCTGTATCCTCAGCGCGTCGGGCGCTGGCACGAGATCGCGAACCTGTTGCGCGGCATACCACATTACCGCTCGCGTTTCGCTTCATCGGCGAACCGGCGTCTGGTCCGCGACGCCCCGCGAGACATCGATCTCGCGATCTGCTCGTGGGAGCCGCTCGATGTTCTGCTGAAGCATCTCGAGCGACCGGTAATCCTGATCGCGCACAACATCACCAGCCAAGCCTTGCCTTCGATGTTTCCCTCGAGCGGACTCGCCCGCATCGCAGCACATCGTGCAGGATCCTGGGAGCGGCGCCTCTATCGCGCAGGAACTCTGGATGCCATTGCGACCCTCTCGTGCCGCGACCGCGACTATGTCGCCTCTCTCGCCACGCCGCCCCATGTCCTGCTCACCATCCCGGGCATGCCACCCGTCCTCCCGCTAGACCGTGCCGCGCCATTGCGGCGTGAACTCGTGTTGTCGGGCACCTATGATTGGGCACCAAAACGCAGGGACGTGATTGCGTTCGCGCGTGGCTACGCAGGCGTGGCAGACAGGCTCCCTGTTCTGGCAGAAGCGCTTCCCGCCGAGGCGATCGAGGCTCTTCCCACTGCCGAGGCTCCAGACGACGAAGCCTCCCGGGCTGCGATCCGCTTTGGCCTGATCACTGACCGCTTCGAGGCCGGTCACAAGCTCAAGACACTGGCCTACATCTCGCGCAATCAGATTGTCCTGTCGTTCGCCGACATCGTCCCGGACTTCCTACAGGTTCCCGATCACGATTTTTTCATACGCAGGCTCGGCTCGGTGGACGATATTGCCAACATCGTCTCGAGCTTTGCCGAGCATGATCCAATTCGGCTTCGTAATCGTTTCCTGTGCTTCCAGCGGCATTGCGCGGAACGCTTTACCTGGGATGCCGTCGCGGAGGCTCTCGTCGAAACGGCTGCCAACTATACGCGTAACCACCTGAGCTGACATCCACGTGATCTGACGTAATAGATGTTGCAGTATAAAAACAGGCTCGTGAGCAAGTGCAATACGACACGCGCTGATGAACTCGCCGGCGTTGATGACCGCACCACGCCCGAATGGGATTGACCTGGTCCGGTGAACGGTTGAAGGGCTTGCTCGATTAGATCTTCGAGTTGGCTGTTTCGAGCTGTTCCTGCGAAAGCATCAGTGATGTCCACCGAACCGGGTCAATCCCGTTGGCGCGTGTCCGGCGCGCCGTAGACTGCCAGTATCCATGCGCTGAAGTCCCTCTCGTCCTTGATCGGCACATCGCGCGCGTCGATGAAAACGGCTTTGCTCGTGCCGCCTCGATAGAAGGCCATGGGGGTTGCGATTTGATCCATCTCAAGTGTTTCCTTCAAAGTGCGTCAGATCAGGCCAGGGGCTTGCCGGTCCGGTCAGCGCAGCAGGTTCGACCGCGCGAGTTCGACGACCTCGTCGCCGCGCCCGCTCATCACCGCCTTGAGCATGTAGAGCGTGAAGCCGCGGGCCATCTCGGCGGTGACCTTGAGCGGCATCGCCAGCTCCATCCGGTTGACGACCGCGTCGATCAGCACCGGGCCGGGATGGGCCAGCGCCTCGGCCAGCTTCGTCTCCA
>CAXSEE010000039.1:13642-27470 GCA_964235615.1 uncultured Acetobacteraceae bacterium | reverse complement strand
CTAGGATGCACGTCGTCACGGTCGTCAGCCTGTTTGCCGCCGCCCTGTCGATGATCAGCTTCGTGCCGCAGGCCTAGGGCATCATCAAGTCACGCAATACCGACGGCATCTCGCTGAAGATGTACCTGATCACCGTGACCGGCTTCGTCACCTGGCTGATCTAAGGCGTGCTGCTCAGGCAGTGGGCGATCATCGTGCAGAACATCATCTGCCTGTGCCTGTCGTCCTTCATACTGACCATGAGACTGCTGCCGCAGAAGGAGAAGGAGGCCGTGGCCGACAGCGTCGCCACGGTCATCCCCGGCGCCGAACCCGATCGGCCGGCCTAGAGTCGATCCGCGATCGTTCGGTTTTCTTGCAGAGCCTTCGAAGCATGATTTCCATGTCGACCTGCCGCATGAGCTGTTTCGGACCGCTCTGGAACCGCGATCCCGAATATCCGCCATCGGCGTAAAGCTCGAGCAGGAAGGGATGCGGACTACCCATGCTCTGCCACCAGCTTCGGTAAATCGGCAGGAAGGGTCACGTCCGGACGGGCGGTCACGTACATCTCCCAAGCGATCAACCGAGCGAGACCCTGTTTGTCGGTCCCGATCTGATACACGTCGAAGTGGGTCCGGCCAGGCAGGAAGTGGAACTCCTCATGCGCGCCGAGCTTCCGGAACACGGACTCAAGTCGGCGTGCTGGGCCATCAAGGTGAAACGTATCGGCAGTGCCTACGGCAAGATGGATCTTGCCGTCGAGGTCGGGCCTGAGTGCCGTCCAGTTCCGTTCCACGATCCGGGCGATGTCATAGTGATCGCCCCAGTAGGCCGCCACCAACGGGTCCACGGCACCCGTGGCGCGGTCGAACAGGGGCTGTGGCCGACCTTCAACCCCACGTGGGGAGAACGCCCAGTCGAACGAGCCGATCTGTCCACCATAGGGGCGCATCACCGCCTCCAACCGCGCGAAATCTTCCAAGGTGGTCACGAGATGACCATGGTCCCGGATCAGCTCGTAGGGCGTCCCATCCGGATGGTGATAGTAGTTGGCGCCTGGCGCGTAGAGGTCGACGCCGGTGAAGTCGTGGAAGTCGGCGGGATCGGGCGCGACCGGCCAAGCGCCGCCAAAATAATGAGGATAGCGCACCTGCAACCACAAGGCGGCCCAGCCGCCTGAGGACTTGCCCGTCAGGAAGCGTGCGCCGGGCCTGGCATCAATGCGCCAATGGCGTTCCAGATCAGGGATCAGCTCGGTCGTGAGTGCCTCACCCCAAGGACCATTGTTCACCCCGTCCGCGAACTCGTGCGTTCCTGTCGGGAGCTCCTCATCGAGAAACACCCATATCATGGGCGGTAGGGCGCCGGAGGCCATCTCCGCCCGTATCGTCGCTGCATATGTCAGGATCATGGTGTTCGTGGCGCCGAAACCATGGGTCCAGTAGACGGTGGGATAGCGACCGCTGCCGGCGGCGTAGCCCGGCGGCGTCAAGATCCAGCCGCGCATGTGGATGAGCCGGCCGTCGAAGCGGCTGAGTAGAGGGCTGTTGAACTCGAGCGCGGTGATGTCGGGCCGGGCGGCAGCGAGCTTCGTCAGAACCTCGGGCGGTGCGGCGGCAGGATGCCACGGATCTTCTTCGGGAAGCGGGGGACCGAGCACGAGCGACTGGGAAGCACCTGGAAGGTCGGCTTCTATGACCTGGCTCGTCCGGTCACCGGGACCGCGATCGAAATAGCTCGTGGAATCGTCGGAGATCAGCGCGGCCTGGAGGGCGTAGCGGCCTTGCTTGAGGGCGGAGAAGGGCGTCGGGAACGTCTGAACGTCGGCATCCACCGTCACGGTCGAGCCTGGAGCAAGGCCACGCACGTCCTGGGCCGCCACCGTCGTGCCACGAATGTCCAGGGGATCCCAATCCACTTTCGTTACTGCGCCGCCGTGGACGGCCAGCTGCGCTTCACGCAACGGTTTTGCAAAGATGAGGAGGCGACCGGATGCCGGCTCCTTGGAGGCGGCACTCAGGGTCACATGGAGCACCACCGGTGAGCCATGTGCCGGAGTGCAGGCGAGGAGGACCGAAACGGCGAACACATACAAAGGATTACGCATGAAATCGCGTCTAGCAGCTGTCGGGACCTGGGGCCACTTCGCGCATCATTAAATTGCAGCCACTTCGATGCCGGCCTTCTCAGCTGCTCGCAAGGAAAGCCGCTTCGTGCCGGAGGAGCCTGGCAAAAATAGGATGTTTCTTCACCGCGATCGGTTCCCACGGAGCGACGGAATTCCGACCCGCTCCAGGGCGGCGGCTAACCCCTTCTGCGTGAGCCCATTCTGTTTTCGCGGTATGCTGATGATCGAGCCGATCGAGCGGCGTGCATGAGCATTACCCGGGCTGGCACCCACTCCTCATCGGTCAGATCACTCGGACAGCGAAGCGCTCGGCGGTCGCGGCGAGCGCGGTTCTCGGTGGTCCACATCGGCGACGTCCAGCGAATTCGATCGTCGTCGAGTGAGTCACAACCGACCCGAGGTATTCCCAGATAGGCACTTGGTGATGGACCAGGCCTTGCCGTCCGGCTGCGGGCGGTGCATGTGCTGACCGACCCAATTCAAGGATACGGACATGTTCGATTGCACGGGATATGCGAGCCACGCCGCGGACAAGCCGTTCGCGCCGCTTCAGTTCGAGCGTCGGGATCCGGGGCCGGAAGACGTGCAGATCGAAATCCTCTATTGCGGCGTCTGCCATTCCGACCTGCACATGGCGCGCAACGAGTGGAAGAACACCGTCTTCCCGGTGATCCCCGGCCATGAGATCGTCGGGCGCGTCACCAAGGTCGGCGCCAACGTCACGAAATTCCGCGAGGGCGACCTCGCCGGCGTCGGCTGCATGGTCGATAGCTGCAAGAGCTGTGCGAGCTGCCAGGAAGGGCTCGAACAATATTGCGAGGTCGCCTTTACCGGCACCTACAACGATCCCGACAAGAAGAGCCCTGGGCTGCGCACCTATGGCGGCTACAGCAAGGCCGTGGTCGTCGACCAGTCCTTCGTTCTGAGCATCCCCAAGAACCTCGAACTCGCCGCGGTGGCGCCGCTGCTCTGCGCCGGCATCACCACCTACTCGCCGTTGCGCCACTGGAAGGCCGGACCTGGCATGAAGGTCGGCGTGGTCGGCCTCGGCGGCCTGGGCCACATGGCAGTCAAGCTGGCGCATGCGATGGGTGCGGATGTCACCCTGTTCACCACGTCGGCGGGCAAGGTCGAGGACGGCAAGCGCCTCGGCGCCAACCACGTGGTGATCTCCAAGGATGCCGATGCGATGCAGGGCCATGCACGCAGCTTCGACCTCATCATCGACGCCGTGGGTTCCGCGCACGACGTCAACCCCTACCTCGCCCTGCTCAAGCGCGATGCCACCCTGGTGCAGGTCGGCGCGCCGGAAGACCCGCTCGCGGTCGCGGCGTTCAGCGTCATCTTCGCCCGACGTAACTTCGCCGGCTCGCTGATCGGCGGCATTGCCGAGACCCAGGAGATGCTCGATTTCTGTGGCGAGCATGGCATCACCTCGGATATCGAGATCATCCGCATGGACCAGATCGACGAGGCCTACGAGCGCATGCTGCGCAGCGACGTGAAATATCGCTTCGTCATCGATATGGCGACTTTGGGCTGATCGAGGCACAGGGGGTCGCCTCGCGACCCCTTGAAGACCTGTCGGGCGGAAGGTCGTATGAAAAGCGCGATGAGCGAGTGACATTACCGCGTCTGTCGAATATGCGGCGCCAAATCGATCATCCGGTCTTGCGCATCCCCTGATGGGCTTTTCTTGTCAACGCACGGTTGCCGCCCGCCCTGGCCCAGTGGTTTGCGGCTAGGCATCTATCCCAGTAAGGCATGGCGCCGGGCGACGATACCGCAAGCGAAATGGAACATGGCGAGGTGGTTCTCGGGCTTCTCGGCCCAGCGGAGCGGCTACTCATCCCACGGGTTGAGGATTGCCACACCCACGCCCTGGAAGTCGGCCACGTTGCGGGTGACCACGCTTGCCCCGCGCACGCGCGCAATTGCGGCCAGCATGAGATCGACAGCCCCGCTCGGCCGCCCGGCCTTCCGGCGCGCTGCAAATACCTCGGCATAGGCAGCAGCCGCTTCGGTGTCGAATGGCAAGATGCGACCGTCAAAATCGTCGGCGAACATGGCGCGCGCGGCCTCCTCCAAGTCGGCGCGACGACGGCCGCCTGGCATGATGGCCAGGCCAGAGAGAATTTCTGCTTGGCACACTGCGGCCGTGAACAACTCATCCGATGACTGGCGGACAATCCAGTCCGCGATTTTGCGCTCAGGCTCGGGACGCATGATCTCGGAGAGCATGTTGGTATCGAGCACCAGCATCAGTCGAACCGGGGCGGCTCGCGGACCGGCTCGCGCAGAGGCAGTTCGAGATCGACCCCGCCCAGAGGTGCGAAGCGGGCGCGAACCCGGTCATACAGGTGGCGCATAGGCGGAGCGTCCTGCGGCGTCAGCGCAGTTTGCAGGATTCGGCGTGCCTCCGCCTCCATCGACCGGCCGTGCTGGGCCGCGCGGATGCGCAGCCGCTCCTTGAGGTCCGGATCGAGGTTACGAATGGTGATCGAGGCTGGGGCAGAGTGTCTAATGACATGCATATCTATGATGTAATCAATGATTGCACTGATGTCAAACTGTTGCGTTGCGGCGGGATCGGTTCTGTGACGGAGCGCTTCAGTCAGCATTTGAAAGCGGAGTCCTGACAGCAATTTTACGGCGAGCTGAGGTCCTCCTTGAAGAAGACCAAATCAGAAAATGACGATAAATGGAACAGATTCACCGCTTCTTGGCATATTTTGGGGTGTAAAAGAGGGTTCAGGGCCTCTTCGCCTCGTGAGGGATACGACTCCTCTTGCTGATGGGGAAAGCTATGGTGACTTCTTAACTCATGCCGGAGGACACTTTGCCGTTTGGGAGGCATGGCGCCGCCTTGGCGCTAATGGCTTGGCTAAACGCGATCTTCCGAAGTCGATTATTTGGCACGAGTACGAAGATTTTCCCCGTGGCCGCGTTGTCTATCATTGCCGAACCAAACGATTCACAGTCTACGCTGATCCAATACTGCAATCTAACACCATAATGGCTCTCCTCCTTCAAGCTTTTCGACTTCCGCGCTCAGAGTGCGATATTAAGTCAGATGCTCATTATCAAAGCTCTCGCGTATAACATCATACATAATGATCGCTCAATTATAGCGTCGTAAGCGCTGACTCGTTTGGGTGACTTCCACATGCAGATGCAAAAAGCTTTGGACGATCTGTTATGCCAACGTTATCCGGCACTCTATGCCGCTCGCGATGACAATGCGCAATCTACAGCGATGTGCTGGGGTTTTCAGGTCGGAGATGGGTGGTTCGGCATCATCGATGCTCTATCAGAAGCCCTTATGGCTCTAGCGCACGCTGACGGCGCTCCGTGCCCCGTGGCGCAGCAGGTCAAACAGAAATTTGGCAGTCTGCGTTTCCATGTTGATGCTCCCAATAAATATCGTAGCGCGCTCGAATTGGCTGAAGAGTTGTCGCGGCGTGTTTGCGAGGTAAGCGGCGGCCCTGGCCGGCTCTGCCGCGTCGATGGGCGTGAATTAGTCACCCTCGCGCCGGGCGTTCGACTCTTCCGCAACGGCGTGCAACGTGTAATTGCCGCTCTACCTGCTGACGTAGAGCCTGTAATGGGCCAGACCGAAATCCCGCCGCTGGCGTTCAGTCTCGATGAGATGCTCAGACGGAGAACTGATGTGCTGTCTGGTCCAGTCGACATTCCTGCTGGCTGGTACGACCTTACTGACGCGGTGCTTCACGTAACGCAAAGTTGGTCCAGATTGGCCCGTATCTGCCACATTTGGCGGGACAAAAGCGGGCTACAGCTGAATTGGACGGAAAGTAGCTCAGGCTCTCGTGCCTTATCCGAAACGGCTTCCGCCCTTTCACGGCGCATAGACCCGCTTTCGGGACGACTTACGTAATAGAAGTCGGCCATCGGTACGGTTCTAGCCCTCGGCCCGGTTCCGGCCCAGCCAGCCCAGCCGTTATTTACCAGATCCCTTCTCATGGCGAATAGGCCGGGACGACGGGATTGTCCTGACCGCTGTTGCCGCCTCGCACAGCCCCGTCATGCTGTCCGGGAGGCACGCCTTGTAGAGTCGGACCATCCGCTCCCATTGGCCCGGTTTAGCATCCTGCATCATGGCCTCGCCTACATTTCAGCGCTCACTAAGGCAAGGCTTGCCAGCCAGGTGCTGCCACCCCAAGGCAGCATGGCGGCCAGCATTAATCATAATAGCGCGCAGCTCATGGCCCCGCACATACTCGCGGTTCAAAGCCATTGCTGTTGGTCGTGCTTGGCGCGGGCGGAACCAATCATGCCGCGCAGCTCGCGCACCGTCCCATCAAGCTGGCTTGGCTGTGCGCCAGCCTGCCCGCGCGTCCTGGCCGACGTGGTGTAGCTCGCGCCGCGTTGATCGAGAAGGACAAACCACTGTAGTTTACACTGAGCCTCCTGTTGACGCTGCATAGCAAGGCAACACGGCTAAAGATGCCGCTCCGGCTGCATTCGCTGATGCAAAACACGCACGATCAAGATGCCGGGGGTACGTTTTCGGTAAAAGACGGCGTGGTTCTCGCTCTCGAAGCGGAAATATCCGTGCCGCTCCTCCACAGGCCGACCGGGATCGGGGAAAACCGCAATCTTCTCGAACGTCCGATGAAGCGCGGAAATATAGAGTTTCGCCCGATCGGCTCCCCACTCCTGCAGGGTATGGCGTGTAATCTGCCGGATATCGGCGGCGGCAGCTTGGCTAAGAGCGTAGTTAGTCACTCAGGCCCTGTTGCTCGGCCAATACCTCGGCCAGGATATCCGACACCGTGAGAGGGCTGATGCCGCCCTGCTCTCCCTCGATCAGGGCGCTTATCAATGCCTGCCGCTGGTCGGTCACTTGCTGGTCGTGGCGGATCAGATCGCGTCATAGTCACTGACGCTCGCGTACTGGCCGCTTTCGATGCGGCCTTGCACCCAATCACGCATAGGGTCGGGTAGCGAGACATTCATGGAAGCCATCATTATCCCTTCGGCTAATTCATCAGCAGAATGGCATAAATGGCATGTTTTGCCATATGATCATCTCTGCCGCCCTTGATCACTGGAGGTCGCCACGTGTGCTACGCAGCTCCGATCGGTCATGATCTTGGCGGCGGCGGCGGCTTTGGATTGGTAGTGGTGTGAACGGCTGTGCCATAGCCGCGTCCTGGACTTACGTCGGCGGCATCAGAAGATCGGCTTCCTCCGGTCCCGGATCAACAAGGTCGAGCAGGGCCGCCGCCATCGCCGGCTCCGGGATCTCGATGCCGCGCAGCTTGCGGGCCACGACGCGGGTGCGGCGCCGGGCTTCCTCGATCGAGCTCGACATCGCCGACGCGTTCCGGCCCAGCTTCTCCAGCACGCCATCCATCTTGAGCATCTCCTGGCGGGTGGCGCCGAGCAGTTGGCTGATCACCTCGGTCTTCTCCTCCAGGGCCAATGTCACGTAGCCGAGGTGGATCGTGCGCAGCAGCGCCGGGATCAGGCTCGGTCCCATCACCAGCACGCGCTGCACACGGCCGATCTCGTCGATCAGGCCGGGAATGCGGGCGGCTTCGGCATAGAGCCCATCGGTCGGCAGATACAGCACGGCGAACTCGACGGTGATCGGCGGCACGATGTATTTGCTGGCGATCTTGCGTGCTTCCAGCCGCAGGCCCGTCTCCAGCGCGCGGCGCGCCGCGCGTTCGGCTTCCGGATCGACCTGCTCGACCGCCTGCAACAGGCGCTCGTAGGCTTCCATCGGAAATTTGGAATCGATCGCCAGCAGAGGCCGGGGCTGCGTGCTGCCGGCACCGCGCATCGGCATGTGCACAGCGAACTCCACGACCTCGTTGCTGCCGGCGGTGAGGCGGCAATTGCTCTCGTAGGCGCCGGTGGGCAGCACGTCGTCGAGGATCGCGCGCAGCTGCGCCTCGCCCCAGCCGCCACGGGTTTTCACGTTCGAGAACAGCCGCTTGAGGTCGCCGATCTGGGCGGTCATGGCGCTGACCTCGCCCATCGCCTTCTGCACCGCGCTGAACTGTTCCAGCACGCGCTGGAAACTGGTCTGCATCTGCTTCTCGACGGCCGCGTGCAGCTGCTCGTTCACCGAGGCCTGGATCTCGGCCAGCCGCGCGGCCGACTGCTCGGACATCTCGCGCAGGGCATGGGCGAGGCTCAGCCGGCTCTCGCCCTGCTCGCGCGCGATGGTGGTGGTGAGCTGGCCCAGCCGCTCGCTCATGTCGTGCCGGTTCTGCTCGACACGGCCGATCAGCACGCGCTCGATCTCGGCCAGTCTTCCGCGCGCGGTCTCCGCCTCTCCGGCCCGCGTCGACTGGTCACGCTCGACCATGATGCCAAGGCGATGCAGCAGCTCCGCCTCTTCCCCTGGGGGATTGTTCACGGCGCGCAGCACCAGGATCGAGATCACCAGGCTGGCAATGGCGGCGAATGCCGCGACGGCGGCGAACAGGTCGAAGGACATCATCGAGAACTTTCGCCTTTTGGCAATCTAAATAGATATTGAAGTCATTTGGCGAATGGTTTACAGAATTTGGCCAGAAGGAGCAATCCCGCATGCAGGCATCGGCACTCGACCGGCTGGACGCAACGACCCCGACTACGGTGGAAGGCAACGACGTGACCCAGGCGGAAGCGGCCGCGATGCTGCGCGCCGCCTTCAACCTGTTCGCGCGCTGGCAGCTCGACAGCGCACAGTCGCGCCGGCTGCTCGGCTCGCCCAGCGAGCGCACCTTCCAGCGCTGGAAATCCGGCGAGGTGGCTTCCGTGCCGCATGACACGATCTGCCGGCTCGGCGACCTGATGGGGATACACAAGGCGCTGCGCTACATGTTCGCCGAACCCCAGCGCGGCTACGAGTGGATACGCATGCCGAGCCTCGCCTTCGGGGGGCGTTCCGCACTCGACCGCATGCTGCAGGGAGCGCCGTCCGACCTGTCCGCGTTGCGCGCCTATCTGGACGCCGAGCGCGCCGGCTGGTGAGCGTGACCACGCGGATGCGCTGGAAGCAGTCGCACCGGATCATCCGCACCATCTACCCGCCGATCCATCTGTTCGAGGACATCGCCAACCCCGCCGACTGGGAGTTGATCGCCAGGGCGGAGTCCCGCACCAACCCGCGCATCCATGACCAGATCGGCAACCTTGCCCTGGTCCCGGTGCCGCGCCGGGTCAGCGGCGCCACCGCGTCGTTGGTGATGGGCGCCTTTACCCATGCCTCGCCGTTGCGGCCGAGCCGCTTCTCGGACGGGCTGTTCGGCGTGTGGTATTGCGGCGACCGCTTCGAGGTGGCGCTGGCCGAGACCGCCTATCATTTCGAGCGCTTCATGCGCGACACCGACCAGCCGGCCGGGGACGCGGATTTCCGCGAGCTGACCTGCGCCGCCGGTGGCGGGTTGCACGACCTCCGGCAAGCTGACCCGGAAGGCTGTCTCGCACCGGAGAACTGGGCGCCGGGACAGGCGCTGGGGCGGCGGGTGCGCGACGAGGGCGCGGATGGCGTGGTCTATCCCAGCGTGCGCACGACCGCCGGGCTTGCCGCCGGGCTGTTCTGGCCGGACTGCGTGACCTTGCCGGTGCTGCAGTCCCGCCAACTGCGCTACCGCTGGGACGGCGCCCGGATGACCGACTGGTTCGAGCACGGCACCCGCGAATGGGTCGCCTACCGGCCCAGCGCCTGAACAACTCTCGCCTGAACAACTCACGCCTGAACAACTCCGGGCCGCCCCGGCACGTTGGCTGGCAGGTTCTGGAGCCTGTTCATGATCAAGGCAGTCATATTCGACGTCGATGGCACGCTGGTGGACTCCGTGGATCTGCACGCCAGGGCCTGGCAGGACGCCTTCGCGGAGTCCGGCCACGAGATCGAGTTCAGCAAGATACGCGCGCAGATCGGCAAGGGCGGCGACCAGCTGCTCCCGGTGTTCCTCTCCGAGGACGAACGCGAGGCGCAGGGCAAGGATATCGAGACGCGCCGGACCGAAATCGTCAAACAGCGGTACATGTCGCAGATACGCGCCTTCCCGGAGGTGCGCGAGCTTTTCCTACGGCTGCGGCAGGAAGGGATCAAACGGGTCCTCGCCTCCTCGGCCAAGCAGGACGAGCTGCAGGCCTACAAGAAACTGGCGCGGATCGAGGATCTGGTGGACGCGGAAACCTCATCGGACGACGCCGAGAAATCCAAGCCCCACCCGGACATCTTCGAGGCGGCGATGACCCGCCTGCCCGGCATGAATGCGGCCGACGTGATGGTCATCGGCGACACGCCCTACGACGCCCAGGCCGCGGACAAGGCCGGGTTGCGCACGATCGGGGTGCTGTGCGGCGGCTTTCCGGAACAGGCTCTGCGCGATGCCGGCTGCATCGCGATCTATCATGATCCCGCCGATCTGCTGGCACAGTTCGACAACTGGGTGTTGAGCTAGGGATCGCCACCAAGGAGCTTGTCCCTGGTGAGCCTGTGATGGGTGGCTTGGCTGCGGCGTGCGGCGCGCGTTCGGGAGGAGCGGTCGACCATCCCTGGGCCACGATGACGGCGCCGACCGATCAACCGGCTTGCAGGCGTTCGATCATCGGCATTCTGTTCAGACTTGAGCCAGCTCATGTTTTTCAGGATCACACTTCGAGCCGGGCGCGGAGCCCTACCGCGGATTGGGTTGGGGGGCCATATGGCCCCCCGCTGCTCAGCCCTGCTCCTTCGCCCGGTAGGCGTCGGGGATGGTAAAGACCTCGTCGGCGCGGCCGTAGCCGCCATCGGGCACTTCCTCGATCAGCACCATGGTGTAGGGGCGGACGGCTTCACCGAAATACTCGGCAAACATGGCCGTGGTCCGATGGACCATCTCCTCTTTCTGGGTCTTCGAAAGAGCGGCTTGCGGCACTTTGAAATTAGCGAACGGCATTGGACTCTCCTTTGTTGGATGATGCCGCATGAGCGGCGTATTCGAGCAGGTCAGCCAAGCCAACCTGCCCAAACGGTCGAGGCTGCACGCGCCGGGCGGGGTAGCCGCCGGATTATCGGCACGTGCCGCGAATTCACTCTCGCTTGGCCTTGTTCGCCGGATGCCGCAGGCCGGCGAAGCCGATCCGGTCGAGGAACTGTTCGCGAACCCGGTCGATCACCGCGTACGACACGGACGCGCCGTCACTGGCCGGATCGACGACGATGCGGAAGGGACGCTGGCCGTATGGCGCGTCGACGATGGCTGCCACGGCGCGCGCGACCTCGGCCGGGTCGGCGTCATCCGGCACGGTGCCGGCGAGCGCGTCGCGCATGCGGTCGGCGAAGCCGTCCGGCCAACCGCGCGCATAGTCCGCCGCGGTGGCCGCATCCGCCGGTTCGCCGGCATTGGCGAAGTGGTTGGTGCCGGTGGTGTAGGCGCCCGGCACCACGATCGAGGTCTCGATGCCGAGCGGCGCCAGTTCGCGGGCATAGGCCACCGCGAGTGCGTCCATCCCTGCCTTGGCGGCGAAATACGGGCCGAGCAGAGGGGGCACGCCGCCCGCGACACTGCCGGAGCCGATCCACAGGAGAAGGCCGTGGCCGGTGCTACGCATGTGCGGCAGCGCCGCCCGGTTCACACGCTGACAGCCCAGCACATTGATGTCGTAGAGCTCAGCCAATTGCTCGGGCATGAAGGCCTCGCTCGGCCCGTAGACCATGTGGCCGGCATTATGGACCAGCACATCCAGCCGCCCGTGCTCGGCGATGATCCTGCTCACCGCGGCATCGGCGGACTCCTGCGACTGCACGTCGAGTTCGACGGTGCGCAGATCGACGCCGTGCTCCCGCGAATAGACGCCGACCTCCTCGACCTGATGCGCGTTCTTGCCGGAAAGGCCACGCATGGAGGCATAGGCGGTGTGGCCGGCACCGGCGAGCGCGTTGGCGATCATGCGGCCGAAGCCGCTCGCGGCACCCGTGACCAGGGCAATCTGCATGGACCTGCCTCCCTCAGATCACGCCGCCATTGACACGCAGCACCTGGCCATTGACCCAGCCGCCATCGGGCCCCACGAGGAACGCCACCACGCGGGCGATGTCCTCCGGCTCGCCTAGCCGTCCGAGCGGGATCATCTTCGTCACTGCCGCGACCTGCTCGTCGGACTTGTCGCCGAGGAACAGTTCGGTCGCGACCGGGCCGGGTGCGACGGCGTTCACCGTGATGCCGCGCTTGCCCAGCTCCTTGGCGAGGATATGGGTCATGGCCTCGACCGCGCCCTTGGTCGCCGCGTAGGTCGCGTAGCTCGGCTGATACAGCCCGACGACGCTCGACGAGAAGCTGACGATCCGCCCGCCATCGCGCATCCGCCGCGACGCTTCGCGAAGACCGTTGAACGTGCCCTTGAGATTGATCGCGATGTGCTGGTCGAACAGGGCGTCCTCCGTCTCCGCGACCGGCTTCAGCTTCATGATCCCGGCGTTGTTGACCAGGACATCGACGCTGCCGAACGTGTCGATCGCCCGGTCGAATAGCGCCGTGACCGCCGCGGGGTCGCTCACATCGGCCCCCACGGCGATCGCGCGTCCGTCGGCCGCCTTGATCCTAGCCACGAGCGCGTCCGCGGCCTGTGCTCCGCTGGCATAGTTGACGACCACCGCGAAGCCGTCCCGTGCCAGCCGAACCGCCACGGCGGCGCCAATACCCTTGGATGAGCCTGTAACGATGGCGCAGCGTTGTGTGTCGGACATGAAAGCCTCCTTCTTGCTGGTCCAGCACATACGGATTACGACTGGTGCCGTTTAGAGGCGTTATCCGGTTCTCACTAACCGAAAAACTGGAACAATCGTTGGACCGGATCGATGCGATGCAGGCTTTCACGCGCGTCGTCGAACGGCGCAGCTTCGCGCAAGCGGCCTCGGACCTCGGATTGCCGCGCTCGCGCATGTCGGAAGCGGTCCAGCAGCTGGAGCGGCATCTCGGCGTCCGCCTGCTGGCACGCACCACGCGGAACGTGACGCTCACGGCGGAGGGCGAGGACTATTACCGGCGCGCCCTGGCGATCCTGTCGGCGATCGATGACGCCGACGCCGCCGCTACCCGGACGGTGCCGGCCGGATCGTTGCGGATCGACGTCCACAGCAGGTTCGCCGAGACATACCTGCTGCCTGGCCTGCCGGACTTCCTCGAACGCTATCCCGCCATCCAGCTCCATATCGGCGAGGGCGACCGCCTCATCGACCTGGTCTCCGAGGGCGTGGACTGCGCCATCCGCGTCGGCAAGCCGGCCGATAGTCCGTTGATCGGCCGCAAGCTCGGCACACTCTCCGAGGGCACCTTCGCCAGCCCCGCGTATCTCGCGCGCCATGGCGTGCCGAAGTCGCCTGACGAGCTGGAGGGTCACCGGATGATCGGCTTCGTGTCCACCGCTACACGAGTGGTCATGCCGCTCGAATTTCAGACTGCCACCGGCACACGCCTGGTCTTGCTCCCGGTGTCCGTCACCGTGTCGGCAACGGCGACGAACGCCAATCTTGCCCGGCTTGGCTTTGGCTTGGTCCAGGTGCCGCGTTACCGCGTCGCGCACGAGTTGGAAACAGGCGCGTTGGTCGAGGTGCTGGCTGACCATCCACCGACGGATAGTCCCGTATACCTGCTCTATCTCGAAGGCCGTCAGCTCTCGCCCCGCGTACGCATCTTCATCGAATGGGCATCGACCGAAATCGCTGCCGGGCTCGCAGGATCCGAATATCGACAGGATTGAAGC
>CAXSEE010000039.1:0-13542 GCA_964235615.1 uncultured Acetobacteraceae bacterium | reverse complement strand
CTTCGTGCGGGTAGAACTCTACGTAGTCGGCGACGAGGCCGTCTACTTTGGCGAGAGGACTCCCAGCTCCGGAAACGGCTTCAACAGTTTCCACCCCGCATCCTACGATGCTGTATTTGGAAGCTTCTGGAAGATGCGAATTTTGGGCAGCCCACATGAGCCGCATTCCAGAACCGTTCTTCCAGAGCATGCAAGCAGATCGAAAGCGCCGCCGAAGTGGAGGCGTAATCGCCCGCTCGTCCACAGCGGTCACGCCAAGACGCATGTTGGAGTTGGCGCGGATCGCAGCCGTTGATCCAACGAAAGACCCGCTGCTCCTGACCTGATGAGAGGGTTCGCGGCCATCCGGTCGCAGACCCGAGGGGCAAGGCTTCCGCGCCGGAATCGGGTGCTCCCCCAGCTTGTTGCGCCGATCTCCAGTTGCGCATCCTTCCAATTCCCAGTCACCGGCGTCGGCAGTCGCCCTCAGCCATGGATCTCTGCTGTTTGCTCATCCGGGATTATATCCTATGGGCTGACGTATGATATGAAGCTGCCGTGCAATACAACCTGGGATGTTGTAGATTATCCAATTATGTGGATATAGGACCGTAGAGCGGAGGAGTTCAGTCAGATGCCACTCGAATTCATAGGGCCTGCTGCCCGCGTGCTTGGTTCGGAGGCGGAGGCGATCGCCGTCGCGCACGAGCTCGCCATCGGCTTCCGCGAGACCGCGGCGGAGCGAGACCGGGACCGCCGCCTTCCGGTCTCGGAGATCGACGCATTCTCGTCGAGCGGGCTCTGGGCGATCACCGTGCCGCGCCGGTTCGGCGGCCTCGAGGCCTCCTACGCCACCGTCGCCGAGGTGATCCGCATCATCTCCGCCGCCGACCCCTGCATCGGCCAGATCCCGCAGAATCATCTCGGCGTCGTGCAGGCGATCCGCTCCACCTCCGATGAGAGCCAGCAGGCCCTGTTGTTCGCTGAGGTGATGCACGGCGTGCGCTTCGGCAACGCCTTTTCGGAGTTCGGCAGCCGCAACGCCGCGACCTTCGAGACGACCATCCGTCCTCACGGTGACGGCTTTGTCGTGCGCGGACGCAAATTCTACTCCAGCGGCGCCCTGCTCGCGCATCTCATCCCCATCGCGGCGACCGACGACCAGAACCGGGTCGTGCTGGCGATCGCCGAGCGGCACGCGCCGGGCCTCACCGTCGTCGATGACTGGTCGAGCTTCGGCCAGCGCACGACGGCCAGCGGCACCGTCATCCTCGAGGATGTGTTCGTGCCGGCCAGCCACGTCGTGCCGGCCTGGCGCGGCTATGACCATCCCAATATCGATGGCCCAGTGTCGCAGATGATCCAGGCGGCGGTCGACGCCGGCATCGCCCACGCCGCCGTCGAGGATCTGATCGCCTTCGTGCGCAGCAAGTCACGGCCGTGGATCGACAGCGGCCAGGACCATGCCCATGAGGATCTCTATACGATCCACGATGTCGGCGACCTCAAGACACGCCTGCATGCCGCCGAGGCCCTGCTGGAACGCGCGGGACGCGTCATCGACGAGGCCTCGGCCGACCGCAACGCCAACACAGTCGCCGCGGCTTCCATCGCCGTGGCGGAGGCGAAGATCCTGACCACCGAGATCGCCATCCTCGCCACCAACAAGCTGTTCGAGCTCGCCGGCACGCGCTCGACGCTGGCCGAGCATAATCTCGACCGGCACTGGCGCAACGCACGCACCCACACGCTGCATGATCCGGTGCGCTGGAAATTCCACGCCGTTGGACAGTATTATCTCAACGATATCCTGCCGCCCCGCCATGCCTGGATCTGAGGCCATGCTGAGCCGGCCGGACGCGGCCCGCATCGAGGACGACGCGGGAGCCCTGCGCGCGGCCCGGGCGGCGGCTCGCGCGTTCGCACCCGATGCCGCCCTGCGCGATCGGGAGCGGCGCCTGCCGCATGCCGAGATCGACCGCTACAGCGGCGACGGGCTGTGGGCGATCACGGTGCCGCATGAGTATGGCGGCGCGGATGTCTCGGCCGCGACCTTGGCGGCGGCGGCGGCCATCGTGTCGGAGGCGGACTCCAGCATCGGGCAGATCCCGCAGAATCATTTCTACATGGTCGAGGCGCTGCGTCTCGACGGGACCGCGGCGCAGAAACGCTTCTTCTTCGATCTCGTGCTGCGCGGCGCGCGGTTCGGCAACGCCTTCAGCGAGAAACACTCGAAGAAGGCGACAGAGTTCACGACCCGGCTGCGCCGCACCGGCGATGGTTACGTGCTGGAAGGCGAGAAATTCTACTCCTCGGGCGTGATGTTCGCCGACTGGATCGCCGCGGTCGCCAATGACGACGAAGGGCGCGTGGTGATCGCCTTTCTTCCCGCCGACACGCCTGGCATCACCCGCCGCAACGACTGGTCGAGCTTCGGCCAGCGCACCACGGCGAGCGGCACGACCCTGTTCGAGACCGTGCGCGTCCCGGCGGAGCACGTGGTGCCGCATCAGCAGGCGTTCGATCGTCCCACGGCGATGGGTCCGCTGGCGCAGATCATCCACGCCGCGGTGGATGCCGGCATCGCCCGCGCCGCACTGGCCGAGACGGTCGCGTTCGTGCGCACGAAGTCGCGGCCATGGATCGACAGCGGCCAGGAGCGCGCTTGCGAGGATCTATACACGATCGCCGACATCGGCCGCATGCGCACCGACCTGCATGCCGCCGAGGCCCTGCTCGCTCGCGCCGGGCGGATGGTCGATCGCGCGCGTGCCGAGCCGGACGACGAGACTGTGGCGGCGGCTTCGGTGGCGGTCGCCGAGGCCAAGATCCTGACCACCGAGATCGCCCTGCTCGCGACCAACAAGCTGTTCGAGCTGTCCGGCACACGATCCACGCTGGCCGAACATGATCTCGACCGGCACTGGCGCAACGCCCGCACCCACACCCTGCACGACCCGGTCCGCTGGAAATACCACACCATCGGCAATTTCTATCTGAACGGCGTCCAGCCGCCCCGCTACGGCGCCATCTAAAGAGGAGCACGTCTTGGCCAAGCCGATCCGGCTGAACGCGTTCGACATGAACTGCATCGCGCACCAGTCGCCCGGATTGTGGACGCACCCGCGCGACCGCTCGACCGAATACAAGACGATCCGCTACTGGACCGATCTCGCCCGCATCCTCGAACGCGGCCGTTTCGACGGGCTGTTCCTCGCCGACGTGCTGGGCACCTACGATGTCTACGGCGGCAACAACCGGACGGCGCTGCGTGAGGCGACCCAGGTTCCGGTCAATGATCCGGCGCTGCTGGTCTCCGCCATGGCCGCCGTGACCGAGCATCTCGGCTTCGGCCTGACCTGCACCCTGTCGTACGAGCCGCCGTTCCCGTTCGCGCGGCGCATGTCGACGCTCGACCATCTGACCCAGGGGCGGATCGGCTGGAATGTCGTCACCGGCTATCTCGACAGTGCCGCGAAAGGCGTCGGCCGCGAGGGGCAGGCGACGCACGACACCCGCTACGAGATCGCCGGCGAATACATGGAGGTGGTCTACAAACTCTGGGAACAGAGCTGGGAAGATGGCGCGGTATTGAACGACCGCGAGCGCCGGATCTACACCGACCCGGACAAGGTGCACCGGATACGCCATGAAGGCGCGCATTTCCGCACCGACGGGATCCATCTCAGCGAGCCGTCGCCGCAGCGCACGCCGGTGCTCTACCAGGCCGGCACCTCGAACAAGGGACGGGCCTTCGCGGCCGCCCATGCGGAGTGCGTGTTCATGGCCGGCCCGTCGCGACAGGTCATCAAGCCGGCGGTGGCGGACATCCGGCGGATCGCGCGCGAGATCGGCCGCGATCCGGACAGCATCCTCGTCTTCAGCCTGATGACGGTGATCACCGGCGCCAACGACGCCGAGGCGGAAGCCAAGCACCAGGAATATCGCCGCTACATCAGCCACGACGGCGCGCTCACGCTGATGTCGGGCTGGACCGGAATCGATTTCTCGCAGTTCACGCTCGATGACGAACTCAGGCAGATACGCAACGACGCCATCCACTCGGCGGTGGACGCCTTTACCGTGGATGATCCTGGCCGGCGCTGGACCATTCGCGAAATCGCCGAGTTCGCCGCCATCGGCGGGATCGGGCCGGTGATCGTCGGCGGCCCGGAGCGGGTCTGCGACACGTTGCAGTCCTGGGTCGAGGACACCGGGATCGACGGCATCAACCTCGCCTACGCGGTGACGCCGGAGACCTTCTCGGACTTCGTGAAGTTCGTGGTGCCCGAACTGCAGCGGCGTGGCCTGCATCGGACCGAATATCGCCCGGGGACCTTGCGCGAAAAATTGTTCGGCGCCGGACCACGCCTCGCCGCTCCGCATCCGGCCGCGGGCTACCGGATCAATCCATGAGGAATTTGATGAACATCGTGATGCGTGCACACCTTGCAAGAGGGGCCTTGGCTGTCCTGCTCATGGCCGGGACCGGCCTTGCCCCCGCACGCGCGGCCGATACGCCGGATGTCCCCTCGCTGGCCGGCAAGCGCATCGGCATCACCACCGTCGGCACCAGCCACTACTGGGACCTCAAGGCCTACCAGGGCCAGGTCGACGAGGTGAAGCGTCTCGGCGGCACGCCGATCGCGCTCGATGCCGGGCGTGACGACAAGCGCCAGATCGCCCAGATCCAGACCCTGATCGCCCAGCATCCCGACGGCGTCATCGAGGAACTCGGCAACGCGGCCGTGCTGGAGCCCTGGCTGCGCCGGATACGCAAGGCCGGCATCCCGCTGCTCACGGTGGATACGGTCTCCCCGTCGTCGATCAACGACACCACGTCGGACAACCACAAGATCGGCCGCGAGCTCGCCGAGCAGCTCGTCTCCGACCTGCATGGCCACGGCAGGATCGTCGTCTTCAACGGCTTCTACAGCGTCCCGGTCTGCGCCATTCGCTATGACGAGCTGCAGGCGGTGCTGAAGCAGAATCCCGGCATCACGGTGGTCCAGCCGGAGCTGCGCGAGGTGATCCCGAACACCGTGCAGAATGCCTACGGGCAGATCACCGAGATGCTGGCCAAGTATCCGAACAAGGGCGACGTCGCCGCGGTCTGGTCGGCGTGGGACATCCCGCAGATCGGCGCCACCCAGGCGCTGGAGGCGGCGCAACGCCGCGAGGTCAGGACCTATGGCGTCGACGGCAGCCCGGAGGCGGTGCAGATGCTGGAGGACAAGACTTCTCCCGCAACCGCGATCGTCGCACAGCAGCCGGCGCTGATCGGCAAGACCGCCGTGGACAACATGGCGCGCTACCTCGCCGGCGACCGCAGCCTGCCGCCCACGAGCTTCATCGCCTCGCGGCTGGTGACAAAGGCGAACGCCGCGGAAGTGCGCAAGGAACTCGGCCAGGGTTCATGACCGGGCCGCTCGTGGAGACCGCGCCGGCGCTAGCCATGCGTGGCATGCGCAAGAGCTACGATGGCGTGACGGCGCTCGACGGCTGCGACCTGGTGGTGGAGCCGGGCACGATCCACGGCCTGGTCGGCCAGAACGGCGCCGGCAAATCGACGCTGATCAAGGTGCTGGCCGGGCTCGTGCGTCCCGATGGCGGCACGATCGAGCTGTTCGGCAGGACGCTCGGCGCGATCTCGCCCGCCGACAGCACGCGGCTGGGCATCGGCTTCATCCACCAGGACCGGCTGCTCGTGCCCAGCGCCACGGTGGCGGAGGCGCTGTTCCTGGGACGCGAGCCACGGCTGCCGGGGATCGGCCTGGTCGACCGCCGGCGCATGCGCATCAACGCCCGGCAGGCGTTCAGGACCCATTTCGACCTCGATCTGCCGGTCGAGGCGCTCGTATCCGAGCTCACGACGGGCCAGCAGAAGATCGTGCAGATCACGCGGGCGCTGATGGACCAGCCCTCCCTGCTGGTGTTCGACGAGCCGACCGCCGCCCTGGTCAGCCGCGAGGTGGAGCATCTCGCCACGACGATACGGCGGCTGCGGGAGCGCGGCATCACGGTGCTCTATGTCTCGCATTATCTCGACGAGATCGAGCGGCTTTGCGATCGGGTCACGGTGCTGCGCAACGGCGCCAGCGTCGGCAGGGTGACACCGCGCGACACGTCCCTGGGCGAGATCGTCGCGATGATGGTCGGCCGCAACGTGGGGACGATCTTCCCGAGGCGCCAGCGCCGTTCGGGTCCGTCGCTGCTCCGCGTGCAGGGGTTAGGCAGCGGCCAGGGCTCCAACGAAGGCCAGGCCTTCCGCGACATCGGCTTCGACCTGCGCCAGGGCGAGATACTGGGTGTCACCGGCGTGCTCGGATGCGGCGGCAAGGCGCTGCTCCGGGCCTTGTTCGGCACCCCCGCCGCCGGACACGGCACGATCGAACTGGACGCGAAACCGGTGCGGATCGACAGCCCGCGCGCCGCCATCCGGCACGGCATCGCCTTCGTCCCGGAGGATCGCCGCGCGGAGGGCGTGATCGGCCGGCTTTCGGTGCGCGAGAACGCCACCCTGGCCAGCCTCGACGAGTTCCGCCGCCACGGCCTGCTCGACCGGCCTCGCCAGGCGGCCGCCACGGATCGCCTGATCGCGCGGCTCGGCATACGCACCAGCGGCCGTGAGCAACCCGTGTCGGAGCTCAGCGGCGGCAACCAGCAGAAGGTGGCGCTGGGGAAATGGCTGCGTCGCGATGCCAGGGTCTACCTGCTCGACGAACCGACGGTGGGAGTCGACATCGCCGCCAAGGTCGAGATCTACGGCCTGCTGGCCGAAACCGTCGCCCGCGGCGCCGGCGCGCTGGTGTTCTCGTCGGATCTCGAGGAACTGCTGGGCCTCGCCGACCGCATCCTGGTGCTGTATCGGGGCCGGATCGTGGGTTGCTTCGAGGCAGCCGGCACCGACGCGCGGGCCCTGCTCGCACACGCGACCGGCGCGCAAGTAGTCGCAGCGTGAACGCTCCCGTTCTGCTGGATCGCGGGTCGCCCTCGCATATCGGCAGATCCCAGCCCGCGATTTCGCTGCGCGGGTCCGCGTTGGCCGTCATGGCGATCCTGCTCGCCTTGTTCGCATGGCGGGCGCCGGGCTTCCTGCTGCTCGGCAATCTCGAGAACATCGTCCAGCAGGCGGCGGTGCTCGGCATCCTCGCCTTCGGCATGACCGCAGTGATGATCGCCGGAGGCGGCGACGTGGTACGCGGCGGCATCGATCTCTCGATCGCGGCCAACATGGGTTTCTGCGCCGCACTCTATGCCGTTCTCGCCCGGGGCGGACATGGCGACGCCGCGGCACTCGCGGCCACGTTGCTGGCCGGCCTCGCGATCGGCGGCCTGAACGCCGTGGCAGTGCTCGGCTTCGGCATCGTGCCGTTGCTGGCGACCCTGGCCGTGATGAACCTTTGCGGCGGCCTGGAACTGATCGTGACCCACAACACGGTGATTTCCACCTCGACCCCCCTGCTCGACACGCTCGGAGGCAGCGGCCCGCTCGGCATCCCGTGGCTGGCGATCGTGTTCGTCGTCGCGGCCCTGGGCCTGTCCGCCGTGATCGACCATTCGCCAATCGGGCTGCGTCTGCGCGCGGTCGGCGCCCATCGCGAGGCGGCGCGCGCCGGCGGCCTGCGCATCGGCGCCTATGTCTGTGCGAGCTACCTGCTCAGCGGTGCCTGTGCCGCCCTCGCTGCCCTGCTCTCGGCGGCCCTCCTGAGCGGCTCCTCCCCCGGCTCCGGCGACAGCCTGCTGCCGGCCGTGCTCATGGCGCTGCTCGGCGTGGTCGTCTCGCGCCGGCTGACGCCCTCGATCGGTGGCACCGTGCTCGGCGTGCTGTTCATCGGCGCGCTGGTCAACGCCTTCCAGCTTCTCAACCTGTCGAGCTACTGGGTGAGCGGCGCCGAGGGGACGCTCATCCTGCTCGCCGTCGGCGCCACCACACTGGCGCGGCACCGTGCGTGACCATGAACGAGGGCACGCCGTGAGCGCCACCATACCCGCCCGTCCAGGAGGCATGGCCGGTATTGCGGCGCGGGCGACCCTGCCGGCGGCGCTCATCGTCCTGTTCATGTTCTTTGCCGTGAGCGCACCAGGGTTCCTCACGACGGGCAATCTGCAAAGCCTGCTGGTCGATCATTTCGTCGTGCTGGGGTTTGTCGCCGGCGCCATGACCCTCGTGGTGATCGCGGGCGGCATCGACCTCTCGCTCGGCACCGCGGCGGACATGGCAAGCCTCGCCTTCGCCCAGTCGCTGCTCGCGGGCTTCGGCTTCGCGGCAGCGCTCGCGTCGGCGCTCGTTGCGGCCCTTGCCGTGGGCATGCTCAACGCCCTGCTGATCGGCGTGATCGGCATCGCCCCGTTCCTCGCGACGCTCGGCACGCTGTTCATCGGACAGAGCGTGCAGCAGCTCGCCTCCGGCGGCGGACAGACGATCTATTTGATGAACCTGCGACTTCCCGCGGCGATCGGTTTCGTGGCGCACGGGACGATACTCGCGGTGCCCTTGCCGATCTGGCTCGTGGGCATCTGCCTGGGCGGCCTCTGGCTGCTGACCGAACGCAGCGTGTTCGGCCAACGGATCGCAGCACTCGGCCTGCAACGCGATGCCGCGCGCCTCTCCGGACTGCCGACACGCCGCGACACGGCATCGGTCTATGTGCTGGCCGCCGGCTGCTGCGCGGTGATGGGCGTGCTGCTGTCCTGCACCGTGAAATCCTATGCTCCGGGTGCCGGTGGCGCCTATGTCCTGGATGCGATCGGCGCCACCTTCATCGGCACCACCTTGCACTCCAGCCATCGGCCGAGCGTCGTGGGAACCATGCTCGGGGTCCTGATGCTCAGCGTCGTGGCCGACGGCCTGGTGCTTGTAGGATGGAGCTTCGAGTGGCAGCAGGTCGCGAGCGGACTTCTCGTGCTGGCGATCCTGGCGATCAGCTTCGGCACTGCCCGCTCCAGGAGTTCGAGCCGATGAGCGGATGGGGCTCGCGCTTCAGCCAGTTACCTGATGCGGCAAGCCAGAAACCCGCGATGGCTCCAGCCGCCGGCGCAGGGCCATGTTGAACGGGATCTCGATGAAGCGCCAGGTGAAAGGTGCGACGACAAGGGTAGCGACGACGATACCGATATCTGCCATCCGATAGGGGTGAGCGATGTGGTAGGGGCGCATCAGGATCAATGCTTTCCCGTGCAGGGCCAGGAAGAAAGGGTGGATCAGGTAGATCGAGAACGACATCCGGCCGAGCCAGAAGACCGGTCTGCTGGAAAGTGCCGCGGCAGCCAGGCCACGATCCTTGACCAGGCCGAGCATAATCACGGGATATAGGGCGACGATTCCTAACGTTGTCCCTGGCGTGATGAACAGCACGAGTAACGCGAGGAATGCAGCGGTCGCGAACCAACCGGTCTTGGCGATGGATTGTCCTATATCGGTTCGAGAGATCCGATAGACCAGGAGGCCAAGCGTAAATTCGCTGAGGCATCTGAGTATCGGTCCGGTGGAGTATGGGCTAACCCCAGTAATTACTTCTGTGGAACCGACCATCGCGGGTGCGTAGACCAGTGCCGTCAATATGAATGCACATGCAATGAAAGTTATCGCGGCACGCAACCAACTCTGCATTGTCGTCCATACGAGCGCTGGCAGAAGCAGGTAGGCCAGCCATTCGGTGCTGAGTGACCAGGTGTTGCGGTTGATCCCGAGCGAGATGCCCCAGCTTTGGATCATGAGCAGGTTGGCCGCGATCTTCTCCGTCAAGACCCCCGCGCTGGTCTGTCCCTCACGCCACATGCCTTCGACCGGAAGTATGATCAGGGAGGCGAACACGTAGAGCGGCCAGATGCGGCAGATACGATGACTTAGGAACGACAGATACGCCTTCAGACCAAACGTGACCGAGCGTCCGTAGACCAGGGCCATCACGAAGCCGCTGAGAACGAAAAAGAAATCTACCCATAAGGGGCCACGGTATAGAGCGGTTTGCCACCAGTATAGGGGATGCGCCGGCCTCGGGAGGGAGATGTGGAATAGCATCACCATGCAGGCCGCTATGCCACGCAGACCCGTAAGAGAGGCTATCTCTCCTCGTTGAGGCTTTACGACCAGGAGGTCTCGTATCAGAGGCATCCACTGCGTCCTTGCTTAAATCTATCAGGAGATGGTTCAATTCGTGGACTTGCGTGGAAAACCGATTAGCTGATCGTAATATGAAGCCTGAGGATAGATGCAGGAAGCGTCAAGAACTTAGTTAAGACTGTAATCTCACGTCACAACACGTGAGGGTGACCGGAGGATCATTCGCTTCAACCACGTACCGACCTGATGATAATGTCGCTCGAATAATAGATAAAGCCCGAACGCAACGAGATGCGCCGCCAGCAGAGCCAACGGCAAAGTGGCCGCTCCAAGGGTGCTGGACAGAAACTTCCGCATGACGACAAGTACGGTGTTGTGCACCAGATAGAGGCTGTAGCTGTAGGAGGCGAAGAAGGTAAAGCTGGCCCGTAGCCTGCCGGGCCACAGGCGGCACCCATCCACCAGCGACAGGAGTCCAAGGAACAAAACCGTCTCGCACAACACCATGCCGAGATCCTGGATATTCCACCCGGTCTTCAGGCCTCGGCCGAGAAGGCAAACACAAGCGAACAACGAAACCACCAGGCCAATTTGCAACTTATGCGTGCTGAGGCGCCATGCGCTGGCCCAGATATAGGCGCCCGTAGCGCCTACGAACCACACGAGCGCCAGACCGTTGCCGCCACCAGCGGCTGAGTTCCAGATCACCACCGGTAGCGCGATCAGCCCGGCGACGGCTGGCAGCACCATCCCCAGTCTTTCACGCATGAGCAACCCGAAGAAGCCAAGGCCGAACGTCACGTAGATCCAGAACTCGATCGGGATAGTCCAGAAGGACTCGGCAGTGTTGTAGGCGCGGATGTGGAATGCGTCGCCCACCAGCCGGTGGGCCGCCTGGAAAAGAGGATAGTCCTGCAACAGCAGAAGATTTCCCGCGAAGGCCGTTGGACCTGTCGAAGTTCCTTCCTGACTCCAATGTCCCAGGTTCGCCATGCTGTTCGCCGCCGCCACGATGATCAGCACCGGAACGTAGGCGGTGAAGATGCGGGCGAACCGGTCGATCATGTACGGCACGAAATAGGGACCGTGACGTCGGATCCGGCTCAAGCTCGACAGCATGATCAGGAAGCCAGACAGGATGAAGAACACGCTGACACCGATCGGACCCGCCGGAACCCGGTTTGGAATGCCGAATATGTCCAGAGCGTGACCAATCAGGACGCAATTCGCCGCAAGAGCACGCAGGAGATCGAGAAAGGCCTCAAAATTCGACCCTCTAGTCTCTGCTTGAGACGATTTGGGGATCATCCAGCCTCCCGGCACCGTTCAATGTTCAAAAAAACAGCAATGTGCCGATTGCCAATGAATAGCAACTTTGCAATGGAACTGCCGCCCAACCCGAGCGAGGTAGAATGAAATTCGTTATCGCACTGTTGCCGGTTCTCCTTTGTGGCGCTGGCTCATCGGTCGCGGACGCTGCCGCCCTGCTCCCCGGCATGCTCTTCGAGATCAATCCAGCCCTGCCGGCGTCCACCAAGCCGCTGGGATCCACCCCTGGAATACAACTTGACAAACAGGGCGGGATCGTCGCGATGCGCCTGGAAGCGGGCGGGATCGTTATCCGTCAGGGCTCGGGCCAGTCCATGCTGGTGAACAAGGGTCTCGATGGGCGGCCTGTGATCTTCGATCCGGCTGGCGCCTCGCCGGGCGGCTGGGACAGCCTCGTCCTGGATCCAGGCGTCTCCGATGCCATCGTGGCACGGCGTGGCCAGGCATTCACCATCGCACTCGTCGAGCGCCGTCGCGCCATCACGTCCTGCGACATCATGAAGCTCTACGCCAAGAAAGGCACCCACGTGCATCTGTCGCCCACGGCGAAAGGGACCATCCTGATCGGGCAGAACGATGGACCGGGCACCGCCACCGAAGCGGCGCCGGAGCCGCTGAACCAGTGGGACGTCCTGTTCTATGTCTATGACGGCAGGTCCGGCCGGTTGTTGCGTAATGGAGTAACTACCGCGGCAACACCGGCCTTCGCCGGCGGCGGGTTCGGGCCGGCGGGCGTCCAGACGCTGGAGCTGCTGAACGGCTGCGCGATGGATGTCGCCTGGCTCGGCGTGGCGGCGCAGGCTCCCTCGGCCGCGCAGATCAACACGGCATCGGCACAGTTGCGCGCGATGTTCCCCAGCATCGCGCCACAGACGCGCCTCGACGCCGCCAGCTTCGCCATGGCCGCCACCCCAAGCCTGGCGCAAGGAGACGCGCAGGGGGCGCTGACGACGGTGAACCAGCCGCTGGCCGAACCACTCCCCGTGATCGCCAATGCCGAGCCCGGCCACGGTCTGGCGATGAAGCCCGGTTCGCGCGTCGCCTTCTCGTTGCGCATGGGCAGTGCCCAGCAGGGTGCCAACATGACGACGTCGCAATCCATCCGCGACCGGTTTTTCCTGAACTACATGGAGGGCGACCTGCATCGCGCCATCGGCAGCCCGATGGACACCGGCCAATCCAACAACAACACCTTCGCCGCCGTGGCGCGGCATTATCCGCCGGGTGATCCGATGGATCTGCACGTGATGGAAGCCGATGGGATGCATCTGCGGGCGGTGTGCTCGCAGCGCACGGATTGCAGCCCCGGCCATGTGCTGGGCGCGATGGTGCGGCTGCCGTTCGAGTGGCGGCCCGGCATGACGCTGAAGGTGCGCTACCGCAGCCCGAAGGGCGATCATTCCTGGACCCCCATCTGGATGTTCACCGGCCAGCAGACCTCGCCTGGCCCGGGGGGAGATCCATACCACGAGTTCGGCAAGCCCGATGCCCTGTATCGCGCCAGCTCGACGAATTTCGAGATCGACTGGAACGACGACTACTCCCGCGCGCGCGCCGGAGTGCCTACCGGGTACCAGATCGATTTCGGCGTGCCGGACATCTACGGCACCCGTTGGAACACGAAGCCGCACGGGGCCTATTGGGCGAACAGCCATGGCTGGCGCTACTATAACCATTCATACAACCCGGAGTTCGAGCGGGCGCCGTTCGACTGGTCGGACGGATTCCATGACCTGGTCGGCAACTGGCGAGGCGATGGCAGCAACCTTCTCGACCTGATTGTCGACGGCACCTTGGTTTCCACACTCTATATGGAATACCCGCAGAAGACGTATCCGGACCCCGCCACGGGCCAGCGCAAGACGATCGCCATGCACCTGATGATCGGCAACCAGGCGATCCCCGCCTTCTCGCGCGGCAACGGTCCGATACGAGACAATGACGGGATCCCGGACGGCTGGACGATCGTGGTGCAGGAAGTCTCCGGCTGGTACGGCAATATCGCCGACCCCGATCGCTACCGTCCCGCGCCGGACGGCGCGAAGTAGGCATCGCCGACGGCTTCTGGCCGCGCTCTGGCCGCGCTCTCGTGAAGCCGTCCTTCCTCCCCTCACCAAGCAATACTGCAATTATATAATATCGGTATTACTGTATTTTGATGAATATTA
>CAXSEE010000038.1:2234-27789 GCA_964235615.1 uncultured Acetobacteraceae bacterium | reverse complement strand
GATGGCGGGGCTGATGCTGCGGCGGTTCTGTATGATCAGGGAGTCGGCGGAGTATCCGCTCAGGTCATGCAGCCACAACAGGCTCGGCTGGAGGCCGAAGTTGCCCAGCTGGTAGATCAGTGCCGCCCGCAGGCGATAGCCGACCGCGTTCGGCGTGTCATAGCCCTGGTTGAAGCAGCCCGACGCCAGCCCGGAGCCGGGGCTCACCGTGTAGGGGCAGCCCGGCAGGCCATTGGTCGAGTAGCCATAGAGGAAGCCGCGGCCGTAGCGCGTGTCCGACAAGGGCGGCAGGTCGGTGATGCCCTCGTACTGCAGCTCGGCCAGAAGCACGAGCGCCTGGGCGTGCAGCACCGAGGGGATGATGCGCAGTGTGTTGATGTCGGCCTTTACGCTGTGCACGCGGTCATAGCCCTGGAGGTAGGCGTCGACGCCGGGGACGATGCGGCGCACCGACGGCCCGACCCCGGCGACGATGCCCGTCAGCACGTCGTCGGGGTTGAGTTGGACGGGCAGGTTGTCGGTGTATTCCAGCTCCGCGGAGGTCTTCCAGCCATAGATGCTTCCGGTGGCGTTGAAGCCCAGCGTGCGGATGTTGCTGGGATACTCGAAGTTGTAGTTGATGTTCCGCAGCAGCGGGACGGTCGCGGCATAGCTGAGCGGCGCGCCCAGCGCGAGCAGCGACGCGATCGGCGCCTTGGAGCCGTTGGGGTTGACGTCGGTATGCGCGCTGAGCAGCGGCACCCTGGACTCGAGGTTGAGGAAGTAGAGGCTCATGTCGACGTCGGCCGGCGCCAGATGATAGCGGATCGCCAGGCCGCCCTGGCTCGCCGAGCCGGTGGTCGTGTCCCGCGAGCGGGGGATCTCGTAGCCGTTCGCCGTGCTGTAGCCGTCGGTGTCGTAGGCCGCAGCCGACGCCGGCAGCCTTGCTGCGTTGATGCCGAGGAACACGTTGGCGTTGACGCCCCCGCACGTGGGATCGAAGCCGATGTCGACGACGCTGTAGAAGGTGCCGCAGGCCGGCAGGTTGTCCTTGCGTTCCTCGAACTGCCAGAACCCCTCGAACTCCAGCCCGTCCGCCAGCTTGTACTTGGCGTCGATGACGCCGACCGGGATGTTGACCTCGCGGTCGGTCAGCACGCCCGGCTCGTTCAGGGCGGTGAGGTCGAGCGGCGAGATGTGGGAGGCGTCGACGAAGAAGAGCGCCTTGCTCCAGTCCATCGCCTCGCGGCCCGCCGACAGGGTCAGGGCGCTCTTGCCCACCGGCCAGTTCCCGGTGGCATAGGCTTCCCACGGCACGATGTTGGCGAACCTGTTGAGCGCATTGAAGCCGCTGTCGCTCAGCGGCGTGTTGGCCCGGTATCCGTTCGGGTCGTTCCCCTGCGGCACGTCCCCGCTCAGGAGCGACGGGTCGACCAGCGCGCGTGTGCTGACGACGACCCCGTAGTTTCCGTCGTCGAGCTTCAGGCGCGAGAACAGCTTGATGGGCGCGCCGGCCACGCTGCCCTTGCGGTAGTTCAGGTCCCCGTCGTCGTTGACGTCCGCCTGGGCCAGGCCGCCCTTGGGTTGGCCGTTGCTGCCGAAGCTCGTGCCGATCAGCCTGGGATCGGGGTTGTTGGTCCGGACGGTCACGCCGCCGGTCACCGTCGTCTCCAGGGTGCCGGTGATGCCCGAGTTCCACAGGCTGAACTGGTCGCCCGCGGGAAGCGGGATGGTCTGCGACCGGGCGACCGGTGAAGCCGCCACCAGAGCCAGCGCCGCTGCGGTATACATCCTGGTATTCATCGTTCTCTCCATGACCTGATTGCCTCGACCCTCTGCAGGGGTCTTCGCCGCTCTTGACTTGGTAATCGCTCGCCAAGGAGGTGCTTCACTTCCCCGATCAGCAATATGACTGAACATGATTGTATTACATGGATTGGCCTTCGTGAACGTTACGGCAATTACTGTTGCATTGGTCGATATTCGACTATTGGTAGTAATCCAGGAGCATGCGGGCTCGACCGAATCAAGAACGTTTTCCCTGATTTTCGCAATTCTTATGCAGTTGAATGCACCTGCGATCTTATCGACGCATCAGCATTTCTACTTGTCTATTAGCTGATACCGATCGACGCGGCGGAAATACTGGCGTTCTGAACAATCTCCTCAATTTATCTATTATATTTAAATCATGATCAAGAACGTTGCGGCATGACTCGCAGACGACGTCATGTTGAAACACGGTCATGTTGAAACGCGGGATGGGCGGGTCGACGTGATCGCCTAGGCCATTGTTTGCACCGGAATGCCTTATACGCTAGCGTATGTATCGAGAGCATCAGACCATGTCAATCTGAAGTAATCGATTTGTGCCGGGCGCTGTCGTAGTTCTCTAATGCGGCGGCTGACATTTGGGTGCTCATGGAAAAGACGACCGAGATCGAAATCGAAAGTCCGTTCCGCTCTGCCGAGCAACGGGCCGCGGAACGCGAGCGCAAGCGGCATGCCGTACTGCAGGCAGCAGTACGCATGTTCAATGAGCGCGGCTACCACGCCACGTCGCTCGACGACGTCGCCGCAAGCCTGGGAGTGACCAAGGCAGTCATCTATCACTACCTTGGCAACAAGGATCAGGTGTTGTTCGAGTGCCTTCAGCTAGGCCTGGTGCAACTCCAGGCCGCTGCCGTACAGGCTCGTCTGCGGGCTGGTACCGGCCTTGATCAACTGAAGGCATTCCTCCGGCGCTATGCGGAAATCACCATGGCCGATTTTGGCCGTTGCGTTACCCTTACCGGCGACGAGGTGCTGACCGCCGAAGCAAGGCGGCAATTCCGGGCCCTGAAAGCCGAGATCGATCAGGCGATGCGTGGCCTGATCGCGGACGGTATCGCCGACGGCTCGATCAGGAGTGCCGACATCCGCTTGACGGCATTCACCCTGGCGGGAGCCTTGAACTGGCCAGCACGCTGGTACAATCCCGAAGGTCCCTCCCGACCCGCGGAGCTCGCGAGCGCGATGGTCGAGATACTCTGCAACGGCCTGGAGCCGCGAGGATCATCGGCGCGGCGCTCCAGACGACTGAAGCCGTTGCGGCAGGATTAGGATTGATCGGGCAGGATTGATCGGACAGGATTGATCGGGCAGGAGTTGGGCGCGGCGGTGCGTCAGTTCACGCGTCGTTCGCGCCCGTCCCAGAACGGGGCACGCAGATCACGCTTGAGAACCTTGCCGGCGCCCGAAAGCGGAAACGGGGTCGCGCGGATTTCGACGCTGCGGGGACATTTGAAACCACCCAGGAGGGTGCGGCAGAAGGCGATCACCTGCTCCGGCGTCGGTGCTGCATCCGGCCGGGGCACGATGATCGCATGCACCTGCTCGCCCCAGCGTTCGCTCGGGATGCCGATGACCGCGCATTGGGCAACGTCCGGATGCTGCGCGATGGCGTTCTCCACCTCCACCGAGTAGACATTCTCGCCGCCCGTGATGATCATGTCCTTGATACGGTCGACGACGGTGAGGAAGCCATCCTCGTCCATCACCCCGCCATCGCCCGTGTGCATCCAGCCATCCATGATGGCGGCCGCCGTCTCCTCGGGGCGGTTCCAGTAGCCGAGCATGACCGTGTCGCCCCGGACCGCGATCTCTCCCACCGTTCCGGGCGGAACCGGGTTGCGGTCCATGTCGACCACCCGCACCTCGCAGCCGATCACGGCCCGTCCCGCGCCCTTGACGCGATGCTGTGCCCGGCCCTCGCCGGAGTGCTCGTTCCAGTGCAGCAGCGTGGCGCAGGGCGACAGCTCGGTCATGCCGTAGGCCTGGATGAATGCGACGTCGGGCATCGCCGCGACCGCCCGCGTGAACAACGCGCCGCTGATGGGCGACGCGCCATAGACCACGCGGCGCAGCGTCGAGATGTCGTATTGCAGCCGGGCAGGGTGGTCCACGAGCATCTGGATCATCGTCGGCACCAGCAGCGTATCCGTCACCCGTTCGGCGGCGATGGTGGCCATCACCCCGTCCGGCGTGAAGTTCCGCATGATGACGTTCGACCCGCCCTGCAGCAGCGCCGCGTACATCCCCATCCCGTTGGCGAGATGGAACATCGGTGCCGCGTGCAGGTAGCGCATCGACTGTGTCCAGACGCCTTCGCTCAGCGAGTTGAGCGCGTTGGTCATGACGTTGGCATGGCTGAGCATGACCCCCTTCGCCCGCCCGGTAGTGCCGCCGGTGTAGAAGATGCCGGCCAGATCTCCGCCGTCCGGCATGGCGTCCGGCATCGCCGGAGTGCGGTCGATCAGCGCTTCGATGTGCTCCATCCCGGCCGGCGCCGCGGAGTCGTCGGCATAGACAAGCTGGATGCCCGGACAAGCCTGCGCGCACTGGCCGGCAAGATGGCTGAACGCGGCGTCGACCAGCACCACCGTGGGGTTGCAATCGGCGACTGCATCCTCGTTCTCCCGCGCGCTCCAGCGGATGTTCAGCGGCACGGCGACTGCGCCGGCCCATGCAATGGCGAGGTAGGCCTCGAGATAGCGGTCCGAGTTGAGCGCCAGCACCGCGACCCTCCCGCCGGCCTCCACTCCCAGCGCGCGCAGCCCGGCGGCGAGGCGGCCCACCCGCTCACCGGTCTCGGCCCAGCTGCGGTGGCGGTCGCCGAACGTCGTCGAGGGTCCGCGCGGGTTCAGCTGGAGCGCGCGCCGCAGCCCGTAGGTAATGTTCATTGCTTCTCCCCCTTTTACTTTTTGTTCCGCTTACTCTTTGTTCCGCGTGTGGCCCTGTCTCGCGGCAAGTCCGCCGGTCAGTTTCTCGGCGAAGCTCTCCGCGATCTCGTCGGGCTCCAGTTCACCATCGGGCCGATACCAGTGCCCGATCCAGTTCAGCGACCCGGCGATGACGAAGGCGGTGAGCTTCGCGTCGCACGGCACGATCGAGCCGTCCGCGACGCCCTCGGCGACATAGCCGCGAAACACCGTGTCGATGCGCCGCTTGGCCGACCGCGCGACCGCCGCGTGCTGCTCGGACAGGTCGTGGACGTCGAAGCGCACCAGGCTCCGGCCGTAATCGGTGGTCATCAGCGTGGCGTAGCCGCGGACGAGCTCGCGCAGCTTCACCAGGCCCGCACCACCCGCCGCATCGATGCCGGCAATGCAGTCGAACACGGCATCCTGCCCCAGAACCCAGCACTCGAACAGGATCTCGTCCTTGCCGCGAAAGTAGTTGTAGATCGCCGGCTTGGTGATGTTCAGGCGCTCGGCGACCTCGTTCAGCGTCACGCGGTGGTAGCCCTGCTCCAGGAACAGCTGCACCGCCGTCCGCAGCACGGCCTCGCGCTTGGCGTCGCGGTCACGCCGCCTCGTCTCGAAAGGCAGCCAGGGGGAGATGTTCGTCCCGGTATTCATGTCGGTGCGCTCATTGGGCTTATCGGAGAGCCTTGTTGACAATCTTCGGACCGTATCTTACCTACGAGTAGCAAAAAGTCCATTGGGTCATTTTTGGGAAGCGAGACTATGGCATCCAGCGTTGTTGTCGCGGGCGTCGGCATGATCCCGTTCCGCAAGCCGGGGAGCAGCGAGCCGTACAACGTCATGGGCGCCCAGGCCGCGCGGCTGGCTTTGGCCGATGCCGGACTGGAGTACGGCGCGGTGCAGCAGGCCTACGCCAGCTTCGTCTACGGCGATTCCACCAGCGGCCAGCGCGCGCTTTACGAAGTCGGCATGACCGGGATCCCGATCCTCAACGTGAACAACAACTGCTCCAGCGGCTCGTCCGCGCTGTTCCTCGCGCGGCAGGCGATCGCGTCGGGTTCGGTGGACTGCGTCATGGCCTTGGGCTTCGAGCAGATGCGCCCCGGCGCGCTCGCATCGGTATTCGACGACCGCCCGAGCGTGTTCGAGAAGTTCGACGCGGCGGCCGACGCGCTGGTGGATGCGCCTGGCGTGCCGCTCGCGCTGCGCCAGTTCGGCGGCGCCGGGTTGAGCCACATGAACAAATATGGCACGCCGCTTCGCGCCTTCGCCGACATACGCGCCAAGGCCAGCCGGCACGCCAGGAACAACGAGCTGGCCGTGTTCCGCACCGAGGTCACCGCCGACGAGGTGCTGAACGACAAGGTGGTCTGGCCCGGGGTGATGACCCGGCTGATGGCCTGTCCGCCGACCTGCGGCGCCGCCGCGGCGATCCTCGTCTCCGAGCGGTTCGCCCGCGAGCATGATCTGCGGGCCGACGTGCGCATCGCGGCGCAGGCGATGACCACGGACACGCCCTCCACCTTCGGCGCGCACGACATGATGCAGGTCGTGGGCTCCGACATGAGCCGTGCCGCGGCCCATCAGGTATATGAGGCGGCCGGGATCGGCCCCGACGATCTGGACGTGGTGGAGCTGCATGACTGCTTCGCGCATAACGAGCTGATCACCTACGAGGCGCTCGGGCTGTGCCCCGAAGGTGGCGCCGCCAAGTTCATCGATGACGGCGACAACAGCTACGGCGGCAAGATCGTCACCAACCCGTCCGGCGGGCTGCTGTCGAAAGGCCATCCGCTCGGCGCCACTGGCCTCGCGCAGTGCTACGAGCTGACGCGGCAATTGCGCGGCGTGGTCGGCGCCAGGCAGGTCGAAGGCGCCCGGCTCGGGCTTCAGCATAATCTCGGCCTGGGAGGCGCCTGCGTGGTAACCCTCTACGAGCGGCTGAGGGCGTGATGGTCGATCGCGCCGCTATCGGCCGCAGCTTCGCCCCGGTCACCGCCAGGGCCGAACCGGGCCGGCTGCGGTTCTTCCTCGACACGATGGGAGAGACGAACACGCTGTTGCGCGGGCCCGGAGCGGCACTGCCGCCCACCTACCTGTTCTGCCTCGAGATGCTGGATGCCGACGACCCGTTTCAATATCTGACGGAGCTGGGTATAGACATCGCCCGTATCCTGCATGGCGAGCAGGGCTTCACCTATCACGCACCGGTGGCGGAGGGCGACGTCCTGACGTTCGACTCCCGACTGGCGAGCGTCACCGACAAGAAGGGGGGTGCCATGACCCTGGTCGTGATCGAGACGGCGGTGACCAACCAGCATGGCGTCCACGTGGCGGACGTCTCCCGCACCATCGTCGTGCGCAACGAGATGGCGGCATGAGCACGCTGGCAGCCAGCATGCTGGCAGGTGGGCCGGCGGTCGGGGACCGCGTCGTGTTCAAGGCGTTCGCGCCCATCTCGCGGCATCAGCTCGCGTTATATTGCGGCGCCTCGGGGGACACCAACCCGATGCATGTCGATATCGACTTTGCCAAGGCCGCCGGGTTCGAGGACGTGTTCTGCCACGGGATGCTGATCATGGCCTATCTCGGCCAGGCAGTCACCGACGCGTTCCCGCCCGGCCGCCTGCGCTCGTTCCGGACGCGGTTTGCAGCCATCACCCAGCTCGGCGCCCGCATCACCTGCGAGGGCCATGTCGCCGAGCTGCTGGAACAGTCCGGCGAGCGCCGCGCGCGCATCAGCCTGGCCGCCGCGGACGAGGCGGGACACGTGAAACTCACAGGAGAGGCGGTCGTGGCGCTATGACAGGAAAACTCGCAGGCAAGGTCGCCCTGGTCACCGGTTCGGGACGGGGCATCGGACGCGCGATCGCGCTGAAACTGGCTCAGGAAGGGGCAAGCCTGGTCGTCAACGACCTCGACGAGGAGCCCGGCCGTGCCGTGGCCGCGGAGATCGTGGCGGGCGGCGGCAAGGCGATCGCGGTGAACGGCAGTGTGTCCGAGGCCGGCTTCGCCGACCGCTTCGTCTCGGCGGCGACCGACCGGATGGGCGGCATCGACATCATCGTCAACAACGCCGGCTATACCTGGGACTCCACGATCCAGAAGATGACCGACGAGCAGTTCCAGGCGATGCTGGACGTGCATCTGGTGGCACCTTTCCGCATCCTGCGCGCGGCCTCCGAACCGATACGCGCCCTGGCCAAGCAGGAGGCGCAGGAAGGGCGCGAGGTGTTCCGGAAAGTCGTCAACATATCCTCGATCGCCGGGTTATATGGCAATGCCGGACAGGCAGCCTACAGCTCCGCCAAGGCGTCGCTGGTCGGGTTGACGCGTACGCTCTGCAAGGAGTGGGGACGCTACAAGGTCAACGTGAACTGTGTTGCGTTCGGACTGATCAACACGCGGCTGACGCAGCCGATCGAGGCGACGCAGGCAACCATCGACGTTGGCGGCCGCGACATCAAGGTCGGCGTGCAGCCGAGCCTGCTGGAAGCGTGGGAGCGGACGATCCCGCTCGGCCGCGGCGGCACGCCGGAGGAAGCGGCGGGCGCGGTGTATCTGTTCTGCAGTCCTGAGTCCAACTACGTCAGCGGACAGGTCCTCGTCTGCGGCGGCGGTTTGCTTATCTGAAAAGGGAATCCCGATGCCATACCGTTCACCCTGGATGACCGAAGAGCTGGATGCGTTCCGCGATCAGTTCCGCAGGTTCCTGACCACCGAGATGGCCCCATCCGCGGCGGAATGGCGCCGCAACCGGCTGGTGGACCGCGGCGCCTTGATGGCGCTGGGCCAGATGGGCGCGTTGCTGCCCAGCGTCCCGGAAGCGTATGGCGGACTGGACGGCAACTTCGCCTACGACGCCGCCGTGCTGACCGACATCGAGCAGATCGTGCCCGAGATGACCGTCGTGGTCGCCATCACCAGTGCCGTTGTCGCGCACTACATCTCGAACTATGGCACGGAGGCGCAGAAGCTTCGCTGGCTGCCCGGAATGGCGCGAGGCGAGCTGATCGGCGCGATCGCGATGACGGAGCCCGGCACCGGGTCGGACCTGCAGCAGATACGTACCACGGCGAAGCGCCGCGGCAACGGATACGTCATCAACGGCCAGAAGACGTTCATCACCAACGGCCAGTTGGCGGACCTCGTCCTCGTCGTCGCCCGGACTGGCGAAGCCGGTGCGAAGGGCCTGTCCATCCTCGTGGTGGAGGCCGCCGAGTGCGCCGGGTTCCGGCGTGGGCGCAAGCTCGACAAGATGGCGATGCACGCCTCCGACACGTCCGAGCTGTTCTTCGACGATGCCGTGGTGCCGCCGGAGAATTTGCTGGGCGAGACCGAGGGCCAGGCCTTCGTGCAACTGATGCAGCAGCTGCCGAGGGAGCGGCTGATCCTCGCGATCGGCGCTGTCGCCGCCATGGAACATGCCGTCGATATCACGGTCGATTACACGAAGGAACGGAACGTATTCGGCAAGTCCGTCTTCAGCTACCAGAACACCGCCTTCACGCTGGCGGAATGCAAGACGCAGGCGGTGATCGGCCGCGTGTTCGTGGACTCGTGCATCAACCAGGAGATCGCGGGCGAGCTCGACACTGTGACAGCCTCGATGGCGAAGTGGTGGTGCACAGAGCGGCAGGCGCGTACGACGGACGAATGCCTGCAGCTGCACGGCGGTTACGGCGCCATGGACGAATATCCGATCTCCCGCATGTTCGTCGACGCGCGCGTGCAATCCATCTACGGCGGCACGAACGAGATCATGAAGATGGTGATCGCGCGGTCGCTCTAAAAGGCCAAGGCTCCGCCCTGGATCCGCTCAAGGCAGTCCGATCGGTTTCCAAAGGCCGAGGCCTTTGGCGGGTCTGGGCAGAGCCCAGCCTCCTTACCGCCGGCCGCCTCTGGTTCCCTCTCGCCTCCAACCGATGAACAGCAGCAGCAGCAACAACGGCAACACCAGCCATACCGGCAGCAGCAATTGCGCATCAGTACCCGTCACCACGTGCGCACCGGTGCGGCGCAGTCCGATCCAGCCGGCGCCGCTTGCGGCCTGGCCAGCCGACACCAGCCTGAGTTGAGGGACATGGATCGAGGCCGGGTCGTCGCCGAGAAAATCGACGGCGCCGCCGGTCTGCCTGGCAATGGGTGCCAATTTCGTGGCTGTTGCGCGCAGGTCGGCAATTTCCTCGGGATCCTGCGGCTGACCTGCGGCATAGGCATGCCGATTGCCGTCGGTGACATCCCATATCCCGGGCGCCACCGCGGGCATGCTTCCCGACAGCGTGCCGCCTGAATTGCGGGCGAGGGCTACGCTCGTCTGCGTGCCGCCGGGCGACAGCACCGACACGCGGCCGCGGGCGTTATCGTCCAGCGAGCGCTTGGTCACGGTCAGACGGCCGTCCGCTATGCCGGCGGTGAGCTGTTCCTCTTCCAGCTCCGGCTCCTTCATCAGCCAGTGCGCCACCCGTCGCAGCAGCTCCGCCTGCGGGCCACCGCCGCCCTCGCCACGCGACCAGAGCCAGATCTGGTCCGAGAGCAGCATCGCGGTACGGCCGCGATCGACATGGTCGAGCACCAGCAGAGGAGCAGCGCCGCCATGCCCATCGGGCGCCGTCAGCAGCACCTGCCCGTGCGACTGGTCGGCCAGCAGGGCGCGATACCAGGGACCCCATCCTCCAGCGACTTGGCCCCCGGACGGCATCTGCGGCAGGTCCGCCGTGACCGGGTGGCGCCGGCCGAGTGCCGTCGGCATCGGCTGGAAGCGTCCCTCGATCAGGCCGCCTTCCACGGGCACGTGCGCCGGCAGGATGTCTCCGAGCGGCGTGTCCTGCAGGCTGCTGCGGCCGATGAACTCGGGTCCCGCGGTCAGCAGCAGGCCGCCGCCGCCGCGTACGAAATCGGCGATGTTCTGCAGATAGGCCAGCGGCAGGATGCCCCGGTTCTCGAAGCCGTCGAGGATGATCAGGTCGAAGCTGTCGATCTTCTCCTGGAACAGTTCGCGGGTCGGAAAGGCGATCAGCGCGAGCTCGTTCAGCGGCGTGGTGTCGTCCTTGTCCGGCGGACGCAGGATGGTGAAATGCACCAGATCGACCGCCGGATCGGCCTTGAGCAGCCGCCGCCAGACCCGCTCGCCCTGGTTCGGCGCGCCCGACACCAGCAGCACGCGCAGCCGGTCGCGCACGCCGTTGATCTGCACCACGGCCTCGTTGTTCAAGGTCGAGACCTCGCCGGGCAGCGCCGAGGCTTCGAGCTCGACCAGCATCGGGCCGGGATGGTCGACCGGCAGGGTGATGTCCTGCGGCACGCCGACCGGGATCTCGCGGCTGATCGGCGGCTCGCCGTCGCGCTTCAGGCGCAGGGTGGCATGCGCATCACTGGCATGCGCGTCGGGTGCCTCGCCGCGGACCCCGAGATCCTCGATTTCCACGCGTATGGTCGCGTCATGCCCGACGATGGCATAGGGGGGCGCCTGCAGGATGCGCAGGCGGCGGTCGGTCTGCTCGCCGGCGGCGGTGATCAACGCCTGGAACGGCACTGGCGACTTGCCGCTGCCGGCGAGCCGGTCCGGCAGTGCTGCCGGCACGTCATGCACCTGGCCATCGGTGACGGCGAGGATGCCGGCGAGCTGGCCGGCCGGGATGTCCGATGTGGCGTGCGCGATGGCGTCGAACAGCCTGGTGCCGCCGGATAGGCCGCCGGACACGACCACGGTGCGCAGCGTGATCCCACCAAGCTTCTGGCCGCCAAGCTTCTGGCTGCCAAGCTTTTGGGCCGCCGCGCGCAGCTCGGACACCGCGCGGGCGGCAACCGCGCCGCGCTGTCCGACCGCCATCGACGAGGTCTGGTCGACCATCAGCAACGCGGTCTCGGGCAGCTCCTGCCAGCTCGCGCGCACCAGCCGCGGTCCGGCCAGCCACAGCAGCAGCAGACCGAATGCGAGCAGCCGCCAGACGGCACCTCCCGCCCGCAGCGCCAGGGCGAGCAGCAGCACCAGCCCCGAGAGGATACCGAGCGCGGTTAGCAGCCACGCCGGCAGCAGCGGTGCCCAGTAGAGCGAGGCGACATGGGTCAATCCTGCAGCCGCTGGAGCCGTCATTCGCCCAGCCTCTGCAGCAGTGCCGGGACATGCACCTGGTCGGACTTGTAGTTGCCGGTCAGCGCGTAGATCACGGCGTTGACACCGAAGCGGTAGGCGAGCGTTCGCTGGCGCTCGCCGCCGGGAATGACCGCGAACGGGGTGTCGCCGGCCGCATCGACCGCCCAGGCGGCGGCCCAGTCATTGGCGCCGATGATCAACGGACTGACATTGTCCAACGCCGGGTCCGCCGATGCGGCGACCCAGACCGGCGCCCCCACGTAGCGCCCCGGAAAGCTGTGCAGCAGATAGAAGCTGTGCGACAGCACGTGGCTGCTGTCCACCGGCGCCAGGGGCGGGATGTCGAGCCCGCTGGTCGCCTGCCTCAGCGCCTCCGGGCTGGACGCCTTCAGGCCGGTAAAACTGCTGCCCGCGGCATCGCTGCTCCCCATGCCGCTGCCCTGGGTGTCGACCAGCAGGATGCCGCCGTGGGTCATGTAGTTGTTGAGTGCCGCGATCGCGCTCGGCTCGGCGACGGCGCCCTCGACGATCGGCCAATAGAGCAGCGGATAGAAGGCCAAGTCGTCCTGCCCGGGATGCACCGCGTCCGGATGGCCCAGCATGGCCGAGGTGCGGGCGTTGACATAGCTGGACAGCCCTTCGAGCCCCTCGCGTGAGACCGTGTCGGTCTGCGCGTCGCCGGTCACCACATAGCCGAGCCGGGTCTGCAGTGCTGCGGGCGGGGCATCGTCGGCGCGTGCCGGCAGAGCCAGGGATGCCGCCATCAGCAGCACGGCCGCGGCGATGCCTTTCGACGGACGCGGCCGGGTCAGCAGTCCGCGCAGCCGAAGTGTCGCGACCAGCTCGCCGGCGAGCAGCAGGACGGCCGCGGCGAGCAGCCAGGGACCCAGCGGACGATCCGGCTCGCGGCCAGCCAGATCCGAGGCTACCCCGAACGGCGGCGACGCGGCCAGCGCCGGCAGGCCATCGCCGGCGTTGAGAGCCCGCCGGTCGGATGGCGGCCCATACAGTCCCGGCGGATGCTCCGCAGAAGCGGCAACATGGCCGAAGTCACGCGCCGCCAGGCCGCGGGCGGACGGCGGCGGGGTGCCGGCCACGCCGTCGCCGTCCAGGATCGAGACCGGCGCCAGTATCGTGTCGCCACCCTCGGCGCCGAGGCCCGCGGAACGCTCGACCAGCCGATGCAGCATCTGCACGAACAGGCCGGAGTAGGGCAGCGTCGACCAGTCGGACGTGCTGGTCACGTGGAACAGCACCACCTGGCCCCTGCCGAGCGAGGCGTGGGTGACCAGGGGAGTGCCGTCCGACAGCCGTGCCCAGCTATGCGCATCGAGATCGATCGCCGGCTTGGCCAGCACCTGGCGCGATACGGTGACGTCGGATGGCGTCCGCAGGGCGGAGAAAGGAGTGTCGGGGCCGAATGGCGCGAGCGTTGCCGGACGGCTCCACGACATCGCGCCGCCGAGCGTGCGGGCGCCTTCCAGCAACGGCACCGGCAGCAGGTTCTCCGCGACGAAGTCTGCTCCCCCGTCGTCGGGGATCGGCTCTCCGGCGGCAAGCCGAGGACCCGCGAAACGGATCAGCATGCCGCCGGCCCGGACCCATCGTCCGACCTCGGCACGCTGTTGCGGATCCTGCAGGGCGCCGTCCGGGGCGATCAGCACCGAGAGCTGGCGCGAGAGCAGGGTATGGACATCGCCCATGCGCAACTCGGTATCGGGCGACAGGGCGCGGCGAAGGTAGAATAGCGGGCCGACCAGCGGCGCGTCGGTGAAGCTGCCCGAGGCGAGCAGCCCCACCGGACGGCGGCGGTCCCCCTCGTCGAGCAGCCGCAGCCCGGCCGGTCCCGGCGTGCCTTCCAGGACCAGCCGCTCGATCCGGTTGCGCAGCTCGACGGGCAACAGGATCCGCGCCTCGGCCTGCGAGCGGCCGGCCGGGATGATCCCCTCGACCCGTGCCAGCGTGCCGCCCTCGGCATCCTCGGCCTGGATCGCGAAGGGCCGTGCGACCGGCTGGGGCAGGGCGCCGACGCGCGCGGTCAGGCCGTCGGCGTTGGAGACGGGCGGCAGCATCACCCGCAGGCGGTGCGGATCCGCGCGCCATTCACGGACCGTGCCGAGCCGCCGCAGCACTGCGGCCAGGGCAGCGTCGCCGGAAGTCGCGAGCCCGTCGGAGAGATAGACGATGTCTCCGTCCAGGCCGTCCGCCGCTTCCAGCCTGCGCGCGGCGCGGGCACGGTCGGTGTTCCAGGATCGCGGACGCGCGGCGTCGATCGCGGCACGCATATCCGATGCCGGCATCGGTGAAGTGATCTCCCCCGCGGTCGTGCCCAGCCCGCCTGTGGTATCGAGCAGGCGGACCTGCTGCCCGGCGCGGCCGGCATGGTCCAGCAGGGCGTCCAGGGCCGCGACACGCTGCGGCCAGTCCGACGCCGCGGCCCAGCCGTCATCGAGCAGGATCAGCAGCTTGTGGTGGCTGGGCGCTGCCGGTCCCTGCGGCGGCACCAGAATCGGCTGGGCCAGCCCGACCACCAGCAACGCGACGGCAAGCAGGCGCAGCAGCAGCAGCCAGAGCGGCGCGCGCCGGGCCTCCCGACGCTGTGCCTGCAGGCCCGCAAGCAGGCGCATCGCCGGGAAGGACTGCGGGCGCGGCGACGGCGGCACGGCGCGCAGCAGCCACCAGAGCAATGGCAGGCTCAGCAGTCCGAGCAACATCAGGGGGGTCGCCAGGATCATCGTGACGCCTGTCCTGGTGGGTGAAGGAGCTGGTGCAGCGCCAGCAGGGCCTGCTGCGGCGGCTGGTCGGTACTGTGCCGGGTCAGCCCGAAGCCGGCGCCGGCGCAGAGGGCCGCCAGGCGCTGTTGATGCTGGGTCACCGCCGCCTGGTAGGCCGGTGCCAGGTCCTGCGCGCGGGAGCTCAGGACGGCGGTCTCGCCCTCCAGGCCCTCGAAGCGGACATGGCCTTCGTAGGGCAGCGACAACTCCGCCGGATCCAGGATCTGCAACACCGTGCAGCCGACCGGAATGGCGGAGAGGCGGGAGAACAGCGCCTCGATCCGTGACGGCTCGGCCAGCATGTCGCCGATCAGCACGATCCGTGCGTGGCGCGGCAGCTCGAACGACGAGGATGGCAGACCCGGCTCACCCGCTTCCAGTGGGGGCTGCAGGAGCAGCTGCGCGGCGAGGCGGGCAAGACCGCTCTGGCTGGACAGCGTGCCGCCGGCCAGGGTCCGCACATGCTCGCCGCCGCGAAGCAGCAGCGAGGCCAGGGCCAGCAGCAGCAACTCCGCCCGTTCGGCCTTCAGCGGCAGCCCGGCATGCGAGCGCCAGCGCATGCTGGCGGAGGGATCGTGCCACAGATAGACGGTCTGGGCGGCCTCCCACTCCGTCTCTCGCACGAAGGCGCGGCTCGATCGGGCCGATTGCCGCCAGTCGATGCGCGAGGCGGCCTCTCCCGGCAGCGCCTGGCGATACTGCCAGAAGCTGTCGCCCATGCCGGCGCGGCGGCGGCCATGCACGCCCTGGGCCACGGTCGCGGCAACGCGGTCGGCCGCCACCAGCAGCGCGGGCAGCCTCGCACCCAGGGCCTGGGCGTCGGCCACGGCTGCATGGCGCGGGTCATGGCTCGCGGCGCGCGGGTTAGGGGGAGCATCGCGCTCCACCGGGCCGGAGCCGCGCTGGAACCAGGCAGGACGGAAGCGACTCACCCCAGGCGATGCACCAGGCCGTCGATCAGGCCTGACAAGGTGGTGCCCTCCGCGCGGGCGGCGAAGGTGAGCGACATGCGGTGGCGCAGCACCGGCTGGGCCAGGGCGGCGACATCGTCGATGCTTGGCGACAGACGCCCATCGAGCAGGGCGCGGGCGCGGCAGGCCAGCATCAGCGACTGGGCCGCGCGCGGTCCCGGACCCCAGGCGACATCGCGCGCGAGCTTTCCGCCACTGCTCTCGGGCCTGGCGCCGCGCACCAGCCGCAGGATCGCGTCGACCACCTGCTCGCCCACAGGCAACCGGCGGATCAGCGCCTGGGCGCCGACCAGCTCGCCCGGCTGCAGCACCGCCTCCGCCGACGCCAGCCGTGACCCGGTGGTCGCCAGCAGCATCGCCCGCTCCTCGCTCTCGCCGGGATAGGTGAGGTCGATCTGCAGCATGAACCGGTCGAGCTGCGCCTCCGGCAGAGGATAGGTGCCCTCCTGCTCGATCGGGTTCTGCGTCGCCAGCACGTGGAACGGGTGCGGCAGCGGATGCTCGACGCCGGCGACCGCGACCTTGTGCTCCTGCATCGCCTGCAGCAGGGCCGATTGCGTCCGCGGGCTGGCGCGGTTGATCTCGTCGGCCATCAGCAGCTGGCAGAACACAGGGCCGGGAACGAAGCGGAAGCCGCGCCGGCCATCCTGCATCTCGTCGAGGATCTCGCTGCCGGTGATGTCGGCCGGCATCAGGTCCGGGGTGAACTGCACCCGCTTCGGCGACAGCCCGAGCACGGTCCCGAGCGTCTGCACCAGCAAGGTCTTGCCGAGGCCAGGGGCGCCGACCAGCAGCGCATGGCCACCCGACAGCAGGCAGACCAGCACCTCGGCCACCACCTGTTCCTGGCCGAAGATCACCCGCCCGATCTGCGCGCGTACCTCTCCCAGGCGGCCGGTCAGCCGGTCCGCGGCGGCCACCGCGTCCGAAGCGGTGAGGTCGCCTGTTGCATCAAAACCAACGGCATCAAAGATTGTCATCGTCCCTCGCATCCCGTCAGCAATCTGACACGTCCAGGGGTTTCATCAACCCGGTCACGCTCCCTATATCGTTTGTCATGCGAGCGCATGAGCAAATGGGAACCGCGGTGAGACCTGAGCGTCCAGACCTATCAGGCATCTCCTCACTTCTGCAGAGCGACCCACAGGGCGTTGGTTCATCCGCACTTCCTGCACGGTCCTTGCGGCAGGAGCAGTGCGGGCCGATGCCGTTCCTGATCCAGCGCGACGGCACCTGGATGTATCGCGGCTCGCCGATCCGGCGGAAGCCGCTGGTGTGCCTGTTCGCCAGCGTGCTCAAGCGCGACGAGGCCGGCATCTATTGGCTGGAGACTCCGGCCGAGCGTGGTTCCATCGAGGTGGAGGACGTGCCGTTCGTCGCCGTCGAACTCGAATGGCGGGGCTGCGGACGCGACCAGGTGCTGGCCTTCCGCACAAATATCGACCAGATCGTCTGCGCCGGCCCCGAGCATCCGCTGACGGTCGACTGGAACCGGGCCTGCGGCGGCGGGGGAAGTGGCGCCGCACCCTACCTGCACATACGAGGCGAGGGTTCGCACCCGATCCAGGCCAGGGTGGCGCGCGCGGTCTATTACGAGCTCGTGGCCCTGGCGGTGGCGGGCCATAGCCAGGGGCGCGATTGCCTCGGCGTCTGGAGCCAGAACATGTTCTTCCCGATCGGACCGCTGCCCAAAGACGAGGAATGACCGGCATAGACCTGTCTCCGCTGGACCGGCATCCGGGTGCCGTCCGGGCGCTGGAGCAGGTCTGGTCGGTGTTGCCCCGGGCTCGCCTGGTCGGGGGCGTGGTGCGTGACCTGATCGCCGGCACCGCCATCTCGGACATCGATCTCGCGACGCCCGAACCACCGGAGACGGTGATGCGGCACCTCGCCGCCGCCGGCATACGGACCATCGCCACCGGGCTGTCCCACGGCACGGTCACCGCCTTGGCGCATGGCTGCCCGATCGAGATCACCACGCTGCGGCGCGACCAGGAGACCGACGGCCGCCACGCCGTCGTCGCCTGGACCGGGGACTGGCGCGAGGATGCCCAGCGCCGCGACTTCACCATCAACGCGATGTCGCTCGCGCGCGACCGGACCTTGTTCGATTACTTCGGCGGCGCGGACGATCTCGGCGCCGGCCGGGTCCGCTTCGTCGGCGATCCCGCGCGGCGGATCACCGAGGATGCCCTGCGCATCCTGCGCTTCTTTCGCTTCGACGCGCGCTACGGACGCGGCCCGCCCGACGAGGCGGCGCTGACCGCGATCGGGGCTGCCGTTCCGGCGCTCGGCGGGCTGTCGGCCGAACGGGTCTGGTCGGAGCTGCGACGGATCCTGACTGGACCGGCAATCGACCGGGCCATCCTCTGGATGCACCGGTCCGGGGTGCTCGACCGCCTGCTGCCGGGCGGTACGGCACCGGCACGCCTGTCCCGGCTACTGGCAAGGGGACTTCCCCCCGATCCGATCCTGCGTCTGGCGGCCCTGACCCTCGCACCGGCCGCACCCGTGGCGCATGCCCTTCGGCTTTCCAACGCAGAAGCGGCCCAGCTCCAGGCGCTGCTCGCGCCGCCGGTGCCGCAGCCCGGCATGGATGACGCGATGCTGCGCCGGCTGCTCGCCGATGCCTTGGCCGGGTTATTGTGCGGACGCTCCTGGCTGGCCGAGCATGAGGGCGGGGATATCCTGCGGCAGCGTCTGGCGGACACGCCTCGTCCGGTGTTTCCGCTGGCCGGACGCGACGTGCTCGAATGCGGTATCGCACCTGGCCCCGAGGTCGGGCGGCTGCTTGGCAGCACGCGGCAATGGTGGCTGGCCGGCGGCTGCGTGGCCGACCGTGCGGATTGCCTGGGATATCTATGCACCCAGGCAAGGAGTGTCTGCGATCCTTGAAGGTGGGACCCTATCGGCGACGACGCGCTTGCCTTCCCCCGCACGACCCCGCCTGCTAGACGCCGCCGATGGATGCAACGCCTCTCCTGGCAGCGCCGACGACCACGACGTTGCTCCGCCGCCTCTGGCGCGAGGAGATAAGGCAGCACCGCGCCCGGCTGGCGACGATACTGGTGCTGACCGCGCTGATGGCGGGCCTGACCGGGCTGTATCCGCTGGTGATCAGCCGCGCGCTGGACATGTTCGCCGCACATGATCCGCGCATCCTGTATCAGGTACCGGCGCTGGTGGCGTTGATCACGACGGCCAAGGCGGCCTCGCAATACGGCCAGACCATCGCCGTGCAGAACCTCGTGCTGATCGTCATACGCAACCTGCAGGCGCGCATGTTCGCCCATCTGATCCGCACCGACGTCGCCCGGATCGAGCGCGAGGCGCCGGCCCAGCTCGCGGCCCGCTTCACCACCGATGCCATCACCATACGCGAGGCGATGATCCGGGCGGTCAACGCGCTCGGCGACAGCGTAACGGTGGTCGGGCTGGTGGTCTCGATGTTCTACATGGACTGGGAGCTGAGCCTGATCGCGGCACTGCTCTATCCGGTCGCCGCGGTGCCGATCCAGCGCATCGGCAAGCGCGTGCGTCGGGCTTCCGGCGGCATGCAGGAGCAGATCGGCGATACCGCGACCTTGTTGAATGAGAGCTTTGCCCAGGCCCGGACGGTCCGTGTGTATCGCCTGGAGCAGACCGAGGAGCAGCGGGCGCGGCAGTCGTTCGACCTGCTGCATCACTCGCTGCTGCGCATCACCCGTGGCCGCGCACGCGTCGACCCGGTGATGGAGGTGCTAGGGGGTGCCGCGGTGGCGGCGGTGCTCGGCTTCGCCGGCTGGCGCGCGGCGATGGGCGGCAGCTCGCTGGGCGATTTTTCCGGGTTCGTCGCCGCCCTGCTGCTGGCGTCGAGGCCACTGCGTGCGCTGGGATCGCTGAACGCCGCGATCCAGGAAGGGCTTGCCGGACTGGTCCGTATCTTCGGCGTCATCGACGAGCCGCCCGATGTGTCCGATGCGCCCGAAGCGCGCCCGTTGCCGCCCGGTCGCGGCCATCTTCGTTTCGAGAATGTGTCGTTCGTCTATCCGGACGGCCGCGACGGGTTGCGCGGGCTCGATTTCGCGGCCGAGCCGGGATTGACGGTGGCGCTGGTCGGCCCGTCCGGAGCCGGCAAGTCGACCGCGTTGTCGCTGATCCCCCGCCTGCACGACGTCAGCGGCGGACGCATCCTGCTCGACGGCGTCGATCTCCGCGACCTGCGTATCGCCGACCTGCGCGGCGCCATCGCCTATGTCAGTCAGGACACGCTGCTGTTCGATACCTCGATCGCCGCCAACATTCGCATGGGCCGGCCACGGGCATCCGACCAGGAAGTGCGTGCGGCAGCCCGTGCTGCGGCGGCGGAGGATTTCATCGAGCAGCTTCCCGAGGGCTTCTCGACCCGCGTCGGCACCGGTGGCCAGCGCCTGTCCGGCGGACAGCGCCAGCGGGTGGCGTTGGCGCGGGCGTTGCTGCGGGATCCGAGGTTGCTGCTGCTCGACGAGGCGACCAGCGCGCTCGATACAGAGAGCGAGGCGACCGTGCAGGAAGCGCTCGCCCGCCTGCGCCACGGACGCACCACCATCGTCGTGGCGCATAGGCTCTCCACGGTCCGCTCGGCGGATCTGGTCGTGGCCCTGAGCGAGGGCCGCGCTGCGGAATGCGGCACCCACGCCGAGCTGCTGGAGTTGGACGGGTTGTATGCACGCCTCGTGCGCACCCAGGCGCTGCAGTTGTAGCCTTTGTGCGGCGGGATGAGCCGCTGATCGATCACGGCCTCGGCGGGTTGGACACGTTCGACCTGGCCAGCGTTCCCGAAATCGCATTGATAGAGCCTATGTTGCTCACCATTTCGACCACGCACCAGCCGGCGACCGATCTGGGTTACCTGCTCGCCAAGCACCCGGACCGGATGCAGACCTTCCCGCTCGGTTTTGGAGAGGCCCATGTCGTCTACCCGGAAGCGACAGAGGCGAAGTGCACGGCGGCACTGATCCTCGACCTCGACCCGGTGATGCTGGTCCGGGGGCGGCCGGCTGCTGGGCGCGATGGAGACGGCGCGGCCGGACCGCTCGCCAACTACATCAACGACCGGCCCTACGTCGCATCTTCGTTCCTCAGCGTCGCGATCGCGAAGGTTTTTGGCTCGGCACTCGGCGGTCGGACAACGGCCCGGCCTGACCTGGTGACGGCTGACCTGCCGTTCAGCACGACGGTGGGACCGGTACGCGTACGAGGCGGCATCGGCGTCGTAGAGCGACTCTTCGACCCGCTTGGCTACACGGTCACCGCGGAGCCGGTCGCCCATGCCGACGGCGCTGCCCCCACGCTGTGGATGTTGACCCTTGCGGCCACCGTCCGGCTGCAGGCGCTGCTGTCGCATCTCTACGTGCTGATACCGGTGCTGGACGACGACAAGCACTACTGGGTGTCGGCCGATGAGATCGACAAGCTGCTCCGTCATGGCGAAGGCTGGCTGGCGGGACATCCGGAGCGGGAGTTCATCACGCGCCGCTACCTGCGACGCGGGCCAAGGCTAGCGCGTGAGGCGTTGGAACGGCTCGCCGCGCTGGACGCGCCGGAGGTTGCCGCCGACGCCGAGCCGGATACCGCGCGCCCGCTCGCAGACGAACCAGCGAGCCTGAACGACCTGCGGCACCACACGGTGCTCCGGGCGCTGCGGGACGCCGGCGCCGCGACGGTGCTCGATTTGGGATGCGGCGAAGGCAAGCTGCTGCGGCTGTTGCTGGCCGACCCGCGCTTCACCCGCGTGACCGGGGCGGACGTGTCGATGCAGACCCTCTCGATCGCGCGCGAGCGGCTGGACGTGGACCGGCTGCCGGATCGACAGCGCGAGCGGCTGACGCTCTTGCAGACCGCGCTGACATATCGTGACCGCCGGCTGCAGGGATACGACGCCGCAGCACTGGTGGAAGTCGTGGAGCATTTCGATCCCGACCGCCTGCCGGCATTCGAGCGCTCGGTATTTGCTTACGCGCGGCCGAAGACGGTGATCGTCACTACGCCGAACCGCGATTGGAACGCGACCATCCCGGCGCTGCATGGCGGCAGGTTGCGCCACCGCGATCACCGGTTCGAGTGGTCCCGTGACGAGTTCGCGGCGTGGAGTGCCGCGATCGGCGACGCGTTCGGCTACGGCGTCGCGTTGCACGGCATCGGCGACCCGGACCCCGCGTTCGGGTGCCCGACGCAGATGGCGGTGTTCACATGCGCCTGACGATCCCGGACTTCTCCCTGGTGCTGATGATGGGAGCGTCCGGCTCCGGCAAGTCCAGCTTCGCCGCGCGGCAGTTCATGCCGACGGAAATCCTGTCCTCGGACCGCTGCCGCGGCATGGTGGCGGACGACGAAGCTGACCAGGCAGCGACAGGTGACGCCTTCGACGTGCTGTACTACATCGCGGCCAAACGTCTGGCCGCACGGCGGCTGACGGTGATCGACGCGACCAACCTGCGCGCGGAAGACCGCAAACACGCAATCGAGCTGGCCCGCCGGTATCACGCGTTGCCCGTGGTGATCGCGCTCGACGTGCCCGAGGCCGTCTGCGCCGAGCGCAACCGCGTGCGGCCGGATCGTGCGTTCGGCGGCCACGTCGTGCGCAACCACGTCCAGCTCCTGCGACGCTCACTGCGCGGCCTGCAGCGCGAGGGCTTCCGGGTTGTCCACGTCCTGTCCTCGCCGGAGGATATCGCAGGCACCGGGATCGTGCGCGAACCGCTGTTCACCGACCGGCGCACCGATCGCGGTCCGTTCGACATCATCGGCGACGTGCATGGATGCCACGATGAGTTGGCAGCACTCCTGACCCGCCTCGGCTACTCGCTTTCCGATGCGGCATGGTCTCATCCGGAAGGTCGCCGGGTGATCTTCCTTGGCGACCTGGTGGATCGCGGACCGGACAGCCCGGGTGTTCTGCGGCTAGTGATGGACATGGTCGGGTCCGGCACCGCGTTATGCGTGCAGGGCAATCACGACAACAAGCTGGAGCGGAAACTCGCCGGACGCGACGTCAAGGTCAATCACGGGATGGCTGATACGTTGGCACAGTTCGACGCGCTGCCGGACGACCGGCGCTCGGTGTTCGTGACGGAGGTGCGCGCATTCCTGGATGGGCTGCGCAGCCACTATTGGTTGGACGGCGGCAGGCTGGTCGCGGCCCACGCCGGCCTGAAAGCCGAGATGCACGGGCGAGGCTCGGGCGCGGTGCGCAGCTTCGCGCTGTACGGCGAGACGACCGGCGAGACCGATGAGTTCGGCTTGCCCGTTCGCCACGATTGGGCGCGCGACTATCGTGGCGAGGCAACGGTCGTTTACGGTCACACGCCCGTGCCGGAGCCGGAATGGGTCAACCGCACGCTCTGCATCGACACCGGCTGCGTGTTCGGCGGCTGCCTTACCGCGCTGCGTTATCCCGAGCGCGAGCTGGTCTCCATTCCTGCGGAGCGGACCTATGCGGAGCCGATGCGGCCGTTGGCAGCTGCGGCCAAGCCGGAAGCGTACGACCTGCTCGACATCGAGGATGTATCGGGCAAGCGTATCATCACGACTCGGCTGATGCCGTCGATCACGGTGCGCGAGGAGAATGCGGCGGCGGGTATCGAAGTGATGAGCCGTTTCTGCATCGACCCGCGCTGGCTGATCTACCTGCCGCCAACGATGTCACCCTCGGAGACGTCTTCGCGCGAAGGCTTGCTGGAACACCCCGACGAGGCGTTCGCGCACTACCGGCGCGCCGGCGTCGGTCGCGTGATTATCGAAGAAAAGCATATGGGCTCGCGCGCGGTCGTGGTGATCTGCCGCGACCCGCAAGCGGCGGCGGCGCGCTTCCATGTCCCGGCTGTTCGGCGTGGCGTGATCTACACGCGCACGGGCCGGCCGTTCTTCGCCGACCCCGCGACGGAAGCGGCGTTGCTGGACAGGCTTGGCGCCGCGATGGACGCATCCGGCTTCTGGGACCGGTTCGCGACGGGTTGGGCATGCCTCGATGCCGAGTTGATGCCATGGTCGGCCAAGGCGCGCGCGCTGATCGAGGAGCAGTATGCGCCCGTGGGAGCAGCGGCCATGGGCGGGCTCGACGCCGCGATCCGGGTGCTGGCAGCCGCCCGGGCGCGCAACGTCGCCACCGGCGGCGTCGAGGAGCGGTTCGAGGCGCGTCGGGACGCGGCCGTCCGGTATGACGCCGCCTGGCGGCGCTACGCGTGGGACGTGCGCGGCATCGAGGACTTGAAGCTGGCTCCGTTCCACCTGCTTGCCACTGAAGGCGCGGTCCACGATGACAAGGACCATAGCTGGCACATGCACGCCCTGGAGGAAATCTGCTCGCGCGATCCGGGTGTGCTGCTGGCGACGGCGTGGCACGAGGTTCCGCTGGCCGACGAGAAAGCCATTGCGGACGCAGTTGCGTGGTGGACCACGCTCACCGGAAACGGCGGCGAAGGCATTGTCGTCAAGCCAGCAACGTTCATCACGCAAGGCAGTAGAGGTCTGGTTCAACCGGCGCTGAAAGTGCGCGGCCGCGAGTATCTTCGCCTTGTCTACGGTCCCGAATACACCCTGCCGGGCAAACTCGATCGGTTGCGCGAACGCGGCCTGAGCGGCAAACGCGGCCTCGCGCTGCGCGAATTCGCGCTCGGCTTGGAGGCGCTACAGCGCTTCGTCTCGAACGAGCCGCTGCGCCGGGTCCACGAATGCGTATTCGGCGTGCTGGCACTGGAAAGCGAACCGGTGGACCCGAGGCTTTGAAGCACTGGACCTGATCCCATTTGAAGGAATAGTAACCCGTAATCAATACGATGGATATTTAGAAGAATACAAACGCCCATTTTCAAAAGGTCGCCATGGTATCGCCACTGCTACAAGGCTGCTTGCAATAAAGAGATCAGACCAGTTTATATGCTTCGACAGAATGAACAGAACTCAGCTCCACCGACATCCCCTCTCGAACCGTCTGCATGGAGAGGGCGAGCCGCCATGCTTGACGCAATATTCTTTGGATTGTGAAGGTCATGGCCAGGAGCCCGCCACTTCGTCATCCTCGACCGGCTCAGCAGGCAAGGGTGACGCCCGAAAACTCATGGATTGGTGCCACCACTACCGGACCCCCAATCACCAGCTCGTATAGCCGCCGTCGGCCATCACGATGCTGCCGGTGAGCAGGCTGGAGGCGTCGGACGCGAGAAACAGCACGGTCGAGGCGATCTCGTCGGGTTCGCCGAGACGGCCCATCGGGGTCATGTCCAGCCAGGTCTGGAACATCTCCTTGTTCTCCTTGCCGAACAGGGTCAGCGGGGTCGCGATATAGGTCGGCGCCACCGCATTCACCCGAACCCCGCGGCTGGCCCACTCTGCGGCGAGCGACTTGGTCAGGTGGTGCACGCCGGCCTTGGAGGCGTTGTAGAAGCTCTGCGGCTGCGGCTTGTTGACGATCTCGCCCGACATCGAGCCCATGTTCACGATGGCGCCTCGGCCGGCTTCCAGCATCAGGCGGCCGAACTCGCGGCAGCACCAGAACACGCCGTCGAGATTGACGTCCATGTGCAGGCGCCAATGCGCGTCGCTGGTGTCCTCGGCGCGGACGTCGCTCTTGGCGATGCCGGCGTTGTTGACCAGGATGTGCGGCACGCCGTGGGCGGCACTGATGCGTGCGGCGAGTGCGGCGACATCGGTGGACTTGGTCACGTCCACGGTCTCCGCGTGCGCCTTGATGCCGAGTGCGGCCAGCGTCGTCACCGCCTGGGAGGCGCGCGCGGCGTCGATCTCGGCCAGCACGATGGTGGCGCCCGCCTCGCCCAGGGCCTGGGCGCAGGCATAGCCGATGCCCTGGCCGCCGCCGGTGACCACCGCGACACGGCCGTCCAGCTTGTATTTCTCCAGATACATGGGTCGCTCTCCCGGCGGTTGTCGTATTGCCAGGCACGACATCAGAGCCGCCACGCATGGTCAAGCCGGCGTTGCCCGCGGCCATGGTCAAGCCGGCGTTGCCCGCGG
>CAXSEE010000038.1:0-2134 GCA_964235615.1 uncultured Acetobacteraceae bacterium | reverse complement strand
GTCAAGCCGGCGTTGCCCGCGGGGGCGCTCCGGCGCATCCTAGCCGGGACTATTGCGGGAGCAAGCTCATGAGCCAAGCCAGAACCGTAGGGTTCATCGGCGTCGATGTCGGCAGCACCAGCGCGCGCGCCGGCGTGTTCACGGCAGACGGCAGGGCACTCGGACGACACGTGGCACCAATCCGGACTTGGCGGCCGCAGGCGGATCACGTCGAGCAGTCCAGCGAGGATATCTGGCGCGCGGTCTGCGACTGCGTGCGCGAGGCCGTGGCCCAAAGTCGCGCGATGAGCGGCGATGTGAGCATCGCCGGCATCGGCTTCGACGCCACCTGCTCGCTGGTCGCGGTCGATGCCCAGGGTGCGCCGGTCACGGTGAGCGCCAGCGGCGACGACACCCAGAATGTCGTGGTCTGGATGGACCATCGCGCCGAGGCGGAGGCGCAGCGCATCAACGCCGGCGAGCATGACGTGCTGCGCTATGTCGGCGGCCGGGTGTCGCTGGAAATGGAGACCCCCAAGCTGCTCTGGCTGCGCGAGCATCTGCCCGAAAGCTGGAACCGCGCCGCGCTGTTCCTCGACCTGCCGGACTTCCTGACCTGGCGCGCCACCGGCTCGCAGGCCCGCTCGCTCTGCTCCACGGTCTGCAAATGGACCTATCTCGGTCACGAGCATCGCTGGGACGAGGGCTATTTCCGCTCTATCGGCCTGGGCGACTTGGCAGACGAGGGGTTTTCCCGGATCGGCCGCGAGGTGTTGCCGATCGGAACCCCGCAGGCGGCCGGACTGGACGCGCGCGCCGCGGCCGACTTCGGGCTGGAGGCCGGTATCCCGGTGGGGACCTCGGTGATCGACGCCCATGCCGGCGGCATCGGCACGATCGGCGTCAACCTGGCCGATGCCCCCCTCGAACACGACAGCATCGATTTCGACCGGCGGCTCGCCCTGGTCGGCGGCACTTCGAGCTGCCACATGACAGTCTCGCCGGAGCCGCGCTTCGTGCCCGGCATCTGGGGTCCCTATTTCTCCGCCATGGTGCCGGGCCTCTGGCTCAACGAGGCAGGACAATCCGCCGTCGGCAGTCTGGTCGATCATGTCGTGCAGACCCACGCCGCCTACCCGGCAATGGCCCGCGAGGGGAGCTCGATCTTCGAGACGCTCAACGGGCGGCTGGCGCGTCTGGCCGAGGCGGAGGGCGTGGCCCATCCCTCGATGCTGACAGCTGGCCTGCATGTCGATCCGGATTTCCACGGCAACCGCTCGCCGCTCGCGGACTCCAGCCTGCGCGGCATGGTCTCCGGCCTGAGCCTGTCCGCCGGACCGGACGACCTCGCGCAGCTCTATCTGGCGACCCTGCAGGCCCTGGCCTATGGCACCCGGCACATCATCGAGACGCTGAACCGGACCGGCTACCGCATCGACACCATCCTGGCCTCGGGCGGCTTCACCAAGAACCCGGTGTTCCTGCGCGAGCATGCCGACGCGACCGGCTGCCGCATCATATTGCCCGAGGAGCCGGAGGCGGTGCTGCTGGGTGCCGCGATCCTGGGCGCGGTCGCCGGCGGCGCTTACGCCTCGGTCCAGGACGGCATGGCGGCGATGACCCGGGCCGGGCGGATCATCGAGCCCGACCCGGCGGCGCGCGCGTTCCACGACCGCAAGTATGCGGTGTTCCTGCGCATGACGGAGGATCAGCTGGCGTATCGGCGCCTGATGGACGCGGACCAATAACGATCATGACGCCCGCCGCGCTGGACATCCGCCCCGTGACGCTGGCGGGACGGCATGCGCGGCTCGTGCCGCTGTCCATGGAACATTGCAGCGACCTGACCGTCGCCGTGCGCGACGGCGAGCTGTGGCGGCTCTGGTACACGAGCGCACCGGAGCCCGACCGGATGGGCGCCGAGGTCGAGCGGCGGCTCGGTCTGGCGGCATCGGGCTCGATGCTGCCCTTCACCGTGATCGAGCCGCAGACGGGCCAGGCGGTCGGGATGACGACGTACATGAACATCGACGCGTCCAACCGGCGCGTCGAGATCGGGTCGACCTGGTATGCCCGCCGCGTGCAGCGGACCGGGTTGAACACGCAGGCGAAGCTGCTTCTGCTCGCCCATGCCTTCGACACGCTCGACTGCATC
>CAXSEE010000037.1:26450-27953 GCA_964235615.1 uncultured Acetobacteraceae bacterium | reverse complement strand
CAGGCCAGGGCCAGCCGAGGCCGTCCGATCCGGCGCCGGCGGTGCCGGAGATCTCCCGCGCGACGGCGCGGGCCTGCCGGAAGCGGGCGCATGCAGAGGCGGGCTGCGCACGTCGCGCCGCTGGAAGATCCGCGCGGCCTTGTTCAAGGGCACGAACAGGTCCTCGTGCCGGGCCGTCGTCTCCGAGCTGCCGAGCAGCAGGACGCCGCCCGGCTTCAAGGAATAGTGGAACGCCGGGATGACGCTGGCCTGCAGATCATTGTCCAGGTAGATCAAAAGGTTGCGGCAGGAGATCATGTCCATGCGCGAGAATGGCGGATCGCGCACCAGGCTGTGCGCGGAGAAGGTGCAGATGTCGCGTATCTCGCGGGCGACCTGGTAGCTGTTCTCGCTGGCGATGAAGAAACGCTTCTGCCGGTCCGGCGACAGGCCACGCAGCAAGGTCGCCGGATAGCGTCCGGCCCTGGCGGTGGCGATGGCGAACTCGTCGATGTCGGTCGCGAACACCTGCAGCTTGGGCGCACCCCGCATCCCGTCGATATGCTCGCGCAACAGGATCGCCAGGGAATAGGCCTCCTCCCCGGTGGAGCAGGCCGCCACCCAGATCCGGATGGTGTCGTCCGCATGCTTGCCCTCGAACAGGCGCGGCATCACCTCGCGCGCCAGCACCTCGAAGGTCGCGTTGTCCCTGAAGAAGCTGGTGACGCGGATCAGCAGGTCCCTGAACAGCAGGACCGCCTCGTCATGATCCTGCCGCAGCCGGGCGACGTAGTCCGCCATCGCCTCGATGTCCAGCACCTGCATGCGCCGCTGCACCCGGCGCAGGAAGGTCTTGTCCTTGTAGCCGCTGAAATCATGGCCGAGCTGCTCGCGCAGGATGGAGCAGATCTCCAGCCTCAGGGCATCGAGCGGCTCGGCCCGGCCAGCCTGCGCATCGGCCTGGGACGCATCGGCATGCCGCCTGGCCCGTTGCAGCCGGACCAGCTCGGCGGCCATGGTCTCGATCGGGGTTACGAGATCGACGGCGCCGGTGGCGATCGCGCCCAGTGGCATGCCGTCGAAGCGCGGACGGGAGCCATCGCCGCCTTGCACCCCGACGTTGCCTTGAACGAGAGTCAGGCCGCCGCATTCCTTGATGGCCTTGAGGCCGAGCGCGCCGTCGGAGCCGGTCCCCGACAGCACGATGCCGACTGCGTTCTCGCGCAGGCTGGAGGCCAGGCTGTCGAAGAAGCTGTCGATCAGGCCGGCTTCCCGCGGCGCGTCGGCGACCGGCAGGCGCAGATGGAGGCGGCCGTGGATCAGCGTGACCACGGCATGCGGCGGCGGCACATAGACGCAATCGGGTTCGATCAGGTCGCCATCGACCGCTTCGCGGACGCGCATCGTCGTCCAGCGAGACAGGATGTCGGGCAGCATGCTCTTGCGGTCCGCGGGCAGGTGCAGCACCACCACGAAGGCGAGGCCGGTATCGGGCCGCATGCTCTCGAACAACACCCGGAATGC
>CAXSEE010000037.1:0-26350 GCA_964235615.1 uncultured Acetobacteraceae bacterium | reverse complement strand
AGGGCGCCGATACCGGCGACGGTAAGTGCCCCGGTACCGGCGGCGCTGAGGCTCTCGCCTGTCACCGGATTGGGATATGCATCACGATGCAGATCCCTCGTAGAAGCGATCCTGCATCTGCCACGTCCGGTTCTGGATGTCCTGGGGATAACTCGTAATCATAGCTACGGTTGCAACTAAGTTTCCCCAGGACCGAATTGCTTCGCCGGACAACGACTGCCGCCTTATGCCCCAGCCTGCCCTAACGCTCCAGCTTGCGCCGGTCTCGAACGTGCGGCACGCCGGACCATGCGGAACGCCAGGCGCCCGAGGACGTGCGGATATTGTCCCGGCTGCGCCAGAGCATGGGCCAGCTTGAACTGCCGCTTGCCGACCAGGCGGGCCGCGGCGCCACTGCACATCCTGATGACCGCCGCGCGGTTGACCGGGGTCAGTGACGCGAGATGCTTCAGCAGCGCCTGCCTGATGAAACGGCAGTCCGCCATGTCCAGTTCATAGGGGCGATAGCTCGTCAGTTCGAGCAGCTTGGCCGACAGTGCGATCTCGAGACGATCGCGTTCGCGGGCATGCAGTCCCTCCGCCCCGAGCCTGAACAGCGCCTCCAGACTATCAGCATCCTTGTAACTCCGGATGGCGGACTTGCTGAATTGCAGATCGGGCTGATGCCCGCGGCGCCTGGTCGCGGAGATGGCCGCCAGCTGGGAGCCCAGCGCCATCACCCGGCCGTCATGCACCGAACGGCTGCTTATGCTCTGGGGATGCATCCTGTAGTCGCCCAGGACATCGTCGAGGTTATGCATCGTCCCGGTTTCCTGCAGCCTCCAATAGAGGTCGCTATCCTCGGCATGGGCGACATGGCGATACCCTCCGATCTCCTGCAGCCGCTGCCGGTAGGTCATCAGGAAGGGATGGGCGATGTAGGGTTCCTTGGCCGGCGCCAGGAACGGGTCGGCTCGTTGCGGCGGATCGAAACGCTGGATGCTGCCGATCGCCCGGCCCTCCTCGTCGATATGCCGGACGGCGCCACCGACGGCCACGCACGCGGGATCGGCCCGCAGATAGGCGATCTGCTTGTCGAAGCGGTCGGGGCTGGCGAGGTCATCTCCGTCGTGACGCGCCAGGAACTCGGCTTGGCAATGCTCTAACCCGAAGTTCAGGGCATCGACGATGCCGCCGTTCGGCTTGGCGAGGATCTCCATGCGCCTGTCGGCATTGGCCATCCTAACCAGGATCGATCGCGTATCGTCAGTGGATCCGTCGTCGACCAGTACGATACGGATGGCGGAGAAGGTCTGATCCTGGATACTCTTGATCGCCGCCTCGATCGTCTTTCCAGCGTTGAACGCAGGTATGAGAACGTCGATTTTCGGACTGTCCATGCTGTGTTTTGACGTTGCGATTTGCTGAAAGTTGCTATGATGCGGCGGCACCGACTAACTCTACCGGCTCTGCGTCGTTAGGACAAAGTTGCGCCGGCCTACAAGCTACGGCTCGCGGCCGCCTGTTCCAACCAACCGGGGGAAGTCATCATGGCTGCAGTCGCGCCTGCCGCGCCGCCGCGTGGAATGAGGACGCTGGCGGTGCGGGGCGGGGTCGCGGTCGGCCTGTCCCAGACGGTGAAGATCGCCACCCAGGTCATCAACGTGGTGGTGCTGTCGAGACTGCTGCAGCCGAGCGATTTCGGACTGATCGCCGCACTTGCTCCGCTCATCGCGTTCGTCAACCTGTTTCAGGGCATGGGCATGCAGCAGGCGGTGGTCACGCACCGCGACATGCCGAGCGAGCAGCTCAGCCGGATCTTCTGGCTCACGTTCGCGGTCAGCGTGACCTGCGCCTGCCTGGTCGCCATCGCCTCTCCCGCCATTGCCAAGTTCTATCATGATCCGCGGCTGCACTGGCTGACGGTGGCGGCTTCGCTGCCCCTGGTCGTCGCGGGCATCACCTCCCTGCCGATGGCGTTGCTGAGCCGGGAGTTGCGGTTCGGCACGGTCGCGTTCATCGAGACCATCAGCATGATGGTCGGGCCGATCGCGGCCGTGATCGCAGCCTATTGCGGCGCCGGATACTGGTCCCTGCTGGCGTCGACCTATGCCAGCTGCCTGCTCAACCTCGCCGCCGCCTGGATGGCAACGAAGTGGCTGCCGAACAGACCGAGCCTGCATCTGCCGAGCCGCTCGCTGCTGACGTTCGGCGCCAACCTGAGCGGGTTCAGCATCGTCAATTTCTTTTCGCGCAACCTCGACAACGTGCTCATCGGCCGCGTCTGGGGACCCATCAACCTCGGTTATTACAGCCGGGGATATTCCCTGATGCTGCTGCCGCTGCAGGCGATCAACGGCCCGATCTCCAGCGTGCTGATCCCGCTCATGAGCCGCATCGAGGCGGACAAGCCGCAGCTTCGCAGCGTCTACCTGCGTACCATGAACCAGGTCCTGCTGCTCGCGATACCGGGCATGACGGCGATGACCTTGTCCGCGAGCGACGCGATCGGGTTGTTGTTCGGCTCGAAATGGGCGCCGATCATACCGATCTTCGCCTGGCTCGGGCTGGCGGGCATATGGCAGCCGATCGGCAACTCGACCGGATGGCTGTTCATCTCCCAGGGCCGCACCAACGCGATGTTCCGCTGGGGACTATACTCGTCCGCGACCACCGTGCTGGCCTTTATCGTCGGCCTGCCCTGGGGCGCCGTCGGCGTGGCGTGCGCCTACACCGTCACCGACTATCTGCTGCGGGCTCCGGTGCTGTTCTGGTACGTCGGAAAACTGGGGCCGGTGCGGATGGGCGATTTCTATGCCCTGCTGGCGCCGTTCATCGTGGCTGCGTTGGCGACCCTGCTTGCCCATGAAGCGCTGGTGCGGCACGCGTTTCATCTTCACGGCGTCTTTGCCATCGCGCTTACGATGACGCTCTCGTACGCTTTCGCCGTGCTGGCCGTCCGCGCCTCGCCCGGAGGACTGGCGAAGCTCAACGACAGCCTGGGGCTGGCGGCACAGCTTGCCAGGAGGCGGTCCCGGTGATCCATCCGCCCAGCCTGCATGCCCGATAACCGGAAGCCGACAATGCTCGCAACGAAGCAGCTCCAGGTGACGGTGATCATTCCCACCTTCAACCGATCCCGTTATCTTGGTGCTGCCATCGACAGCATCCTGGCCCAGAGCGTGCCGGCGGGCGAAGTCATCCTCGTCGATGACGGCAGCACGGACGACACGCGGGCCCTGGCCGGCAGCTACGGTTCGCGGGTCCGATATCTCCACAAGGAGAACGGCGGCAAGTCCTCTGCCTTGAACCTCGGGCTGAAGCACGCGACCGGCGATCTGATCTGGATCTTCGACGATGACGACATCGCGGCACCCAGGGGATTGGAGTTCATGCTCGGCGGCATGGAAGATCCCGACGTCGGCTTCGCGCATGGATCCTACGTGACCTTCAAGTCCGGGGAAGCTTCCGGGACCACGATCGACATGACGGCCCGGGATGCCAAGCATAGGGATGTCGAGCATGGCAGATCGTATCAGGACCGTTACGGCCTCCACATCGGGTTGATGATGCAGAATTTCGTCATGCAGCCCGGCCTGCTGGTCCGAAAGCATTGCTATGCGGCGGTCGGCCCGTTCGACGAGAAGCTGATCCGGTCGCAGGATTACGACATGCTGCTGAGACTGGTGCGCCGGTTCAAGGCGGCGCGGGTGGATGAGGTCGTCTTCTATCAGCGCCATCATCGTGGCCGAAGAGGCTCGTTGAAGAACCCGGTAAAGGCCGGGCGCGTCAATCAGGCCTGGATCGAGTATGACAGGATCATATTCGAGGCCATCAACGAGAATTACGACCTGATGGAGTTCCTGCCGGGCGCCTGCGCGCAGCCTCCGAGTAGCGACGACAGGATAACGGCGCATCTGATCCGCGGCTGCATCATGGGCCGCCGGCAGTTGTGGGATCACGCGGCGTCCGATTTAGGCGACGCGACGGCGCTTGCGGCCAAAGGCGGCAGGACATCGCTCACTCCGCTGGAGCGCGACACGCTGAGGCAACTCCTCGACATCCGCAATCCGGATCCGACCAACATACTGGATGCCGAAGACTTCCTGCTCGCCATATCCCGGACCCGAAGCTGGAGACTGCGCGAGGATATCCGGGCGGCCCTGCTCTATCCCCTGCCCTACGTCATCCGGCGCGCGCTCAAGGACAAGCCCTCGTCGGAAGCTTCCAGGGTCCTGCGTACCTACGCCCGGATCGCGACACCCTGTTCGGCGGTGATGGCGGGTCTCGACAAGATGAAGAGCAAGCTGCAGTCCCGGCAGATGCAACAGACTCCACCGGTCGGTTGACACCCGCTTTGACCTCAGCTGTTCCCGAGCCGCAGGATGTCGTCACCGACGGCCTGTCGGTCCTGATCTATCGCAGGAATTTCCTGCCGCGTTCCGAGACCTTCGTCGCCGATCATATCCGTCATCTGCGCCGGTGGCGGCCCGTGCCGATCTGTTCCGGCTTGACCGACGGAGGCAACGACGCGGGTGGCCATCAGCCCCTGCTCGTCAACGGCACCGGCAATTCCATCCTTGCCCGGCTGTGCACCTACCAGTTCGGCATCTCGCCGCCTGTCTCGTCGGCCATGCGCCGTGGCGGCGTGCGCCTCATGCATGCGCATTTCCTTGATGACGGCGTCAGGATCATGCGCGTCGCCGCACGCGAGAAGCTGCCCCTGATCGTCACCGCGCACGGCTTCGATGCCACGATCTATCCGGATCACCTGAAAAAGCGCGACCGTTACATGGTCTATAACCAGCCCCGGTTGCAACGCTCCGTGGCGGCTGTCATCTGCGTCTCCCACTTCATCCGGCGCGAGCTCGAGAGCCGCGGCTATCCCGCCGACCGTCTCGTGGTGAACCCGCTCGGTGTCATGCTCGACGAATATAAACCGGGAGCGCCTCCGAGCCAGCGTCATGGCGTGCTGTTCGCCGGCAGGCTGGTCGAGAAGAAGGGCGCCGCCTGGCTGTTGCGGGCCTGGGCATTGCTGCCACCGGCGCTGCAGGCCGAGCGCCTGACCATCATCGGCGGCGGTGGCGAGGAGCACGCCCTGCGGTCCCTGGCGAAAGAGCTCGGCATTCGTCCGGATTTCCAGGGACCCCGGAAACGAGCCGAGGTCCGCGAGGCGATGCTGTCCCATCGCGTCTTCGCATTTCCCAGCATGCGCGCATCGGATGGGGACTCCGAAGGCATGGGCGTCGTGGCGATGGAGGCCCAGGGCCTCGGCACGCCCGTGCTGGCCTTCGATGACGGTCCGGCACGGGAGGTATTGTCGACCGGACACATGGACGTATTGGCGCGCCCGGGCGATGCCGGGCATTACGCCTCCCTGCTTGCGGACCTGCTGACGAACGACGCCCTGGCCGACAGGCTCGGTGCGGAAGGGCCATCATGGATCGCCAGGAACTTCGATCTCCAGCGCAGCATGATCAGACTCGAGACGATCTATGACCGCATCGCGGCCGGCAAGCTTCCATCCTGAGCCGCCTGAAGTTCGGTCCTGATGCGTTGTACCGCTTGACCGGGATCGAGCTCCGGTCTTCTGGAGTAGTCCTCGGCGACGGCCGACAGGTTGGAATACGCGGCCTCGTCGTTCCACAGCATCCGTACGGCATCCGCCCATTCCGATACCGGCGCCGTCGGCTCGACCAGTATGCCGCCGGGTCCGATGGCCTCCCTCAGGCCGCCAATCCTCGAGCCGACGACCGGAATTCCGTTGATGTGGGCTTCCGAGGCGATGCGTCCCCAGGCTTCCTGCCATTGGCTGGGCGCCAGCAGGATACGGGCGCGGCCGTAGACCGCAAGCATGTTCGACTGGTGCGGCACGAAACTGACGTTGGGCATTCGGGCCAGGCGGGATCTGAGTGCTGCCTTGCGTGCGGGCGGGAGGGTCCATGACTCGATGAACTCGAACGGGATGTCCGGGCATGCCTCGGCGACGCCGATGGCCAATTCCAGACCTTTCTCAGGCACGGTGCCGATGAAGACCACCGACTGCGGCTTCCGTGGCAAGGCCCTGTAGCGCTCGCGCAGGATCAACGGCGGCACGACCGCGGAGACGACACCGAAATGCTCCGCATAGAATGCGGCGGTGAAGTTCGAGTTGGCGATATATCGGGCCACCAGTCCGTTCGGCGATCCGTTCATGCGGCGACGCTCGGCGTCATGCCAGTAGACGACCATCGGCAAGCCGAGGGCGGTGATCGCGTGGGCGACCGGCATCGCGGACATCGCCTGGACCAAGGCCACATCGGGTTTGAACGCCGCGACGACGGCTGCGATATTACGATGTATGTCGGGCACGCGGAATACGCGGTGCGACTGGAACCGGTCGACAAGAAAGGATCTTCGTCTCAGCAACATCTGTGCGGTTGCCCTGACGCCCAGCATGCTCTTGCGCTTGAGCGTTGCTGCGACAGCCACATCATCCCCATTCTGGGTGAAAGCAGACAGCAGTTCCAATGTCGTGGTCTGCGCGCCGCCAGTCTGCTGCGGAAGGTATGGCTCTGCGAGGACAATCAGGATACGCAAGAACAGTCACCTCCAACCGGACAGGATGCAATCAAGATAGTTTGCTCGTTCCGGAATGTGTTATCTTTCCCTCCCCCCGCGTTTCACTGGCTGTATATTCTTGCGTAGGACAACTCAACGCCATGGACCACCCTGGTTCCTCGCTCCCGGCTACTGCGGTAATCTTTCGGACACATTTCTGGGACGCATTCGTCGCCCGGCAATTCGACCGGCTATGCCGCCAGGTCCGGCACGCCGACATCTTCGTGCTCGTCGACGAGACCGGAGGAAGGGTCGAGGGGATAACGCATGACCGCGTCGTCCGGCTCACCGAGGCGGATGTCCTGGCAACCGGTCTGGCGAGACGAGGCGAGCAGAACATCCTGTGGTTCAACGGCGACTATCCGCTGTATTATTTCTACAGCCAGCATCCAGAATATGAATATTATTTCCAGCTCGAATACGATGTGGTCCTGAACACCGACGTCGACAAGCTGATTGCGCGCATGGCGGCGGACCAGGCCGACTTCGCCGGTCTCACCAAGGGAGATCCGGTAGAGAAATGGCACTGGCGCAACACCTGCGCCGATAGCTACCAGATCGAAGACATACGCTGGATGCTGATCTGCTGCTGTCTCTTCTCGCGTCGAGCGATCGCGCGGCTCTACGAGCGGCGTCTCGAGATGTCGAGGACCATCCGTGACGATCAGGCATGGCCGTTCTGCGAGGCGTTCATCGCCACCGAGATCAAGCTCGCTGGACTAAAAGCCGTCGAGCTGTCCGACTATATCGATACGTCGGCCTATGATCATTGGCCCCCTTATGTCGAGTCCGATCTGCCGATCATGAGCAGGGTGGACGTCATCCATCCCCTGCTCAACCAGTCCCGCTACACCGACAGCCTGCTCAAATACCAGATCGGCCTGAGCGGCTATCTCAATCCGCTCAGTCTCTATCATCGTAAATTGCGACGCCTGCCGGTGCTGGACTATATCCGCGCCCTGGTATCCTCATTCACATTCAAGGCGAGGCGTACTCTGGGATCGCTTCGAACCTAGGGCCGGATCACGTCGCCTTGGCTCCGAGGCGGATGCCTGCCGCGCGGCGCAGACGTCCGGTGACGCGCCTGGTCAGCAACGGCCAGGTGCTGGGATGCCGGGCGATGATCCGTGCGGCAGCCAGCGTGCTTCCGGACTGGGCATGGATCTTCTGCGCATCGATGTAGTGCACCATCACCCGGTATTCGCGGGCTCGCCGGCGCAGCAATGCCGCCAACTCCGTCTGCCCCGAGCGTTCCATCAGTTGCAGGAAATAGGCGTTCGCCTCCAGCGTGCCGCGATAGTCGTAGCGCCACGCGCCGTCGCCGGTGGTGGTCCAGCTGCGTGATATGGGACCGAACGGCAGGGTCCAGTCATACAGCGGTCGATTGACGAGGTAGCCGCGCCCGCCGGCGGCGAAGAACTGCATCAGATGGTAGAAATCCTGCCCGAGCTTCAGTCCCGGCCGGTACTGCTGCTTGTGCGCGCGGATGAACGAGGCACGGATCATCGGCTTGAGAATGCCGAAGCTGAACTCGGCCGAGGTGTCCGAATGGGCGATGAAGTCCGCCAGGGTGATGATCCGGCCGCCGTTGTTCGCCGGGAACGCCGTGCGCGCCAACTGCCCGGCGGCCTCGTCGAGATGATTCTGGTTGTCCGCCACCATGTCGACGGCTTCGCGCTCGCCATGGTCGAGGAGGATACGCAACCGTTCGGGCTGATAACGGTCGTCGGCATCCAGCGTGGCCACCCACTCGCCGCGCGCGAGAGCTATACCGTGGTTCAACGCCCGCGCCTGTCCGCCATTCTCCGGCAGGGCGACGACGCTGACGCGTGCGTCCAGAGTTGCGAGTCGATGGGCCACCTCCAGCGTATCGTCGCCCGAACAGTCCTCGATGATGATGACCTCGAAGTCCGGCTCGGTCTGGTCCAGCACGGACTGGACCGCGCGCGCCAGGGTGCCGGCGGTCTTGTACGCGGGAATGATGACCGACACTTTCGGCGGTGGAGCGGTGGGTGCTGTCACGCGGGCATGGCCTCAATGTTGCTGTGCGGACAAGGCGTCGTACGGGCGCCAGCGGGTCGCGAACCACAGGCGGATCACGCACCGCCAGATGAACGGCTTCAACCGCTCGACCAAGGTCTTGAGCGGACTTCCGCCCATACGCAACGGATGCCAAAGCGGCACGGCGTCCGGCTTCACCGGATGCCAAAGCGTGTTGCGATACGGCAGCACCTTTGGCGCCGGCCTGAAGACGAAGGATCCTGGCGAATGCGACGAGGTGCTGCCTCTCGCGAAATAGAACCGGTTGCGGTTCTGCGGACGCACGAACGGCCCGTTGCCGCCGATATCCTCGACCACCAGGCCGGCGTGCGCGGCGATGCTCGGCACCGTGATCTCGTAGTGGCCGCCAAGGCCGTCGCGGTAGGCTCGCTGCAATGCCTGCAACGCCGCTTTGCTGATACGGCAGATGGGAAGGAATGCCTTGAGCAACTGCGACCGGCTCCAGACCATGCCCGGCGGCATCACCAGCCGCGGATAGGATAGTTCGGCGAGCTTGTGCGGCACCTGTTCGATCCGCAGCACGGTGGTGGCGAGCATGTCGGCATCGCTGCCGCGGAAGCGCTCGAACAGGACATCCCAGCGCCCCTCCCAATGCACGTCGTATTCGATGAACCAGTAGCGGTCATACTCCGGCTGCCGGCGGAAGACCTCCAGAAAGACCAGATCGAGGTTGCCGGCCATCTCCCACTGGTCCGTCCTGCACTTCTCGGGGTATCCCAGCCGAAACAGATCCTCGCGGCTGACCTGGATCAGGTGTTCCGGCGCCAGTCCCGCGAGCGAGGCGGGCTCGGCCTCGCTGCTCAACACGAAACGGACGTCGAGATCGGGAGGCGCCTCCCGCTGCAACCGCTCGAACACTGCCTGCACGGATGGGTTCCAGACATGGCATATGAAGGCGATGCAGTCGCGCATGGTCCCACCATATTCGATGTCAGCGGGACAAACGCGCTGGCACGATCGCCAAAATCGGTGTTGCCGGCGTTGTGACCATCTAGCCCAGTGTCAATCATGCTATTGTACGTAATCGTACAAATTTTTGTTCTATTAAGTATGCGACGGTCACGCTTGAAGGAGACGTGATGTGATTTCGAGCCAAAGCGTGTAGGCATAGCACTTCAGGACAGGATCGCCCCATGGCAACGCTTCCGACAACCGCCGGTGTTGGAACCGTGGCAGCCGGGGGCCGTCGCGCCGCGCGGCCACGCCTTGCCAGCATACCCGTGCGGGCGCTGCGCTTCAGCGTCGCCATCCTGTGCATCTGCCTGTTCCTGCAACGCTTCGCCGTGCCGCTGGGCTCCAAGCCGTTCAGCCTGGTGGGGCCCCTCGGGCTCGGACTGGCAGCACTCGCGCTGGCACGGGGAACCTTGGCCTTCCACCGTTTCCGTCTCGGCGCCTATCTCGCACTCGCCGTCGGCGTGGTGGCGGGCGTGATGTGGCAGGTGTTCAACCCCAGCGGCGGTTTCGCGGGCGGTCCAAATTTCGCGTCGATGGCGCAATTCCTGCTGCTGAGCAGCTTTGCCGTGCTGACCTTCGCCGAACCCGTCGACGAGAAGCGCTTTTTCCACAAGGTGAATTTCTGGTTCGGCGTCATCGCCATCGCCGGCGTGCTGCAGTTCTTCGCGCAGCTCGCCGGTGTGCGGATCTTCGCCTTTACCGGCATCCTGCCGGCCAAGATCCTGTTTGAGTATGGCTACAACCTCCAGATCCCGGTCGGAGTCGGCGATCTGCTCAAGAGCAACGGCTTCTTCCTGGTCGAGCCGTCGACCTTCTCCCAGATCATGGCCCTCGGCCTGATCATCGAGATGCTCGCCTTCCGGAGAGTGGGATATCTCGCCTTGTTCGCGCTTGCGGAAATGCTCTCATTCTCCGGCACCGGCTTCATCGTGCTGGGGAGCTTCGTGATCGCCGCGGTCATCGGCATGGGCCAGCGCGGGCTTGCGATCGCCGGCGCCATGGTCCTGCTGCTCGGGGTCGCGGCCGGGATCGGCTCGGTGGCCGCACCTGCGATGGCGAACGCGTTCGAGCAGCGCATCGACGAGATCTCGCATCCGGGCACCAGCGCCCACCGCCGCTTCATCACCCCCTTCTGGGCGTTAAGCGACACGCTGGGCGCGCATCCTTCGGCGGCATTCGTCGGTCTCGGCAGCGGCGTCAGCGAGCGGCTCGACGTGCCCTACGACTATGACGTGAACACGCCGGTCAAGGTGGCGCTCGATAACGGCTTTCCGGCGTTGATCGCCTATGTGCTGCTGTTCGTCGCCGGCCGCAGATCACCCATCCAGGCCGGCTTGACGGTGCCCGGATGCACGCTGTTCTTTTTCACCGGGGCGTATCAGCAATTCCCGCCGGTGATCTTCCTGGTCCTGCTGCTGATCTCGGTGGCCCGCCTGCGGCCGGCCGAGCCCGCGGGAAACCCTACGGGAAGCAACGAGGCCGGTCCACGCCGAGCACTCGCGACCGCCGCCTCGTAGACCGCGGCGCCGCATTGCGCGATGGCTTTCCAGCTCATGGTCCGCTCGGCCGCGGCCAACGCCTCGCGGCTGCAGGCGGCGGCGAACTCGCGATCCTCGATCAGATGCGCTAACGCCGCGGAGATCGCCGGCACGTCCTCGACGGCGCAGAGATGTCCCTGCACGCCGTCGCCCAGTATCTCGACGAAGCTGCCCAACCGCGAGGCGACGATCGGCCGGGCGTGCGACAGCGCCTGGAACAGCACGCCGCTGGCGTCGATCTCGCGATACGGAAACACCGCGACGACACTCGGGCCGAACACGTCGGAGATCTCCCCGTCGGGCACGAAGCGCGGCTCGATGCTCACCTGGTTGCCGATCCCGTGCCGCTGCACGAGCGCCCGCAGCGGCTCCAGATCCATGTACGGCTTGCCGATGATGCGCACGCGCGCCTGCGAGCGTAGCCGTTCCGGCAGACGCGCGAAGGCCTCGACCAGCAGATCCGCGCCCTTGTAGGGCTTGATCTTGCCGAACAGCACGAAGCTGATGATGCCGTCCATCGGATCGGGCGCCTGGGACCGCGTCGGCGTCCCCAGCATGCCGTGCGGCACGATGGCCAGACGCTCGGCCGCAACGCCCTGCGCACGCAGACGCGCATGACCCTGCTCGGTATGGACGATCAGCCGCTCGAAATGGTCGAAACAGCGGGCGAACCCACGCGCCTGCAGACGCGACGAAGGATCGCCATTGAAGGGGTTGGTGTCGTGCACCGTCAGCACCAGCGGTGCGATGCGCCGGAACCTGTCGAGCAGCCTCCCGTCCACCAGCGGCAGCGGCAGCCACTGGAAATGGATCACGTCCGGCGTGTAGCGCCGCAGGCGGGGGATCAGCCTGAGCATCGACCCCAGATGGTCCAGTCCCTTGATGCCGAGGCGCAGGCGGGCGGGCAGGCGGCTGACCGCGCGGCTGCCGGTAAACCGATAGAATGCCTCCACCAGCGGCACGCCGGTCGCATCCCCGTCATCGGCCGTCCGCCGCCGCCCGAACAGGGTCACGTCGTGACCGCACTCCGTCAGCCCCTTCGCCAGCTCCTGGTCATAGGGCAGCGTGAACAGCGACGGATCGATCATCGAGACATGCATCAGTCGCCGCCTTGATGAACGACGAACGCAGGCTTGATGATAGGGCCTGGCGACCGGGTCGCGGGCCCTCGGGCCGATGCTGCAAGGTTCCAGGTCTGGAAACGCTCGCCCCGCCACGAGCGCCACACACCGATGCCGGTCGCAACGAAGGCCGCGAGGATATCACGCAGCGTCGCCAGCTTGCCGCCATTGGCCAGCAGGCTGGCGACCACCAGGGCCGATCCCGCAACCAGCAGGCAGGCAGCGGCGATGCCGGCGCCGGCCAGCGCCAATCCAGCAAGAACGGCCGCGCTGCCCGCCACGAGCAGATAGATCGCGATCCAGCGCAGCAGCTTGTGCGAGACGTATTTATAGCGGTCGAGCAGCGGCATCATGCGCAACCGCGGCCGCAACGCACGGTGCACGTTGAATGCCTGGCAGCCGATGCGGATCTTGCGCCGGAACTCCTCGCCCGGACGAGAGACGCCCTCCTCGTAGGCATGCGCGTCTCCGGCACGGACGATGCGGGCGCCGGCGCAGAGCACCGAGAGCGAGACATACATGTCGTCGATCAGGTCCGGTGGCGGCTTGTCATGCAGCGACCGCCGGACGGCGAAGATCGAGCCGTCCGCCCCCATGACCGAGCCGGACGCGCTCTCCAGCGCCTTGATATGCTCCTCCAGGCGCCAGTACAGCGACCCGGTGGCCGCGGTCGCGTTGCCGTCCGGGCCGGTGTAGAGCAGATGTCCGCAGACGGCGCCGACTTCGGGATCGGCGAACGGCGCCAGCAGGCGCGGGATCGCGTCGGGCGCGAACATCACGTTGGCGTCGCTGAACACCAGCAGGTCGGCGTTGGTGCGGCCGACCAGCGTATTCATCCCGTAGCTCTTGCCATGCCGGTCAGGCGAGACGACCAGCTGCAGCTCGCCGGCGTGACCGCGAAGGATGTCCGCGGTGCGATCGCTGGCGGCGTCGACATAGACCAGTATCTCCAGCTCCGGCATCGCTTCGCGCATCGCCAGCATGTTGTCGATCTTGGCCCGTATCACCGGCTCTTCGTTATAGGCGCAGACGCACAACGCCACACGGCCCGGCACCGGCTCCCGCGGACGGAGTGGCATCGCTCGCCTGGCCAACAGGCGCAGGCTGAGCGGGTAGGTGGTGAAGGGATGCACCCCCACCAGCAGCAGCATCCCGCCCGACAACACGAGCAGGATGCCCCAGAACATCGGATCCATGATCAGGCACGTGCCAGCAGTACGGCGACCAGCGGGGTGCGCGCCACGGCACGCAGCCGCGAGGCTGCTTCCCGCGCCATGGACTGCTCGACGCGCCCATCGATCACCATGATCGCCGCATCGGCACGCTGGACCAGCAGGGCCGCATCGGAGGTGCCGGCCGGTGGGCCATGCAGCACCACCAGGTCATAATCCGCCCGTGCCTCCACCAGCAGGTTCTGGAATGCGACGCCATTGAGCAGGGCATGGGCGTTAGCGCTGCGTCCGGAGGCGAGCAGCAGGTCGAGACCCGGCTGGCGGTCGGCGAGGACGGCTTCGTGCCAATCCGCGCCGGCCAGGACGGCGAGCAGGCCGCTGCCATCGGTACGTATGGGAACAGCCTTGGGTCGGCCCCGGCTCCATGGTTCCAGACCGAGCTGGTGACCCAGCCGAGGCGCCTGCAAGTCGCCCTCGATCAGCAGCACGCGCTCCCCGTCCGCCGCGGCGGCACGCGCGAAGGCGGCAGCGAGGGGAGCGGCCAGCGGTGCGTCATCGCTGGCAACCTCGGGGATGAACAGGGCGCAGCGGGGGACTTCCCTGCGTCCCGCGAAACGCAGCCGGTGGCGCAACACCCGCATCGCCTCGATGTCGCTATCGCTGCCTTTCCCGGTCCCGCCTGCCTTGGCATCCCAGCCTGCCTTGGGGTCCCAGCCTGCCTTGAGGTCGGTTCCCGCAGCCGGCACGATGCCGCGTATCGCCAGCACGCCCTGTTCGCGTCGCACCAGGCGTCGCGGCAGGGTTGCCAGCACGACCAGTCCCGTCGACAGGGTCACGTCCTCGGCGGTCTCGAAGCCGCGCATGCCGCGCAGCCGGGTCAAGGCGATCAGGCAGCCGAGCAGGCCGCCGCCGGCACCTCCCATCAGCCCGGCGAGCATCACATGCGGTCCGGAGGGGAAGCCGGGAGCCACCGCCGGGCTGAGCACGCGCACGTCGGGCGTCACGCTGGAAGCGGGTTGCGCCATGGTCTGCTGCGAACGCTCCAGCAGGGTCTGGTAGAGGTTGCGTCGGGTGGTTGCCTCCTCCTGCAGCTGGTCGAGCTGGGCGCGCGCATTCTCCGCCGTGACGGCGCCGTGACGGGCCTGGTCGAGCTGCTGCTTCACCTCGGCTTCCTGATCGCGCGCGATGCGGAGCTGGGCACCCAGGGAGGAGACGATGCGGGCAGCCTCGTCGCGTATGCCGCGCCGCGCCGCAGCGAGGTCGGCCCTGGCGCTGATCATGTTCGGGTGATTGGCCCCGTACTGCGACGACAAGGTCGCGAGACGGCTCGAGGCCTGCGCCTCCTGGTCGCGAAGCGCCGAGATGGTGGGCGAGCTCAGCACCGTCGCCAGCGCGTCCGACGATCCCTGCCTGGCGGCAACGACCGCACGCTCGTAGCCGATCTCGAGTTGCGAGCGTTGCAGCGAGGCGCTGGCGGCGGCGGTGGTAAGCTCCTCGACCTGCTGCTGGCCGATGCTGCCGGCGCGCAGGCCGACGACGTCGCCCTTGTTGCGCAGGTCCTGCATCTGCTGCTCGATGGCCTTGAGGTCGGCACGTGCCTGATCGACGCGCTGGGCCATGATGCTGCTGGCGCCGACATTGGCGTCGGCGCGGTGCTGCGCGCGGGAGGCCACGTAGTCGCTGATCAGCAGGTTGACGAAGCGGGCGGCGAGTGCCGGGTCCTGCGAGACGAACGACACCGAGATCACCAAGCTGCGGTTGTCCTGGAACACCGACAGCGACTTCTGCACCGCGCCGATGATGCCGTCCTCCGAGGTGGGGACAGGAGCGCCGGGCGGAGCCTTGGGCAGGAACGAGGCGGTGAAATCGCCGATCACGCCCTTCACCCGCTTCATCAGCGGCGGCGGACGCAGGTCGGCGTTGAATTCCGGATTATCCTGCAGGTGCATCTGGCCGGAGACCAGCGAGATCATGGCGCGCGAGGTGAGCGCCTGCACCTCGGTATGCACGAACGGCATCGGGTCGGGACCATCGCCGCCGCGCAACGCGCCCTGCAGCTCCGGGATGGCGAACTGCTCGCCCTCGACGGTCATCAACCCGTTGGCGGTATAGGTCTTGGGCAGGGCATGGGCGTAGATGAACGCACCGAGGCCGGCCAGCACCGCGCATGACAGGATCAGCCAGAGATGCCGACGCATCAGTTGCGTCAGCTGGACCAGCCGCAACACGGAGTCCGGCCGTGCCGAAGCCGGCACGCCCTCCGGCAAGGAAGCGACGTAGGTGTTCATCCCAAACTCTCCGGTGTTGCGGCGCTAGCCGCGCGAAAGGGATGCCGGCCGCACGTGCGCTGCCGTCAAATCTGCAGGTGTCCGATGCCGCTCGGGCATATCCAGGCCGCGGATACCCAGATCCTCGGCGCCGGGGTCGTTGGCGTCCGTCTCGGCGGACTCGGATATCTGACGCATCTCCGGCACGGCGACGTCGCGTGCCGCGAGCAGCAGCGCGTGATGCATCAGGCCGCGTTCGGCGAACATGAACTGGTCGGAGTCGATCATGGTCGGCTGCAGCACCTTTGCCGCCTGCAGCCGCTCCCAGCAGGAGGCCGGGACGGTCCGTCCACCCACGGTGGCACTGCCGTCCGCGGCTTCCATCACCAGCAGCCGGCCCCACGCATCCTGCGGCGCCGAGGCGATCCGGCGCAGCGCCAGCACCATGTCGGCATCGCGCCCGTGCTTCGTCAGTTCGGCATACAGAGCGACCACGCGCGGCGCGGCATCGGCCAGCAGACGCTCGACGGCCTCCTCGAAATCATCTTCCAGGACGACATCGTCGCCGCGCTCCCGCGCCGCCTGGGCCAGGCGCAGGCCAAGCAACTGCGCCATGTAGGGCATGCCGCGCGCCAGCACGGTGATGCGGGCGATGGTCGCCGGCGGGAACTGCAACCCGGTCTCGCGGCCGCCGCGGGTAATCAACTGCGCCACGTCGCGATCGGCGAAGAGCGACAGATGCACACCCAGCACGGCGCGCTGGATGGAGGGATGCTGGCCGAGGATCTGCTCGAGATTCTCCGACACGCCGACGATGACGAACAACAGCGGCACGTCGCGGTCCGAGAGCTGCTTGATGGTGTCGGCCAGGCGTATGCGCGTGCTCGGATCCATCACGCGGTCGAACTCGTCGATGACGCAGACCAGGTTGCGGCAGTTAAGGCGTTGCGGCATCATAACGATATCGCGCGGCCGCAGGTCGCCTGGCGGAAGGGCGGCGACGCAGCCATCCTCGTCATTGTCCCCGTGCGGACCGCCGCCCGGGATCAGCTCGTCGGACCCCACCCGTGCCGCCAGCAGGGATGATGGCAGGTCTCGCAACAACCCACGCATGAGGTCGTTGAAGGTCGTGCCGGCCTCGCAGGTATGCCGCGCCACCATGGTGTCCGCGCGCCGCAGCGCCTCGACGACCATGTTGGTGAGCGACGTCTTGCCCCGACCGCGTTCCGAGTAGAGCACGACGTGCGCGCGATCCTCCTGCAGTGTCTGGAGGATGCGGCGCAACTCCGCTTCCCGTCCGATCAGGCGGCGGCGTCCGGTCTTCGGCTGCGTGGGCGTGAACGCCTCACCCGGCGCCAGCCGATTCGCACGGGGTGCCGCCGTCCCCTCGAGGCCGATATTGGCGAATTGCGGCGCTACGCGGGAGTCCTCGAAGTAGGCGGGCTCACGCCGGCGGCGCCAAAACAATCCCATCACACTGCACCCTGACGCTTCAATACGGCCGGTAACGTCTTGGCAAGGATGGCGAGGTCATGCCAGATGGTCCAATTCTTCACATACCAGGTGTCAAGCTGCACCCGCTGCGCATAGCTGGTGTCGGAGCGTCCGCTTACCTGCCATAGGCCGGTAACGCCAGGCCTTGCTTCATAATAGTAGGTAATGTTCTCCGCGTAGCGGGCGACTTCCGAGCGGACGATGGGACGCGGGCCGACCAGGCTCATCTCCAGACGCAGCACATTGAACAACTGCGGCAACTCGTCCAGGCTGGTGGCGCGCAACAACCGCCCGATCCACGTCACGCGCGGATCGTTGCGAAGCTTGCAGGTATCCGCCCACTCCGCAGCCGCCTGCGGATCATGATCGAGCACCCGGCGCAGCACCGCATCGCCATCCAACACCATCGAGCGGAATTTGAAGCAGGGAAACTCGCGGCCGTTGGCGCCGATCCGGCGGTGGGCAAACAGGATCGGACCGCCGTCCAGCTTCACCGCCACCGCCACGGCCAGCAGGACCGGAGCGGCGGCAACCAGCAGGAGCGTGGCGAGGCTGACGTCGAAAAGGACCTTGGCGAGGCGCGCCATCGGCTGGGCCAGGTTGTTGCGGTATGAGAACATGACCGTGTCGTGGCTGAAGAACGCGGTCTGCTCGAAGCCCAGTACCGGCAGGCCCTCCAGCTTCGGCATCGCGGCGAACGGCACCCTGGCCCGCACCAGGGACTCCGTCAGGGCCCGTGAGCTGACGTCGGTGGTATCGATCGCCAGCACCAGGAGCTGGGCGGCGTTCTGCTGGAGCACCTGCTGCCAGCGCGCCGCGTCCTGGCGATGTCCGAGCTCGGGGTGGTGTCCAGGCTCGGGTCGATGTTCGAGCTCGGCCGGGTTGATGACGCTGACGACGCGGTAGCCGAGGCGGGGCTCGGACAGCAGCGCCCGCTCGGCCTGCTCGGCCATCTCGCCGTTGCCGACCACCACCACCGGCAGCTGCCACACGCCGAAGCGGCTCAGCACGCGACGCGCCAGGGTGCGTCCCAGCACCGCGGCGAACGGGAACGATGCCCAGGTCACGCCAAGGAAAAGCCGCGAGTCGTGGCGCTGCAGGGAGTATTCGAGGAAGCCGCCGCAGAGCAGAGCCACGATGCTGGCCATCAGCAGGTCGCGCAACTCGCTCCAATAGGGAACCCGGCGCCAGTAATGTCCGTGATGCGCGCAGAAAAGCAGCACGCCGAGCAGCAGCACGGTATTGTTGAAGAGCCCGTTATGCACCGATAGGCCTGCCGCGTGCACCGGCTGGGCAAGCATGAAGCCGCCATGCCGCAGCACCAGGTCAGGCCGCACCACCAGGCGGGCGAGGGCGAAGGCCGTCAGGAAAGCACATAGATCGGCGAACGCCAGTACCAGCGCGCAGGATGCCTGTGAAGGCCGCGGCACCCCCTTGGCCGGATCGAGCGTCCGGCCCCTGGTCGAATTTGGAACACGGTTGCCACCATGGGACTGGACGTCATAAGTGCTGACGGCAGGATCGGCATAGTCCAGTCCAAGAGGCTTCATCACGGTCATTTATGGTTCTCGCAACATCCGGTGGCAGTGCCGTGCAGCAATCGACGCGCTGGAGATGGTGTAACACGCATCGAATGTTCAGGTATCTAATGTTACGGGTCGGTTGTCTTGCCGATCTTTCCTGGACGTCGATCTTTTCTACGGAGCATGGGGAGAGGACTTATCTATGGCCCTCTACGCTGTGGTTAGTAAAAGGTCGCAGAGGCTCGCAATAGTCCGATGTGCTGATACTTCGATCGTGAGGACACTGGACGAAACTAACATAATTATGTTCGGTTTAGTACATCATCGCCTCCCGTGCATGCCCCACGGGATGATCATTGTGCCAATGTGAGACCACTGATGCCGTGTATCGACTTCACCGGTCGCTCCGGATCCCATGGCGCCGGTCATTCCGGATTGCCATCGGATGCCGCGCCATGAGGACCGCCTTCACCAGCCTTACCACGAACCGGCTGCTCGCGGAACTGCCGCTTGCCGAGCTGGAGCCGCTGCAGCCGCATCTCCACCGGGTGCGGCTGGTCAACGAGCAGGTCCTGATCGAACGGGGCCAGGCGGCGGAGCACGTGTTCTTCGTCGAGGTCGGCATCGTCCTGTTGAAGACCGAGACCGAGACGGGCAGGCCGGGCGTGCAGGTGGCGATGATCGGGCGGGAGGGGATGGTCGGCGGCCTGGCGCTGCTGAACGGCAACTCCCTGGCCTTTGCCAGCGCCGTCACCCAGATACCGGGGATCGCGCTGCGCATCCCGGTCGTCGAACTGCGCCGATGCTTCGACAACAGCCCGGTGCTGCGCGAGGTCTGCCTGCGCTTCGTGCAGTCCCTGACCCGCCAGATCATGAGCAGTGCCGCATCGAACGCCAGCAACACGCTCAGCGAGCGCTGCGTGCACTGGCTGCTGATGGCCCATGACCGGGTGGACGGGGATGATCTGCCGGTCACCCATGAGGCGCTCTCGACCATGCTCGGCGTGCGCCGCTCCGGCGTCACGGTCGCCACCGCCGCCCTGCAGCAGGCCGGGCTGATCCGCGCCGCCCGCGGGCGGATCCGCATCCTGGACCGGCCCGGCCTGGAGGCGCTGATCAGCCGCAATACGCGGAGCGACACCTACGACACCCATGTCACGGACCGGGAGCTGCCTGCACAGGACCACGCCAAGCGCGGGTCGTGATCGCCTCGCGCCCCAGCATGTCCGCTGGCATCCCGCGGCGGGGTTCCAGGTCCACGAGAACACCCGGAACTATCGGCCCGAACTATCGACCCGAGTGCCTGCGAGCGTGGCGGTGGGCGTGACGGACCCGCGCCGGAACTCCCGCGCCGAACAGGACGATGCGGACGCTGCCCGGACCGGCCGACCCGAGCGGGGGGGTCAGTTGCAGGGGAAGGCCGGCTTCCTGAAGGCGCTTCACCAGCACCGCGGCCGCCGGCATGTCCTGCCGGGCGAAGAAGGCGGCGCCGTGCGACGGGACATCCGGCCCGACCGGAGCCGGATCATCCACGGCATAACCGGCGTCGCGCAATCGGCGTGCCATCGTGGAGCCCTCGCGCGCAGCGGCCGGATCGCCCTGCGGATAGTCTATGTGAACACGCAGTGTGACGCTGGGCTGCAGACCGGCCGGGGCGAGTGGCGGCGGAGAGACTGCCGGCGCGGGTGCCGCCGGCTTGGGCGCCTGCCTGGGCTCCTGCCTGGGCTCCTGCCTGGGCGATGGATGCACCGCGAGCGGATTGACCATCTCCCGGGCGGATGAAAACAGTGCCATCGCACCCGCCGCCGCGATGCAACCGGCTGCCAGCCAGCGTATGCGCCGCCCCCGTATGCGCCGCATTGGGCCCGCCACCTCGGGGGACTGATCGAACGTCCGCATCGTGACCGGAGATCGCCCGGTGGCGACGATGACGGCAACCTCATCTGTCGAAGGCCCGGCCTCGGTGATGTCGGTGCATCTCGCAATCGACGCCGCCGCTTCGACATGGGACGCGGTGACGCGGCCCGCAGCCTCGAGGCGGGCCATGAACACTGCAAGTCCGGAAACCAACGCGCGCTGCTGTGGCGAACCCGCGGTCGACAGGTCCAGCGCCACGACGGCGTCCGGCGGCAGGACCACCGATCGGCCGGAAGTCATCCGATCAAGGCTGACTGGTCTGGAAAGTTCGGGATCAGATCGCACCGGCTCCTGTGCCAGATTTCCGGCAGTCTAGAAATAAAAAACTGCTGTAACGTAATATCAATGCAAACTACAATCCGCAATAAAAAAGACGCGCGTTTGTACGAAATCGTACAATATTACTGTTTATCGGAGGCCATGAGAGGCGGCGCCGAGACTTCTGCTTGAGGGAAGCCGGCTGAACCGATAGCAACTATCCTCATGTCCACGACCAGCCAGCCATCCTCGACAGACCCCATGCAGGGGCGGCGCGTGCTTATCGTCAGCGCCGCCGATGCCCGCTTCAGTCACTTCCTCAAGAGCCTCATAGCGTCCCTGCAACCTGTGCTGGCTTTGCCCAACGTCGATCTCGCCTGCCTCGACATCGGGCTCAGCGCCTCCGACCTGGCCTGGCTGGCACCTCACACCAACCTCGTCGTGCCGCCGTCAGCCCATCTGGGCATCGATGCCAGTGCCCACAGCCCTGCCCTGCTCTCGTTCCTGGCGCGCCCGTTCCTGCGCGAGTATTTTCCGGGCTATGATGTTTACGTCTGGATCGACTCCGACATCTGGCTGCAGGACCCCGGCGTGGTCGCGGACTATGTCGACGGCGCGATCGCCCGCGGCATGGCGCTGACCCACGAGAACGAGCGGGCCTACCGCTTCCAGCCCTGGCTGTTCGGCTGGACCGCCAAGCATTTCCTGCTCGGCTACGGCCCCCTCACCGGCGCCTATCTGCTGGCCAGGCCGCATGTGAATGCCGGGTTCTTCGCCCTGGCCGGCGACGCCCCGCAATGGGAGGCCTGGAGCGGGCGCTATGCCGCGGCGATCCGGCGCACCGGGGCATTGATACCGCACGACCAGTTCGCCCTCAACCACGCGCTGCACGCACGCAGCGGGCAGAGGGTAGCCGCGCGTCTGCTGGATCCGACCTGCAACTGGATCATCGACCGCGGCGTGCCGATGTGGAACGACGCCATCGGCGCCTATTGCAAGCCCTATGCGCCGTACGAGCGGATCCGCGCGCTGCATCTCGCCGGCCCGGCCAAGCGCAAGACCTCGGTGGTGCGGCGCACCGGCGGCGGCAGCTTCACCAGCTTCATCCTGCGCGGCACCTCGCCGGCGCATCCCGTGACCGACGGCACCCGCGAGCCTGCCGCCGGGGCAGAGCCGGTAGCGGCATGACGGCTTCAGAACGTCTCATATAGCAGCAATGCCGCAAGGAGCCAGATGACGAGGCCGGACAGGACCCCGAGCACCACTCCGCGCGCTTTGGAAAGCCGATGACGCCTGACCAGCCGGAGCGTCGGCCGCACTGGCGCGAGCACTGGCGCGATAGCAATGCCGGCCGCGCCACCCGGACCTTTCCCAACCTGGTCTTCCCCATTGTGGTATCCATGGCGGCGTTCCGTAACAACGGATTTGGGCATGATCGTCCTTTCCGGACGTTGTCATTTGGGGCTCATCTTGTGGCGTCTCCCGAGAACCGATGGCACTATTTGTTATGCATGAAATTGTTACACTTTGCTATGCCGACGTAGCGGCTGATGTTCGTCATCGACAAGCTGCTGACCATGCTGATGCTGCCGACCGCCTTGATGGTCGAGTGCGCGCTGCTCGGCCTGGTATTGAACCGCAAGCCGATCGGACGGATCCTGCTGGTCACGGCCATCGGCGCGCTGACGCTCTGCCTGCTGCTGCCCGTCGACAGCTGGCTGATCCGTCCGCTGGAAGATCGTTTCCCGGCCGTGGCGATCCTGCCGGAGACGCTCGACGGCATCGTGGTGCTGGGAGGCGCCATCGACGACCTGACCAGCCGCGACCGCGCGACGCCCGTGCTCACCTCGGCGGCCAACCGGATGACGAGCTTCGTGGCGCTGGCACGTCGCTATCCGCGTGCGCGGCTGGTGTTCAGCGGAGGCTCCGGCGACATCGAGCAGGGCGTGTCGAACGAGGCGCACTATGCCGCCATCCTCTGCGCGCAGCTCGGCCTGCCGCCTGATCGCATCCTGTTCGAGAACCGCTCCCGCACCACCCGGGAGAATGCCGTGAACAGCTATGCCCTGGTCAGGCCGCAGCCTGGCGAACGCTGGGTGCTGCTGACGTCGGCAAGCCATATGCCGAGGGCGGTCGGCGTGTTCCGCAAGGTCGGCTGGACCATGCTGCCGTTCCCCGTCGGCTACCAGTCCCGCGACCATCTCACCGGCTATGCCCCGACGCTGGGCCTGAAGCTGGCAACGTTGGACTGGGCGGCCCACGAGTGGATCGGCCTGGTCAGCTATCGGCTGCGGGGATGGACCAGCGCGCTGTTCCCGGCGCCAGCCTGATCTGCCTGCGAGGACAGCAAGACGAGTGTCGGCAGCGACAGGCGGATCGCTCGCCGCAGGGCAGCAACTCATGACGATACCGCTCGGGACAAGATGGCATTGGCGCCTCGGCCGAGGAAGGCGGATGGCGTCGGATCAGGACCTGCCTGGACAGTTCGAGATGTCCATCGGCGACGAGAGCATCCCGCGTGCGGTGCAGGCCGAGATCGGCCACATGACCCTCGAAGAGGCGATCGCATCGGGTTTCTTCGACCTGCCCAAGACCATCGTGGTGACGCAGCCACGAACCTTCCCGAAGGCGGCGCCTAGAGTGGCTGATGTTGCCCCGCACTGGTGGGATGCTGGCCTTGAATAACCATGGTTCTATGGTGACGGCACCATCATCGCCGAGGATGGGCCAGCGCGCTGTTCCTGTCACCGGCCTGATCTGCGCGATTAGGCGGTAGCGACGCAACGTTATAACATCGTAATTAATTTGATTTTGTTTCAAAACGATCTATTCGATGGCACCGATGGGGTCGACGATGATCCGGTCGACTCAGCGAGAAATTCTCATGCCTGGCACCACGAACATCTTTGGCCTGTTGCAACCGGCTGGCACCACGGACCCGCTGGCCATACTCGCAGGCAGCCCGCTCCGTGCCGACATGACAAATATAGTGGCGGCCCTCTACGGCGTGGGACTGACGGCAACGCAGGTCGCGTCGCAGACCGTTGCCGACCCCAGCAAGATCGTGCTGCCGCTTGCAGCCGGACAAGTCGGCGAGGAATTGTTCAACGACAACGATAGCCTCACCCTGCCAATCGGCAGCATACCCGAAACCGGCGTCGTGCTGTATGACAACTCGGATGTTGTCGACAAGGAGATCGTCTCGTTCGGCAATGGACTCCCGAACGATACGCTGAATGTTCTTCTTGGTGGCTATTTCCAGATCTTATCGACTTCCGCGCAGGCGGCCTTCATCATCGCCGATGCAGCGGACGGCGGCGGTTCGATCAGCCACGCTTCCGCGCTTATCCTGGAGCCGAGCGGCGACCAGACCGGCAATAGCTGTTATGTCGAGGATGATGTCGGGATCGCCGTCACCTTCAGTTCAGGCACGAATTTTCTCAATGAGACCGGGACCGGCTTCGACGTGAGCGGTGCTGTTCCGGTCGGTTTTCCAGCAACATCCCTTGTGATTACCGGCAACGGAAGCGGCGGCTCCGTCGACGTCGCCGGCGCAAGCACCATTACCCAGACCGGTAGCGGCGATGTGCAGGTCGATGCCGGCAAGGGAGGCACCTTCACTCATAGTGGCACCGGATCGGTCAACGCATCATCTCAGGGTGCTACCATCAACATGGTGCATGGAGACCTGACCCTGTCCTCGCAGGGCGGCGACCTGCTGGCACTCGGCGACGGCACGGCGGCCATCACGGTCGGCGGTTCGGCTCAGAATGACGACACCATCATCGCCGGCAGCGGTGCGACAACGATCACCGGCGCCAACGCGACCGTGTTCGGCGGCTCGGGCACGCTCGATTTCTCCGGCGGCGGCGGCCTGCTGGTGCTCGGCAGCGGCAACAGCACCATCGGCGGCGGTGTCGCCGGCACCCAGGACGAGGTGTTCGGCGGCTCAGGAACCACGATCTACAACGGCGACGCCGAGAAGGGCTTCCTGATCGCCGGTTCAGGCTCGGTGACCGTGACCGCCGGTTCCGGCGGCGGATGGTATACGGGCGGATCGAACGGCAACAACAGCCTGACCGCCACCGGGATCGGCACGGTTCTCGTGGGCGGCGGCAATGGCGACACACTCACTGGAGCCGCAGGTGGCTGGAACTACCTGATCGCCGCGAGCGGCAACGAGACGCTGGTCGGCGGCAACCAGTCCGGAACCGACTTCTTCTTCGGCGGCTCCGGAGCCGAGCGGCTCAACCTCGGCACGGGGACATCGATCATCAATCCCGGCACCGGCACCGAGACCATCGACGGCAGCGGCGGCACCAGCCAGTTGTGGGTCGCGGCAAGCAACGGCGCCGTTCTCTTCGATGCGGGGCTGGGTGGAGCGGCCACGGCCATCGGCTTCCGCCTCGGCACGGATCACATCGGGCTGGGCGGCCAGAGCGTCACGTCGGAGAAATTCTCCGGAGGTGCCACGATGCTGACATTGTCCGGCGGCGGGACCATCCAGCTAGACGGCCTGGATGCCACCAAGGCCACCAACTTGTTTGGTTGATTTCAGACACGCTCCGGAAGCCGGCGCCCGGAGGCCCCACGATACAGCACCAGGGTCGCGCCGAGCCCGCACAGCGCCGCGAAGCTCATCCACCAGCCCGGTGCCGCGCGGTCGTCGAGGGCGTGGATCAGCCAGGTCGAGACCACCGGCGTGCTGCCGCCGAACAGGGCGGCCGCCAGGCTGTAGGCGAGCGAGAAGCCAGCCGTGCGCACCGCGACCGGCATCACCTCGGTCAGCGCCACCACCATGGCGCCGTTATAGCTGCCGTAGAGGAACGACAGCCACAGCTCGGCCAGCAGCATCCGCCCGAAGCTCGGCGCGATGACCAGCCAATGCAACACGGGATAGGCGGTCAGCAGCGTCAGCAACGCCGCCGCCAGCAGGATCGGGCGCCTGCCGATACGGTCCGACAGCGCGCCCATGACCGGCAGCCAGACCAGGTTCGACAACGCGATCAGCAATGTCACCAGCAGGCTGACCGATGTCGAGAGCTTCAGCACCACGCGGCCGAAGGTCGGCGTGTAGACCGTGATCAGATAGAACGACACCGTCGTCATCACCACCAGCATCATGCCCGCCAGCACCGCCCGCCAGTTCGCCGCCATGATGCGGAAGACCTCCCGGGTCGAGGGATGGTGCGTGCGGGCCAGGAACTCCTGCGTCTCCTGCAGCGAACGGCGGATCACGAAGATGAACGGCACGATCAGGCAACCCAGCACGAACGGGATGCGCCAGCCCCAGGCCGCGACCGCCGCGTGCGGCATGACGGCCGCGATCACGAACCCGATCAGGGCGGCCACGACGATCGCCACCTGCTGGCTGGCGGACTGGAAGCTTACATAGAAGCCCTTGTGGCCGGGCGTCGCCATCTCGGCGAGATAGACCGACACGCCGCCCAGTTCGGCGCCCGCGGA
>CAXSEE010000036.1:15022-28503 GCA_964235615.1 uncultured Acetobacteraceae bacterium | reverse complement strand
GTACTAGGCGAAGCTGACACCAGCAAGTGTCTCCGACACATCCCAGAGCCGCTCGGCGTCCGCATCACGGGCGCGCCTGGCGACCTTCGCCGTCGTCGGCGGCCCCACGAATTCAAGCAGTCGCGACGGACCATAATAACCGCCCGCCATGGCTGCCGGCGAAGTCGCGGCGAACAGGCTGGGCAGGGCACCGTCTGCCGCCGACTGGGCGAAGAACGGCTTGATCGCGATCGAGAAAATCCGGCCGGTCAGGCTGTCCAAGCCGGGGCCGTTCGCGGTCAAGTCCGTCCGGGCAATGCCGGGATGCGCTGCGTCGCTGAAGACACCCCATCCCGCCCGATCGCTGCGTCGCTGGAGTTCGAACGCGAACATCAGGTTGGCGAGTTTTGATGAGCTGTAGGAATTTATTGGGGAGTATCGCCGACGCTGCCACTGCAAGTCGTCGAAGTCGATCCGGCCGACCTTGTGCATCACGCTGCTGAGCGTCACCACGCGCGGATTGGCGCCGCGACGCAACAACGGCAGCAGCCGTGCGGTCAGGGCAAAATGGCCCAGGTGATTGGTGCCGAACTGCAGCTCGAATCCATCGGCCGTTGTCTTGCGCCGCGGCGGCGATGCCACGCCGGCATTATTGACCAGGAGGTCGATGGACCCGTGGCAGTCCGCCATGCGTGTCGCGAAACTCGCCACGGAGGCAAGATCGGCAAGGTCAAGCGCCTCGAATGTCACGGCGGCCTGTGGATGGATCGCCTTGATGCGCGCCACGGCGGCGCGACCCCGGTCGGCATTGCGCGCGGCGATGATCACCTTGGCTCGGGCGCCTGCCAGCGCAAGCGCCGTCTCGAAGCCCAGGCCGCCATTGGCTCCGGTCACGACAGCCATTCGGCCGGACTGGTCCGGGATATCGCGGATTGTCCAGGCCGCGCGGTGATCTGCACGTCCCATGTTGTTCCCCATGGCTGACAGCGGAAACAGAGACGTTATCTCGCCAGGCGTTTTCGTAGATTGTCCAGGAGCCAGCTCCCTCCCCGGCCCAAAGGCCGGCCACGGACATGCGCTGCATAGATCGGCAGCATTCCCGTCGGCGATATGCTCTCGTCGGAGATGTCCAGCTCCACCAACCGGCCATCCGTCAGATACGGCTCGATGACGAAGGGCGGCATCTTGCACCAGCCGAAACCCGCAAGCAGGAAGTCGAGCCGGCGCCCTAGATCGACGAACCGCCAGACCCGGCTTCCGATCACCCCGTAGCTCGGACCTTCGGTGCCGATGGCGTCCGACAGCACCAGTTGCACATGGGCTTCGAGGTCGGCCCGGTCCAGCTTGCGGCCGAGGCGCACGAGCGGGTGGTCTGCCGCGGCGACGGGCATGAGCCTCAGATCGATGAGAGGATAAGCGACAAGATCGTCAGGCACGGACGGCAGCAACAGACAGAATGCCAGCGACGCGGAGTCCGCCCGCAGGCGCCGCTCGGCGCCGCCCACGCCTTCCGTGGAAAAGGAGACGGGCAGATCCGGGAAAGTGTCGCGAAGGGCGCGCAGGCTGTCTATCAGCGGCTCGGTCGGAACGAGCGGATCGATCGCCAGGGTCAGCGCCGGTTCCAGTCCCATCCGTGTTCCCGCGGCTATGGCTTCGAAGCGATCGGCGCTGGCGAGGATCATGCGTGCCTGGTCGACGAGCACGCGTCCGACCGGCGTCAGGATCGGTTTCTGGCGCGAGCGATCGAACAGTTGGACCCCCTGGGTTTCCTCAAGCGTCCTGACGGCCTGGCTGATCGCGGACTGGACCCGGCCGAGCGACCGTCCCGCGGCCGAGAAGCTTCCGGCGTCGCCGATGGTGACCAGGACGCGCAGCTGATCCAGCGTCAGGCTGCCTATCAAACCTATCTCCAACTGTGATGGAAGCCATCACTATTTGATCGGTTTCGCAGAAGTAAGCCACCGCCTATCTCACGGGGATGCAACCGACATTCTTCCTCAACCACGGCGGCGGCCCGTGCTTCTTCCTCCAGCCGGGACCGATGCGCGCGACATGGAAACCGCTGGAGGACTATCTCGCTGGTTTTGCCTCCGCACTCGGCGAGCCGCCTGTCGCCATGCTCGTGGTCTCGGGGCACTGGGAGGAGGCGGTGCCGACCGTCAACGTCTCTCAAGCGCCGCCACTGCTATTCGATTACCAGGGCTTTCCCGACTACACATACCAGATTACGTGGCCTGCCCCTGGTTCGCCGGAGATCGCCGCGCGCGTGCGACAATTGCTGCGGGGCGCGGGACTTTCGAGTGCTGCGAACGATCGCCGAGGCTACGACCACGGCGTCTTCGTTCCGCTGAAGGTTGCTTTCCCGGACGCTGACATTCCTGTCGTGCAGCTCTCGATGCAACGCGGGCTCGATCCGGCAGCCCACCTGGCGATCGGCCGTGCCCTCAAGCCATTGCGTGAGCAGGGCGTGCTGATCATCGGCAGCGGCCAGACGTATCACAACATGCGCGGCTTCGGCGGCACGGGCACGGACCCGAAGGCGGAGGCGTTCGACGCCTGGCTGCGGCAGGCCATCACCACGACGGACACGCGCGAACAGTCCCTGATCGGCTGGGAGCGGGCCGTGGGCGCACGCGACGCGCAGCCGCATGAGGATCACCTGTTGCCGCTGATGGTCGCGGCCGGTGCCGCCCCGGGCGAGACGGCAATCGTCGACTTCCACGGTCATGCGATGGGAAAACCGATCTCGGGCTTCCGCTTCGGCTGAGCCGCGGCAAATTCAAATCCTTACGGAGCTCCTCCATGCCAACCCTTCTCGTTGTAGAATCCAGCCCTCGCGGCGAACACTCGATGTCACGCGGACTGACCAGGCTGTTCGTCGAGGACTGGTTGCAAAACCATCCCGGAGGCCGCGTGATCGAGCGCGACCTCATGACGAGCGATCTCCCGTTCGTCACCCTGCCGTGGCTCGGGGCCTACTTCGCTCCAGCCGAACAGCATACGCCGGAAATGAAGGACCTTATCCGCCTGTCCGACGAACTCACGGACGAGATCCTGGCGGCCGACCACATCGCCATCGGCACGCCGGTCTACAACTACAACATCCCGGCGGTGCTGAAAGCCTACATCGACCATATCGTGCGCAAGGGCAGGACGCTCGGCTTCTCCGGCGAGGGTCTGGTGCACGGCAAGAAATGCACCGTCCTGATGGCCTCGGGCGGGGTCTACACTGAAGGTTCTCCCATCCGCGACCGCGACATCGCGACCAGCTACCTGCGGCTGATCCTCAAGGTGATCGGCATCGAGGACGTCACGGTCATCGCAGGCGGAAACGCGAAATCGGTCGACATGGGCCAGACAACGCGCGACGCGTTCCTGCAGACTTTCGCCGCGGAGGTGGCGGAAGCGGCGGTCAGGGCCTGATCTGGTTTGGCTCCCGGGCCCCCGTCAAGGCGGCTGGACCGGCTTCCGGCCGGAATTCGGTTCGGGAGCGGTCCCTCTGTGACAAGCATCCTGGCTATGATAAACTGGTCATGACAAACCACGCTGTGTGATCCGCATCCGGGTCGCAAGCCGATGAACCAGGCGCTTCGATGCAACTAGACTTGGATGCCCATCGCGGTGCCGATGGTGACTGAGGCAAAGCGGAAGCGGCTGCCGGTCGTGGGCATCGGCGCCTCTGCCGGCGGCGTCGAGGCGTTCCGCGGCTTTTTCGAGACCATGCCGCCGGACAGCGACATGGCCTTCGTCGTCATCCTGCATCTGCCGGCGGACCAAAAAAGCCTGCTGCCGGAAATTCTCGGCCGCTGGACCACGATGCCTGTCGTCGAGGTCACCGACGGCTGCATGATCGAGGCCAACCGGGTTTACGTGCCGCCGCCGGGCATTGTCGTGACCCTTCGCGACGGCCGGCTGTATCCGCGCCGCCAGATCATCGACGAGCCGCGCGAGCTCACCCCGATCGACGCCTTCTTCAACTCGCTCGGCGTCGCGCTGGGCGAGGATGCGGTCGGCATCGTGCTGTCCGGGACCGGCAGCGACGGCACGCTGGGTCTCAAGGTGATCAAGTCGTGCGGCGGCCTGACCATGGCCCAGGGCATCAACGGCAGCTTCCCCCAGCATGACGGCATGCCGGCCAGCGCGATCGCCGCCGGCGTCGTGGACATCGTCGCCCCGGTGGAAGCCATGCCCGCCCACATCATCGGCATGCAGCCGACGCGCCGGGCCATCAGCCCGCCCGGCGATCTCACCGGCGCGCAGGCCGAGACCTCCAGGCTGGCGATCTGCGCCTCGTTGCGGCGGCAGATCGGGCATGACTTCAGCGGCTACAAGGAGAAGACCTTCCTGCGCCGGGTGCAGCGGCGCATGCAGATGCTGGGCCTGACCGGCCTCGATGAATATCTCGCCCACCTCGACGGCGATCGCGGCGAGGCGGTGCTGCTGTTCCAGGACCTGCTGATCGGCGTGACCAGCTTCTTTCGCGATGCCGAGACCTTCGAGACCCTGGAGCGTCTCGTCATCCCGCGCCTGTTCGAGGGCAAGGGTCTCGAAGGCGTGGTCCGTGTCTGGGTGCCCGGATGCGCCACCGGCGAGGAGGCCTACTCGCTGGCGATATTGCTGCGCGAGCAGGCGGACAGGATCGGGCAGGACGCCCCCCGGGTACAGGTCTTCGCCACCGACATCGACGAGCCGGCGATCGCGGCGGCGCGTGCCGGCCGCTACCCGGCCATCCTGCTCCAGGCGCTGTCGCCGGAGCGGCTGCGGCGCTTCTTCGTCGAGGGGGTCGAGGGCAGCTATACCGTCGGCAAGTCGGTGCGCGAGCTCTGCACCTTCTCCGCCCACAGCCTGACCCGCGATCCGCCATTCTCCAGGATCGATCTGGTCTCGTGCCGCAACCTGCTGATCTACCTGGACAACGACCTGCAGGCGGTGGTCATCCCGGCCTTTCATTACTCCCTGGTCCCGGACGGGATCCTGCTGCTGGGCAGCTCGGAGAGCGTCTCCCGCCACGAGAACCTGTTTGCTATATTCGATCGCAACCACCGGATATTCCAGCGGCGGGATACGCCCAGCCCGCCCCTGCAGCTGACCGGCAGGGGCAGCGTGGGGGAAGCCTCGGCGGCAAGAGCCGGCTCCTCCAGGGTGGATGCCGCCCGGATGGGAGCGCTTAGAATGAAGACCCGGGCGAGCAGCAGGATCCTCGAACGCTTCGCCCCGGCGTTCGTGGTCGTCGGCGCCGATGGCGAGATCGTCCAGTATTCCAGCCGCATCGGCCGGTTCCTGGAACCGGCACCCGGAGTGCCGAGCCAGAATGTGCTGGTCATGGCCCGGCGCGGCCTGCGCGCGCATCTCCGCTCGGTGCTGAGCCAGGCGGTGGAGAGCGGCCGGCCGGTCGAGACCGGCGTCCTGGCGGCGGTCGTGGGCGAAGCGGTGCAGCGGATCACGCTCGCGGTCGAGCCCTTGACGGATCCCGGCGCGAACACGCTCTACCTCATCGTGTTCGTCGAAAGCGCCGGCGAGCCCGCGAAGACGGCGGAGGGCGAGCCCGCTCCAGGTGACAGGACCGGGGGCGACCGGGGCCACGACCTCCTTGATCATAGCGCCGACCACCAGCTCGAGGCCGACCTGCGCGACACCCGCGAGCAGCTCCAGTCCATCACCGAGGAGCATGAGACGGCGGTCGAGGAGCTGCGCAGCGCCAACGAGGAGCTGCATTCCGTCAACGAGGAGCTGCAATCCACCAACGAGGAACTGGAGACCTCCAAGGAGGAGATCCAGTCCATCAACGAGGAGCTGCAGACGGTCAACAGCCAACTCGCCGGCAAGGTGGACGAGCTCGACCACAAGAACAGCGACCTGCAGAATCTGTTCGACAGCACCCAGGTCGCGACCATCTTCCTCGACCCTTACCTGGTCGTGCGCGGCTTCACCCCGGCGGTGGCGACCATCTACAACCTGATCCCCAGCGACCAAGGCCGGCCGCTGACCGACATCATGAGCCGGCTGCGCTACACCGGGCTGCGCGACGACGTGCGCCGGGTGCTCGCCAGCCTGAAGCCGCTGGAGCGGCGGGTCGTGCGCGACGACGACAGCGCGCACTACCTGATGCGCATATTGCCGTATCGCAGCCCGGACAGCACGATCGACGGCACCGTCGTCACCTTCGTCGACGTGACCAGCATCGTCCAGGCCGAGCAGCACCAGCGGCTGCTGGTCGACGAGCTGAACCATCGCGTCAAGAACATGCTGACGGTGGTGATCTCGCTTGCCAACCAGACCATGCGCCGGTCCAGGACGATGGAGGAATTCTCCAAGAACTACATGGGCCGCGTGCATGCGCTCACCTCGGCCTACTCGCTGCTGAGCAGCGAGAACTGGCAGACGGTGGCCTTGCGCGACATCGTCATCGAGGAACTCAAGCCGTTCGTGGCCAGCGACCGCATCAACATTGTCGTCCAGGGACCGCCGGTGCCGCTGGAACCCAGGGCCGCCCTGGCGTTGGGGATGGCGGTCCACGAGCTGACGACGAACGCCGTGAAGTATGGCGCCTTGTCGATCCCGGAAGGCAACGTCAGCGTGACATGGAATATCGAGCTCAATCCCGATGGCGATCAGCTTGTGCTGGACTGGGTCGAAAAGAACGGACCTCGCGTGGCCCCGCCGGCGCACCGCGGCTTCGGCACGACGTTGATCGAGCGTGGCCTCAGGCAGGACATGTCGGCACAGGTCGAATTGGAATTCGCGGTCGAAGGCGTCAAGGCCAGGCTGAGGGCGCCGCTGCAAACTCCGGTCGTGCTCAAGGCGGATGAACCCGCTGTTGTCTAGGGCATAAGGCGCAATGCCAATGCCAATGCCGCTGGACTTACCGATCGAGGTCCGCAGGTTACAGGACGGCTGATCGATCTTACGCCAACTGCCTTCGAGGCCTTAGCGGGCAACCCAGGGGTAGGTGTGGTGCAAGTCAAAGTTCAAATCCCACGAACAGACTTGTTTTGACACTATGCTTCCTGATCGTTCAGTGCCCGGTTGCAGATGCGGAAGCGCCTCGGCTGTTTCACATAGTTTCCCCAATGATACCCGAGAGACACGGCTGATAGGGTTTGAGCTCACCACCGCTTCCGGTCGTGTGTGGCGGCCCTACGTGATTGCCCCGCTGGATCGCGGTGAGCCGGCGGGTGAAGCTGCAAGGGCGGTATCTTGTGCTGGCTCAGACCTCGTGGATCAGCATGCGAAAGGCAGACTGGAACAAGACGCCAGTAGCCAGGGCGGCTGCATGATTGACCACGATGTCGACCTTCGGATCGGAATTGACCGACATCACGCACTGTCCGGATTGTACCGCTGCGGCATCGGCGGTAACGCAAGGGATGTGATGTGCCTTGGCAGCCTGCATTACCTTGTCGTCGCTGACGCCTTGGGCCGCGATGACCGCAATATAGCCGCTACCATCGCCGAGTGCCGCGACGTCGACGGTCTTGGCAGTGACCGTGCTGCTGCCTTCGGCAAGGCCGCCCGCGAAAAATCCGGCAATCGCGTCCGCATCGGCCTTGGAAGCGGGGCTGCTCGCATCGTAGGCAATCGCAATCACACCGCCGGCGGGAGCCGGATCGAGGAACCCGATCGCTTTGGCAATGATCTGCGTGTCCTTGGCTGAGAACGTGCCAGCATCTGCGGTTCCGGCCAGCATTGGCAAAATCAGGCAGGCCAGCATCACCGTGGCGATCCGGCTCACGTGGACGCGTGAACGCTCTGACGAACTGACGACGCGCATGACAAGCTCCGTGCAAGACCTTGATCCATCGCACAATTCAATATTTGGCGACAACGTTCTGATACAATACCATTAATGGAATACTGTCGATAGCTGTCAAGCTCAAGGGCTTGCATAACGCGGCGTCGTCAACGATCAGGCCACATAGTGGCTGCGGAGCCTCGCCTGGTCCAAACCAATTGCCGCTGGAAAGCCGACATGGTTGGGAGAATTTCAAATCCGACCACATAAAGTCGGAAGTTGAGAATGAGTGTCTTGCGGCGAGCAGCGGTATCAGGATTAAGAAGTATATCGTGACAATTATGTACCGTTAACGGTAAATGTCCTACTCTGCTGAATGTTATTATCTTGCAACAGGATCGGATGGATTATCTAATGGTGTTATAACAACTTCTCATGATCCTGAATCTTGAAACGCCTCATATAAATCAACGATTAATCTTTATGGTTTATAACTTCTACCGATGCGGAGAAAAGATTTCCCTGCTTCCTGTACCAAAATCTGTCCAGCCTATGTTGCGTAAAGCCGCGTATCATTGATGTCTACATCGTGCTTTTCCTGGACATCGAGATCCCCAGTAGAGGGATCCGGAGATACCCTTGCCTGAAGGCTGGTGAGCTGCCGACAACCGTCCCGACCGAGGCCGGAACATCCGGCAACAGTTCATAATTCGCCTTGCTACCGGAACAATAATCAACCCTCGTCTCACGGGAGGTACAGCTGTGCAGTCGCTACGCAAAACCAGTCGCCTGCTTCTGGCCGCGAACATCCTCATGGCCTGGTATCCTGTCGCCGCCTGGGCTCAGGCAGTGGATTATGGCTCCATGGAGGAATTATTCGGTGAACCGGTTACCACCTCGGTGACCGGCAAGCCACAGCGCGCCTCCGAGGCTCCCGGAGACCTGACCATTATCACCCAGGACGACATCCGCCGCTCTGGCGCCGACAACATCCCCGACATCCTGCAGTTCGTCACCGGGATCGACGTCCGCACATATGGCTTTGGCGATACGGATGTCGCAGTACACGGCTACGACACCCCCTTCAATCCGCGTCTGCTGGTACTGGTGGACGGGCGCCAGGTCTATCTGGATGACGACGGCTACGTGGCCTGGAACACGATCCCGGTCCAGCTCGACGAGATCCGCCAGATCGAAGTTCTGAAAGGCCCGAACTCGGCGCTGTTTGGATTCAATGCAGCAAGCGGCGTTATCAACATCATTACTTACGATCCGGTGCTGGACACCGTGGACAAGGCGACCGTACGCGGCGGCACCCAGGCCTACGGCGCTGGCGATGCGGTCGGGACCTGGCACATCAGCAAGACTGCTGGCGTGCGTGTCTCGGTGGGCGCCTGGACCGCGAACAACTACAGCGAGCCCGGAGGCGACGCCAGCCGGCCATCGCCGCGCTACGCGTCGATCAACCTGGACGGCCGCTGGCAGGTGACGTCAAATATAGAGTTACGTGCTTCGGGCGGCTATACCGATGCTCACGCCGTACGGTTCCTGCCGAATTCGCAAGGGTTACCGGCCCAGAATCAAGTTAACTTCTGGCGCGTTGGAGGTGCCGCCGAAACACGCGCAGGAACCATCGACTTGGATCTGTATCGCAATCAGGCGTTGGACGACTATAACGCTGGCACGAATGACAATAATGACTACATCACAAGATTGACCGATCTCTTCAAGGTGGGGGCAAGCAATACGTTTCGGGCAGGGCTGGAGTACAGGAACAACTATATTACCGGACCGAACTACGGTGGAACAGTCGGGTATTCGAACTACGCGATCAACGGCATGTGGGACTGGCAGGTATTGCCCCGGCTTGACATGACCAATGCCATACGGCTGGACCATCTGGTTCTGCATTACGATGGCAACCTGATCAGCTTTCCCGGGCATACTCAGGAGGATTACGATCATAGCAAAATTACCGCGCCCAGCTTCAACTCCGGTCTCGTGTATAAGCTCAGCGATTACGATACGGTACGGCTGACGGCGGCACGTGGCCTGCAGGTACCTTCACTGTTCAATCTGGGTTTGGAGACGGTGGTGGCGCCGGTCGAGCTACTGGGTTCGCCTAGCCTGTCACCGACGGCAGTGTGGAACGCCGAACTGGCCTATGACCGGACTCTCGTATCGCTCGGGGCTACATTCACGGCCGCGGTGTTCTTCCAGCGGAACACGGACCTACTCGCTCCCGCAGGAGCCGCTCCGTTCGTGTTCACGTCCGACGCACTGCGTACGCAGGCCTTCACGACAGGCTCCAGCAACGAGATCGGTTTTGATATCGGTTTGAAAGGCAAGACCAAAGGCGGATTTCGCTGGAACGTGAGCTACCAGTATGCCTCCATTACCCAGGACCTGACCGCCGCGGCAGCTTCGGATCCCAATACATACACGAACTATCCTGACGGGACGCCCAAGCACGAGATCATCCTGGGAGGCGGCTACACGATCGGCAAGCTGGAGATGGACCTCGAGGGGCGCTGGCAGTCCTCATTCACTGATTACCGCTTTGTCGTACCGGTATACCAACCCGTGGTCATTGGCAGCTATGTCACCTTCAACGCTCACCTGGACTACCGATTGACGAAATACCTGACGCTTGCGGGCACCGCCGAGCAGTTCAATCTCGCCCGGCAGATCGAGTCTACGGGCGACTATGTCGAGCGACGCTTGTTTGCCAGCGCAACCTTCGGGTTCTAGCACTGGCTGGACAGTTTCAACTCGAGGGCGGCTGGAACTTGTGCCCGCAATGCGGGCTCCCGTCCATGAGCGACTTTCGGAGTGGCCGTGCCCCAGCTCTGCCTTGAGCTGCCGAATGGTGGCAGCCGGAAAATCGCTGAAGGTCATCCTGCTTGCCATTGCGCGCTTCCCAGAACTGATCCAGAGCGTGTTTCGGGAGTCGCCAAGCGCCAACGGCACGGGATGGTGGTCAACAGACAGGCCGGTTTCGGACTGCAGATGGCGATAGCTACCGCGTAGACCGGGCGTGCCAACTTTCCTTAAAAGGATAAGACTTCAGGTGAGATGAAGGCCGCCATCAACATCTAGGACGATCCCGGTCACGAACCCATTGCCGATCAGAAACATCACGGCATCGGCTACTTCGTCAGACTGCCCAGCCCGTCCCAGCGGAGCGCGCCGGCTCGCTTCCTCAAGCATGCCGACCGGCTTGTCTTCCTACCACGGCGTGTCAATGACGCCGGGCGAGACCGCGTTTACCCGGATCGGCGCGAGTTCGCGTGCAAGCGTCGGAACCATTCGTTCCAGCGCCCCGTTGATTGCCGCCAAACCTGATGTCCCTGGATTAGCGACGCGAGACGATACTCCCGTGACCAGCGTGATTGATCCACCCGGAGCAAGATGGCCAAGTGCCGCCTGAGCCCCGTTCCAGTGTGTCCAGAATTAACCTTCGAAACCGTCCCGAAGATCTTTAGGGGACAAGCTGGCGAACGGCCCAGCCCCCCGCCCACCCGAGGCTGCGATCACAAGATGGTCGAAGGTTCCGATACTGGCAAAGGTCCGATCAAGTGCTGCGCGATCGCTCGCATCGGCGACAGCACTCGCTGCAGGAGAACCGATCAGCTCGATCGCGCTGGCGAGCTTCGCGCCGTCTCGTCCGATAATAGCAGGCCGCAGGCCCTTTCGGTATGCAGCCTGGGCAGTTGCGAGACTAATGCCCGACGATCCGCCAATGATCACGACGGTCGAGAAATCCTGCGCCAATTTTAAGCACCGTGGCTTGGCGATGCCGAGTTCATCGGCACCCGCTGCGCCAGCATCGGTGTAGAGAGGACTGCGGATTTGTAATCCTCCGCCGCCCGCGCGAACGCGACGTCATCAAGATTGCGCACATCGTGTAGGGCGAACGGTGCCTGCCACCGCCAATTGCATTTGCGGGCGGTGGCCCGGAGTGGCGCAAATAGTTCGTTGATCGTCATGCTGGAGGAGGTGTCGGTGTGATAGTTCGCCCGCGGGCCTCCCGTAGTCGTTGCCGCGAGTATCGCCAGACCCGCCGTCGATGCAGCGATGTCCGGCTCAAGATAGAACAGCGGCGTCAGCACCGTGTCCATCCAATGCTTGAGCAATGAGGGAACCGAATACCACTGGAGAGGAAACTGAAGCACAAGTCGTTTGGCGCGCAGTACTCGCTCGCGCTCGGTCGCAAAGTCGATCCGTCCACCAGGATAGAGCGCGTAAAGCTCAGCGACCTCCAATCCGGGCATACCGTCCAACCCGGCGAGTAGCGCGCGATTGGCTCGCGAGGCGGCAAAATTGGGATGGGCAAGCACCAGAACAGTGGACATGTCCGAAGTCTCCTGAGACCGCGCGATAGCCACCCACAACACATTTCTCAAGATGATGTTTGTTATGGTATCCCATTCACGTGATGAAGCTACGTGGTATCGACCTCAACCTGCTCGTGATCGTGGATGCGTTGCTGGACGAGGCCCATGTGGGCCGGGCTGCCGAACGGCTTGGCCTGTCCCAACCTGCGGCCTCGAATGCGCTCGCTCGCGCTCGTGCGCTCTTTGCCGACCCGCTGCTGGTCCGCGCACCGCCAGCGGGGCTCCGCCGAACTCCACGCGCTGATACGATACGCGAACCTCTACGGGCCGCTCTTGCCGAACTGGCTGGCGTCGTTGGGGCCGCTGCACCGGCTTTGGCTGATCTTCGCGGCGCGGTCCGGCTCGTTGCATCCGACGTTCCCGCCGCTGCCCTCGGTGCTGCGTTGACGGCGGAACTCGCGAAGCGTGCACCTGGCATCGACCTGATCTTTCATCCCTGGCACGTCGGCGATGAGGTCGCCCGGCTCGAGCGCGGAGAGGTAGACCTTGCTGTTACCATCGCATCGCCACCAGGGGCATCGCTGCGGACCGAACCACTCGGCACCTACCCCTATGTCGTCGTGATGCGACGCGACCATCCGGCGGCGGCTGAGACGTTCGACCTCGACTGTTGGCTAGCTTACCCCCATGTCGTCGTCTCCGGTCGCGGGGACCGGCAGGGGTCGGCCGACGCGGCGCTTGCCCTGCTCGGCCGCCATCGGCGCGTCGCGACCGTAGCTCCTACATTCCTGCACTCGCTGGAGTTGTTGTGTAATACGGACCTGCTTGCGGCATTTCCGATAGGCGTGATGGGATGTACCGCCGCTGCACGGCTAACGACCCGTCCCGTCCCGATCGCGCTTGAGCCGGTTTCGCTTTACCTCGTCCGGCATCGTCGCACCGACCTGGACCCGATCGTGGCGCTCGTCGCCGATTTGGTGCGCGCAGTCGCGCCACGGTTGCGCGGCTGCGAAGCCGCCTGATCCCGCTCCCACAAGCGAACGTCCAGCGGGAACCTGCTCGGGTAGGTGGCAGACGCTGCCGTTCCCCGAAACCTGTTCCCAAATCAATATTCCCGGAATGGCTCAATCTGCACGGTATGGCGGGATAGTTAGCTGACCGCGCTTGCCTGATGGCCGCCGGCATGGCCGATTTTGGATCGGCGCTGTCGGGCCGCCAATGTCTCTCCTCTTGCCCTTCGACACGGTATCTTCGGCGGACCGCCTTCGGCGAGCGGCTGCAGGCTCTTGCGTTCGACGGGCCAAGCAGCCCGAGCAGGTAGAGCGGCCGCCCCGGTCCGCCGCATCTTGCGCCCCAGCACGTCCAGGAGCGACGCCAACCGCGCATCCGGATCACCTGCGCCACCGCGAACAGACAACCGTCGCTGCCTTCCA
>CAXSEE010000036.1:0-14922 GCA_964235615.1 uncultured Acetobacteraceae bacterium | reverse complement strand
TGAACCCGCCGCTCGGTAATGAGCGTCAGGATTGGACCACCGGGGCTAGCTAGTTCGCACCTCGTGGACGAAATTATCCACCTTCTGCGTGAGGTCCTCGGCTTGCATAGCCAACCTGCGCGCGGAGTCGAGAACCAAGCCAGCGGAGCGGCCGGTGTCATTCACCGCCATGCTGACATCGGCAATGGTATCGGTGACGCGGCGGGTGCTGGATGCCATGGCCTGCACGTTTCGAGCGATCTCCGCGGTGGCCTGGGTTTGCTGCTCTACCGAGTAGGCAATCGATGTCGAGATGCCGCTGGTTTCCTGGATGGTGCCGGTTATGCTCCGCAAGGCGGCGACCGCTTCGGTCGTGGCGCTCTGGATCTGAGTTATCTGAAAGGCGATGTCGGTTGTGGCGCGGCTGGTCTGCTGTGCCAGCGTCTTGACCTCGGCAGCAACGACGGCGAAGCCACGGCCGGCATCTCCGGCCCGGGCGGCCTCGATGGTGGCATTCAAGGCCAGCAGGTTGGTGCGTGTCGCGATCCCCGAAATCATTGTCACGACCTCGCCGATGCGAGTGGCCGCGGTGGACAGCGACTGCACGCTGACATCCGTACGAAGCGCTTCCTGGACCGCGTTCTCGTTGATCTGGCGGGACGCACTCACTTGCCTGCCGATTTCCTGGCTGGAGGCGGCGAGTTGCTCCACCGCAGCCGCGACGGCCTCCGTTCCTGCACTCGATGTTGCCGCCGACGCGGCTACATCACTGGTGCGCTGGTCAGTCTGGCCAGCGGCAGCGCTCATGCCCTGGGCTACGGCCTGCATGTCGCCGGCGGCAACCGCAACCTCACGAACAATTCCGCCAACGCTGCTCTCGAAGCTGTCGGCCATGCGCACGAGGCCATCCCGGCGGGCGGCCTCCGCAGCATGGGACTGCCGTTCCTGATCACTCTGCATCGCCGCGACACGCAGCAGGTTATCGCGGAACACCGACAACGCGCTCACGATGGCGCCAAGTTCATCGCCGCGGGCCAACCGGCTTACGTCGGTCGCGGTATCGCCGGCAGCCAGGCGGGATGTCGCGTCCGTTATGGTGCGGATGGAACCCAGGACGTTCCATATCATCATGCCGGTGACCAGAAGTGCCACGACGGACGCAAGTGCGGTGGTGCCGGTGAACAGGTGGCGCGTCTGCACGCTGGCCAGCCTGGTAGCCGACGCCTTGATCTGGGCGGCCTGGCTTTCGTCACTGGCGAGGCCGGCGATCCCGCTGATCAGGAGGTGGTAGTTGTCGTCGAATGGCACCAGGAACGACACCGCCGAGCCGAAATCGACGTCGAGCATCTGGCTGACCCAGTCGATGGCACCGTGATACTTGACGATGCCGGCTATCAATTCGTCCACGTGCGGTTTCTGCGCCGGCGTGGCGTGGATGGCTTCCCAATGTTTCAAGGCTGCTGCCGCGGCATCGGTTTGCGGCAGCATCTGCTTTAGCACCGTTGCCGCGTCAAGGCCCTTGGTCTTGGCGGCACTGAGGGTGAGCACATGGAACAACTCGCCATTGATCATCTGCACGTCGCCCGAGATCTTGTCGAGTTCGCGAGTTGACGAACTGGCGTCGAGCAGAGCCGTGGTGGTGGTCGAGTTGTTCTGGATGCCGCGAAGTCCGATCAGGACGACGACGACCAGGGCAAACAGCGTGACGCTGGGAGCCAAGGAAAGCTTGATAAGGAACGGCCAGTTCGAGACCCTGAAGAAGCGCATCATATCATTACTTCCGATTCAACCGTCACGATTCATGGATTGGTAGCCGTAGCGGTGAAGCCGCGCCGTTCGATCGCGATGCCGCCGCTGATCCGCCTTCGCGCAAAGCAACGGCATAGCGGCGCCGGCCAGCAGACCTGCACACAGCGGGCGGGGAAACCTGGCTGGATATTCCAGCTGATCGACGGGGTCCATGAAACGCTCCGAATGACCGGCCTGTAGAGGCGAGATCCTTTCGAAACTTTATAAGCCTTGAAGCTTAACGTAACGTTGATGCCGGTTGCCGTACCATGGGTCATCCGGGCGAGGAGCGGAAAGATCAGCCGGACGCGATGGTTTCCCGCGCCGCCTAGGGTTTCGACCCCCACGTCGCGTTGTTGCATCGGGCAGCTTCCTGGTCGTATCGTCGCCTCAACAGCCCAGCCCGAAAAGGAAAGCGACATGGCCAAGGGCCAGAAGAAAAGCAACCGAGAGGCCAAGAAGCCGAAGGCCGACAAGAAGCCTCCGGCCGCCGCGACGACATCGCAATATCAGCTCCCGACCAAGGGGGCCGGCTCCAAGGGTAAATGAGCCTGGATGTCATGATGCAAGAATTCGTCATAGCCGCGCCGCCGGTTGCTTCCGTTGCGGTGGCGGAGAGTTCGGCACGCTTCCCGGTCCGCCGCATCTTCTGTGTCGGCCGGAACTACGCCGCCCACGCCCGCGAGATGGGTAGCGATCCCGATCGGGAACCGCCGTTCTTTTTCTGCAAGCCGGCCGATGCCGTGGTCGATGACGCGAGCACGCTGCCCTATCCGCCCGAGACCTCGAACCTGCAGTACGAGATCGAGCTGGTCGTGGCAGTGGGACAGGGGGGCGCCGACATCCCGGCCGAGCGTGCGCTCGATCATGTCTGGGGCTACGGCGTCGGCATCGACCTGACCCGCCGCGACCTGCAGCTCGCCGCGCGCGAGCTTGGCCGGCCCTGGGACTGGGGCAAGAGCTTCGACCGCTCCGCTCCCTGCGCGCCGATCCGTCCGGTCGCCGACGTCGGACATCCGGCGAAAGGCCGCATCTGGCTGGCCGTGAACGGCAGCGTCAAACAGGATGCCGACCTGTCCGACGTGATCTGGGACACCAGGGAGGTCATCGCCATCCTCTCCCGCTCCATGACGCTGATGCCGGGCGACCTGATCTATACCGGAACGCCGTCCGGCGTCGGGCCTGTCATGTCCGGCGACGTCATCACCGGCGGCGTCGATGGCGTCGGCGGGATCACCATCACCATTTCCTGAAGCAAGACGGGTCTCTGAAGCAAGATGGACGCCTGACCACCGTGCTGCGCCGGCATCAGGCCCAGCTCGCAGCCATCGTCGCGGCCATCGCCGCCGGCGAGGCATCCTCGCTCACCGACATCCTGGCCGCCGTGACGCCGGGCGGCGGCAAGTCGCTGCTGCCGGTGATCGCCGCGGCCCGGCTTATCGAGGCCGGCATCGTCGACCGCCTCTGCTGGGTGGTGCCGCGCGACAGCCTGCGCCTGCAGGCCGAGGAGGCCTTCGCCGATCCCACCTGGCGGCATCATCTCGGCCATGGCCTCTCGCTGCGCGCCGCCGACAACACTCCCGATCCCTGCCGTGGCCTGGCCGGCTACGTGACCACCTATCAGGGCATCGCCGCCTCGCCAGCCCTGCATCTCGCCGAATTCCGCCGCCATCGCTACCTGCTGGTGATCGACGAGATGCATCATCTGCCGGCCCTGCGCGAGATCGCCAGCGACGGCCTGGTGGGACCCGACGACGCGGAAGCCGGCCCTTCCGAAGGTGCCCTCCTTGAAACGGACGGGGACGCTTCCGGCTGGAGCCGCGCCCTGCTGCCGCTGCTGGAGATGGCCCGGCTCCGCCTGCTGCTGTCCGGCACGCTGGAGCGCGCGGACGGGCGCGGCATCCTCTGGCTGCCCTACCGCCAGGGTCCGCGCGCCGCCACGCGAGAGATAGACTTCGAAGCACCCGGCTGGGCCGTGGTCGGCTACAGCCGGGCACAGGCGCTGGCCGACCAGGCGGTGCTGCCGGTGCTGTTCGGGGCACTCGACGGCGAGGCGAGCTGGCTGGACGAGGCCGGCACGCCGGTCGGTCCGCACCGGCTGTTCAACCACTGGCCGACCGAGACCACGCGGCCGGCCCTGTTCACGGCGCTGCGCACCGGTTTTGCCGAGGAGATGCTGCGACAGGCGTTCCGTGCCACCCGCACGCTGCGTGCCCAGCGCCGGCGCGCGCGCGACGCTACCGACAGCCCCGGCGATATCTCGGCGCGGGGCCTCGGCAAGCTGCTGGTGGTCGCACCCGACCAGACCATGGCCCGGCAGTATCTCGAGCTGCTGCGAGGCTGGTTGCCCCCCAGGACAGCGCACAACGGACAGGCGCACACGGTCCGGCTGGCGACATCGAGCGAGACCGATGCCCACGAGAGCCTGGCCAGCTTCCGCAGGCAGGCCGAGCCGAGCATCCTGGTCACGGTGGCGATGGCCTACGAGGGGCTGGACGCGCCGGAGGTCGCCGTGGTCGCCGCACTCACCCATATCCGCAGCCGGCCCTGGCTGGAGCAGATGATCGCCCGTGCCACCCGGATCGATCCGCATGGCGGCGACTATGCCTCGCAGCGGGCGCTGGTGTTCCATCCAGACGACCCGCTGTTCGCCCGCTTCCGGCTGCGTATCGAGACCGAGCAGGGCACGCTGGCACGACGGCCGAAGCCGCAGAAGGCGCAAGGAACGTTGCCGTTGTGGTTGCGCGAGCAACTGGCCGAGCGCGATCGGGAAGAGGCCGGCATCGTGCCGCTGCAGAGCAATGCGCTCGCGCTGCGCTATCACGAGCTGCGGCCCGGTCCGGATTTCGTGTGGCGCCGGCCGGAACACGAGCCGCTGCAGGCCGAGCTGCTGGAGCCGCCCTCGGTGATCGAGCGCCGGCTGCGCGCGCGCGTCGGCGAGCTGGTGGCGATCCAGGCGATCGAGGACGAGGGCATGCTGCAGGCGCCGCGCGGCCCCGGGCTGCGTCGCGGACAGGGGCTGTATCATTGCTACAACGCCGTGCTGAAACGGGTGATGGGCCGCAGCCGCGCCGAGATGACCCAGGCCGAGCTCGATGCGGCGATCGGCTGGCTGGAACGTCATCGCCTTGGCGAGCATACCGGCCTGCTGGAGGGCGATCCGCGCTATGCCTGGAGCGCCCGACGCCGAAAAGCCTGACCGGAACCGCCTCTTGACCGGCTGTCATCGGGTGATGGATGCCGTGCCGGCTTAATCTTGTTTCAACCAACTCTTCTCCAGAATGCGGCCGGCAATGCGCCGGAGATGTTCTGGCAGAGCGTGTCGCTCGGAGCCGCGACCCGTCATCCCGGGGAACCGCTGGAGATCACGGCGAACAGAGCCGACGCGAACATGTACGAGGCCAGGCGGCAGCGTGATGCGATCGACCGGCGCGACCACCGCCGCAGAGCGGACCGGGCCCTGCTGGCCCGCTGCGGCGACGATCTCTTGCTGGTCTCCTCCGGCGGCGATGCCTGACGAATTAGAACTCGGCCTTGATGCCGCCAAAGAACTGGCGGGGAGCACCGATAAGCAGGGATTGCAGGTCGCCCGACAACGGATTGCCGTTCTCGCCGGTGACCGAAATATATTTCGCGTTCAATACGTTATAGACGTTGAATGAAACATCGAGCGACTGGACGAAGCCCTTCAGCGGGATCTTGCGGTCGATCGAGAAGTTCGTCAGCCAGTAGCCGGGCTCGCTCTCGTCGTTGTTAAAGCTGAGATAGCGGTGGCCCATATAGGTGACATTGAACTGGCTGTTCCAATCCTTGTAGTTGTAGCTGGCCGCGGCGTTCCAGATGAACTCGGGATAATTCACCTCCTGCTTGCCCTCGGTGGCGTAGACCACGCCCTCCTCACTGAGGTTCTGTTGATATTTCGAACTGTTGAAGCTGAGGTTGTTGATGATGGAAAGGCCGGGCAGGAAATGCGGCAGCGGCACGACCGTGAGGCTCGTATCGATACCGTTCTGCTCCACCGAGCCCAGGTTGGCGAGCACGCTGGTGGTGTCGACGATCGGGCCTTCCTCGATCGTGCCAAGCCGGTTGTGGAAGTCGACGTGGTACGCAGTCAACAGCAGCTTCACCGACGGCGCGGTGTAGCGATAGCCCAGCTCGTAGACGAAGGCGGTCTCGGGCGCGAGGCCGCTCTTCTCGGTGTTGAAGGTGGCCTGGTTCGTGGCACCCCATGGCGACGCCTGGCCGAAACCGGTCTCATCGAACGTGCGCGCGTTCTTGGAGAAGTCGAAGAAGACCTCGTTCCGCCGCGAGATCCGGTAGTTCACGCTGAACTGCGGCAGGAAGGCCTCGTCGACATCGATGGTCCCGGAGGGAATGGTGGAGACGCCGGTGTAGAACTTGTCGTTGGCCAGGACGTCGCTGCGGCCGCTGAACAGTAGCGAGCGGAGGCCGGCATTGATCGTGAGGCCGTAGCCAGGATGGAAGGTATCCTGGAGATGGGGCTGTATCGTGTTGTTGGTGTAGTAAAGACGGTAGGCGGTGGCGAACGGCGCCGGCGTGCTGTCGATCGGGTTGACCGGGCTGCCTTCCCCGAGAACCGTCTCCTGTGAGAATTCCTTGAACGCCTCGTCCTGGCCGTACTCGTACCAGATGCCGACATCGAGATCCTGCCGGGCGATCCGGTAGAGCAGGTCGGACGTCGCACCGAAACGTTGAGCGTTGTCGCCGCGGTTCTGGACCGCGATCGGTGCGCCGTCCGGCGAGTCGAGATACGGGTTCGGCCAGTATGCGCCGAAAGACTTGCCGATGCCGTAGAAGGTGGTCTTCCAGCGCAGGCCGGGGGCAAGGTGAAGATCGAACTTCATGCCGCCGATATAGTCCTCCTCTACCGCCGGACCGTTATAGTAGCTCGCATCGACGGGATCCGAGAGCTGGGCGTAGCCCGGCGGCAGGGATGCGCCCGGCCTGCCCTGCTCGTAATTCGCGACCCCGTAGGCGGCCGCGAAGTTGGGTTCGAGATAATCGACGCGGGTGCCCAGTTTGCTGATGATCTCGTTGGACAGGTCGTCGTAGGTGTCGTCGCGGGCGCTGCTCCAATCGAAGAACACGTCCGCCTCGGACTCCTGGCCGATCGGCTGCTGCAGCTTGAAGTTGACCTGGTCGAGGTTCATCGACCCCGAGCCCTTCCACTTGTCCTCGTTGGCACGGTTGTAGGAGACGAAAAGCTTCGTGCCGCTCGGGTTCAGAATGCCGCTGTCGAGACGAATGAAGGTAACGTAGCTGCTGTTGCTGCCGAAGGTCTGCGACAGCACGCCGCCGTACTTGTCGCTTGGATCGAGGCTGTAGGCCTGCACCACGCCGCCGAGATTGTCTGATGAGGCCACGTCGACCGGGCCGGCGCTCTGCGACACGTTGATCTGCTCGACGTTCTGCTGCGAGATGGCGTTGGTGAGGTTGACGCCGCCGATCGAGCCGTAGCCTGGGTTGCCCAGCGGGATGTCGTCGAGCGTGAAGCCGAGCTGGGCCGACGAGAAACCACGTATGTAGAAGCTCTGCGCCCACGGATCGATGCCGAGCGGATCGGCCGACTCGTAGGAGACGCCGGGCAACGTGCCGAGCGCCTTGAGCACGCTCGTGCCGGAAACATAGGCCTGGCTCAACTGCGTCTGGCTCAGGCCCTGGATTTGACGTGTCGAGCCTCGGCCAGTCACCGTGATGGCCTCGGCTTTCGCCTCGTTCGCTCCACGCTTGTTCTTCTGCGACGCCTTGTCGTCCTGGGCCGCGGCGAAGGCCGGAGCAAGACAGAGCACGGTGGTGGACAGCAAGCCGAGCAATCGGCGCGAGGGTTTCATCGGTTGTTCGATCCTCACCGCGCCGGGCTGTCCGGCGACCTGTTTCTGGGATTGCCTCGTTCGTCTCGAGGCGTAGCTGACAGGCCGAACCTGCACCGCAGGGTCTCGGCACCTTGTCGATACGGGGCACGTACCGTCTCACCAACTTAAGACCACCGACGATCGACACGTCAACCTAGAAGAAAAAAAGTTTCTCCCAGAGAAGTCAATTAAATGGCGGTTCCGGCCGTGGTTCCGGCCGTGGGCGATCCTGCGCGCCCATGCTTTACAGGATGCGTTCGCGCCGTGTCATGACCGACCTGGCGCCGCGCGAGCCGCGCAGACCAAGAAACACCGTCAGCGCCACCGGCGGCGCGATCAGCCAGCCGATGTCGATGCCGTGCAGCAGGTGTGCGAAAGGGCCGACGAAATAGGCATCCGCGGTGAAGGGGAGCTGGACCGCGACGCCGGCGGCGAAGCCGGTGCAGGCCGGCAGGTCGAACAGGCCGTAGCGGCCGCCGTCGCGGCGGAAGAACGAGGGGATATCGTATTCACCTTTCCTCACCAGGTAGAAATCGCAGATGTTGATCGTCGCCCATGGCACCAAAACGACCAGCAGCGCCACCACGAGGTTGATGAACCGCGGCACGAAGCTCTGCGCGAACACCGTTGCCGCGACCAGGCAGCCGGTCAGCACCATCGCCGAGATGGCAACGCGGACGCGACGTCCCGGCATCCAGGAGACGATGAAGGTCTGCGCCATGGTGATGAGCGCCAGCACGGCCCCGTAGATATTGAGGGCGTTGTGGCTGACCACGTTGAGAATGAACAGCAAGAGCAGCACCGGTCCGAGCGGGCCGCCCGCCTTGGCCACCGCCTCCATCGGATCGGTCATGTCCGGCATCGCCGCGGCGGCGACGGCACCGAAGACGAAGGTCAGGGACGCCCCGATGGCCGAACCGGCGAAGCTCGCCAGGAACGGGCGCCTGATGCCCACGGACTCCGGCAGGTAGCGCGAATAGTCCGACGTGTAGCACGCATAGGACACGTTCCAGACCAGGGAGGTGGAGAAGCACAGGAACCAGCCCAGCGCGTCGATCCGGTCGAGCGACCAGGCCGCAGCAGGCGTCCGGCTCAGCAGGATGGCAAACGCCACCGCCAGCGCGGCACCCATGAACCAGATGCCGACGCGGTTCAGCAGATGGATGGCGTTATAGCCCAGGATGCCGATTATCGCCGCACCCAGTGCCGCCAGGGCCGCCCCCGGCACCGCGCCGATCGCGGGCACGAGCCGGTGCAGCGCGCGGCCGGCGAGAACGGTGTTCGAGGTGAAGAAGCCGAGATAGAGCAGGGCTGCGACCGACACGACCAGCAGGGCGCCGAAGCGCCCGAACTGGCCGCGGCCCTGGATCATCTGCGCCAGCCCCATCTTCGGGCCTTGGGCGGAACAGGCGGCCAGCACCAGCGCGCCCAGCACGTGTCCGGCCAGGATGGCGCTGATGCACCAGGGCAGCGACAGCTTCGAGGCTACCGCGATCATGGCTCCGGTGACGATCGGCAGCGGCGCGATGTTGGTGGTGAACCACAGCGTGAAAAGGTCCCGCACGCGGCCGTGCCGCGCCTCCTGCGGCACGACGGAGACGCTGTTGGCCTCTACCAAGCCGGCCCCGCTTCCAGGAGGGGCAGCGGCCTCAGCCCGCATCGGTTCCGCCGGCGAAGAAAGGCCCGGCGAAGAAAGGCATCGGGTTCATGATCTTGTTGTCCATGGTCTGGATCAGGCCCTGGATCCTCGGCAGGAACCGGATCCAGCGCGGATCCGCCGCCAACGCCGCGCGGCGCGTCTCGCGGTCGGCCAGGTCCTGGTAGGCCCAGATATGGACGATCTCGTTGAGCGGCCCGATCTCGGAGAAGAAGTAGCCGTGGAGCGTTCCCAGATGCGGACGCTGGATGGCGATACCCTCTTCGGAGATCGCCTGGATATAGGCCGGCACGGCGCCCACGCTCAGCCGGTAGGTGCGGATCTCGTAGATCATGCGGATCTCCTCAGCGCATCACGAAGGGATCGCCGATCGGCGCATCGGAGGTGCGTATCCAGACGGCCTTGCTGCGCAGGTAGTCGCGGATCGAATCCAGTCCGCCCTCCCGGCCGAGGCCGCTGTCGCCGAAGCCGCCGAACGGCATCGATGGGGCGATGGCGCGGTAGGTGTTGACCCAGACCACGCCGGCCCGCACGCCGCGCACCATGCGCGCGCTTCGGCCGATGTCGCGGGTGAAGATCCCGGCGGCGAGGCCGAACGAGGTGCCGTTGGCCTGCGCCAGCGCATCCGCCTCGTCCTCGAACGACGTCATCGCCAGGACCGGCCCGAACAGCTCCTCGCGCAGGGCGGGCGCATCGATGCCGGAACAGTCGAGGATGGTGGGCTGGTAATAGAGTCCGCCTGGCGGCAGGCCGTCCGGCACCGCGCCGCCGGTCACCAGCGTGGCACCTGCGGCGAGGCTGGCGGCCACGGCGGCCTCGATGCAGCGCCGTTGCCGCCCCGTTGCCAGCGGGCCCATCTCGGTCGCGAAGTCCGAGGGCGGCCCGATGCGGATCTGCTTCGCCCGTGCGGCGAGGCGTTCGCGCAGCACCGGGAAGATGGCGCGGTGCGCGATCAGGCGCGAGCCCGCGACACAGCTCTGGCCGCTGGCGGCGAAGATCCCGGCGACGATCGAATTGACCGCGCTGTCGAGGTCGGCATCGTCGAACACGATGACCGGCGACTTGCCACCCAGCTCCAGTGTCAGATGGGCGAAGTTCTCGGCCGTGTTGCGCACGACGTGGCGTGCCGTGGCCGGACCGCCGGTAAAGGCGACGCGCGAGACCAGCGGATGGGCGGTCAGCACCCGGCCGCAGGTCTCGCCGAAGCCGGTGATGACGTTGACGACGCCGGGCGGGAACCCCGCCTCGTGCACGAGCTCGGCGAAGGCGAGCAGCGGCGCCGGCCCGTCCTCGGATGCCTTGAGAACGACGGTGCAGCCGGCGCTGAGCGCCGGCGCCAGCTTCACGGCGGACAGGAACAGCTGCGAGTTCCAGGGTACGACCGCGGCGACGACGCCGATCGGCTCGTGGCGTATGGTGGCGTCCATGTCGGGCTTGTCGACCGGCACGACGCGCCCCTCGACCTTGTCCGCCAGGCCGGCGAAGTAGCGGTAGTATTCGGCGATATAGGCGATCTGGGCGGACGTCTCGCGGATGATCTTGCCGGTGTCGCGGGTTTCGAGCTCGGCCAGCCGCTGGGCATGTTCGGCGAGCAGGTCGCCCAGGCGGTAGAGCAGACGGCCACGCGCCGCTGCGGTCAGCCCGCACCAGGCGGCGTCGTGCAGGGCGCGTGCGGCGGCGCGCACGGCGCGGTCGGTGTCCGCGGCGCTGGCCTCGGGCATCAGTGCCCAGACCTCTCCGGTCGCCGGGTCCAGGCTTGGAAATGTCGAGACGCCGTCGTCGAACTTGCCGTCGATGTAATGCTGGAAGCGCTGCATCCTAGCCCCTTCTTCAAGCCGCGAAGGCGGGCATGACGTCGCGGATGAAGCGCTCGAGCGAAGCCCGCTTGCGCTCGAACGGCATCAGGCTGTCGATCCAGAGGCTGAACTGGTCGTATCCCATGCGCTCGTATCCCTTGAGCCGGTCGATGATCGTCCCCGGCGTGCCGATGACGAGGTTCCGCGCCATACGCTCCGGCGTGTTCACCGGATGTGCGGCGACCTCCGCCTCGCTCAGCGGGGCGACGAAGCCGTTCTCGATCGGGCGGCGATTCTGGAACCACGCATCGAAGTAGCAGTAGAAGCGGGCCAGCTCGCGCGCCGCCTGCGCCGCGTCGGCCGCGTCCTCGGCCACGTACCCGTGCATCAGCAGCATGATCTCGGGACGCGGCATGTCCGGGTGGCTCGCGCAGGCCTCGGTGAAGCGTTGCATCAGGCTTTCCACTTCCGCGTCGCCCGAGGCGAGCGGCGTCACCTGCAGGTTGCAGCCCTGCGCGACCGCGAACTGGTGCGAGTTCGGGTCCCGCGCCGCCAGCCAGATGGGAAGCCGCTGCTGGACCGGCTTGGGCACCGAAGTGGTCGCCGGGAAGCTGAAGAACTCGCCCTCGTGGGCCACGTCGCCGTCCCAGAGCCGCCTGACCAGCGGCACCAGTTCGCGCATCCGCCTGCCGGCGCCGACCGCGTCGAGGCCCGGCAGCAACCGGTCGTACTCGAACTGGTAGGCGCCGCGCGCGATGCCGAGGTCGAGCCGTCCCTGGCAGGCCAGATCGGCCAGCGCCGCCTCGCCGGCGAGGCGGATCGGATGCCAGAAGGGCGCGATGATCGTGCCGGTGCCGAGCCGGATCCGGCTCGTCCGCGCGCCGAGATAGGCGATGTTGATGAAGGGGTTCGGCGCGATCGTGAACTCCATGCCGTGATGCTCGCCGATCCAGGCGGCGTGCATGCCGCCCGCCTCGGCGATCTGCACGAGTTGCTCGAGCTCGGCGAAGAGCGCCGCGTGCGTCTGCCCGGGCGCGGTGCGCTCCATGTGCGCGAACAGCGAGAACCTCATGCGCGATCGTCCCCTGTGTGCCGCATGACGCTCAACTCACGGCGGATGGCTGGTCGGCGACGGCGCACACCGTCTCCAGAACCGCGTTGACGGGTTCCGGCGAGATGAAGCTCATCATGTGCCGTTCGCCGTCCAGGACCACCACACGACCGGCGGGTGCAAGCGCCGCCATCTCTTGCGACATCGCCGGCGTCGAGTTCGGATCGAGCGCGCCGGTCAGGAAGCAGGCCGGCCTGGCCAGCGACGACAGCCGCCCGGCGTGCGCCGCGTCGGAAGTCGCGAAGACGCCGTAGCTGCGCCGGTAGCCCTCCGGGTCGGCCTCGCGCAGGGCCTCGTCCAGGAGTGCGTAGGTCTCCGCCTGCTCCGGGCCGGGGGCGCCGCCGAACCACCGCCGCAGCGTCTGCTCGCGATTGGCCTCCATCCCGCCGTGCCGCAGCGCCTCCAACCGCCCCAGCACCGCCTGCCTCTGCTCGGGCGAGCGGCGGAACACGGCGTTCATCGGCACCACGGCCGCCACCCGTTCCGGATGGTCGAGCGCGTATTCCAGCGCCACCAGGGCTCCCATCGAATGACCGACGATCACCGCGCGGCCGATGTCCAGCATGTCCATCAGGGCGTGGAGCTGTGCGGCGTAATCGGCGAGGCAGGCATTCTCCGGCGGCAGCGGACTGCCGCCGTGGCCCAGCATGTCGTAGGCGATGCAGTCTCGCCGGCTGCCGAACGCCGCCATCTGCGGTGCCCAGAACCGGCGCGACATGCCGACCCCGTGAATGAACACGACCGGCGTCCGGCCGGCGGTTTCGCCACCCGAACGCATATGGATGGTCCCGTCCGGCCACGGATGCGCCTCATCCATGGGTACTGCCGAGCTCTTCCAGATCCTGGTAGCGGTCGCCGATGCGATGATGCGGCCGGCCCCCGATCGAGGCGCCGAGCGCCACCACGATCTCGTCGGGCGCCGGGCTGTCATTGATCGAGAACTGGATGGTCAGGTAGTGCGAGCGGCGCCCCTCGTCGTTCTTGTCCATCAAGGGGATGACGATGGGAGCGGCTGGTCCGCCGCGGGTGTTTGTAAAGGCGAGATAGGATTTGGCGCCGACCGCCTTCCGGTAATGGTTGCCGAAGCGCAGGGTGTGGATCAACGCGGAAGCGTGTTCGATCTCCCCCGACGAGCCTACCACGGCAGCCTTCCCATAACCTTCGACCGCCTCGCCGCCGCCGGTCATCGACAGGATCTCGGCGGTCAGCAGCGCGCCCAGTTCCGGTGCCACCGCATGGATCTCGGGCCTCAGCTCCTCGACGAAACCCCGGCCATGCCATGGGTTGCGCAGCACTGCGGCGGCGGCGAACAGCTTCAGAGGGACCGGCGCGGCGCGGCCCCCTTCGATCCGCGTATCCTCGGAGTATCTGACGATCTTGCGAAGCGACAGCATTCCTGGCCCCTTTTCAGCTCGGGCTCTGCAGGCCCCATCGGCCATATACGACAATATGCCTTCTCAGGAAACTTTTCTTCTTCTCAATGTAAAATTGGAGGGGAGGCAGCGGCGATGCAGCCAGGACCGGCGTCGAAGCTGGGCGCATGTCACTCTTCAAGCGGATTGGTATAGCGGGCCATGAGCAGCGCGCAGCCGAGGATCAGGCCATAGATCCATAACAGCCATGCGCCGCCGAGACGATCGGCGTGGTCGTCGCCATAGAGCTCCGGCACCCATCGGAACGCCACGGCATGGAGCAGCGCCGCCACCATGACCATCAAGGTGATGCCAGCGACCAACTCGCTCCGGTCGAGAGCGGTCATCCGTTGCGCCAGCCGTATGCAGATCCAGGCCGCGGGGATGCTGAGCAGGAAACCGATGTCGCCTCCTACAGGATCGACGATGAAGATCGGGAGCAATCGGATCCAGGCCGCGTCGGCGAGCCAGAACGCGGTACCGATCCCGCACAGGATGGCAATCTGTCGCTTGTCGAGCATGACGGCTCCTTTCCGTAACAGAAGTTACATAGCCTATGAGTGTAACAGCTGATACAGAAAATCGATGGCCCTGAACGAATCTACGAAACATGCCGATCTGGTCGAGGCGATTGCCAGCATCGTGCTCCAGGACGGTCTCGATGCGCTGGCTCTGCGTGGCCTCGCAGATCGTTTGTCCACCAGCGGGCGGATGCTGCTCTATTACTTCGGCAACAAGGACGCGATGATACGCGCGGTGCTGACGCATATCTCGGAGCGCATGACGCCGTTGCAGGATGCGGCCTCGTCCGGAGCCCGGGTCAGCGCCGGGCAGTTCCTGAGCGCCATGATGCAGGCAAGCGCCAATCCGCAGATCGCCCCGATCATGCGTGTCTGGACGGAGGTGGTCGCGCGGGCGGCGCGCGGCGAGACGCCGTATCGCGAGATCGCAGACCAGATCGTCGTCGAGTGGCTCGACTGGATCAACAGCCGGCTGCGACCCGATCCGGACAATGACGCCAAGGTTCGGGATGCCAAGGCCCGGGCGATATTGTCGATCATGGAAGGGCTTACCATCCTGGAGATGGCACGGCCCGGCACCACGGACGCGGCCAGACGGCTGCTGCCGGCCCTGCTCGACCACACACCAGCGAAGGACATACGCGTGAGGCGGCGCAAGTAATCCGCGCCCGCCTCACAGCGATGTGCCTTGCAGGTGACCTGTCTCACGCCTCCCCTGCCCGCACTTGAACTAAGGAGTTGAGGGCATGGATCGACGTACGCTGTTCCGCCGCGCCGCGGCGACC
>CAXSEE010000035.1:7559-28825 GCA_964235615.1 uncultured Acetobacteraceae bacterium | reverse complement strand
TGATCTCTGCAAGTTCCGAAGAGGTTGTAGCCGTGAAGATTACTTGGAAATGCCATCGTAGGCTTTAGGACAGATGCCGCCGACGTGATTGATCAACACAGACTGACCGCAATCGCCAGACTCGGTCGCCGACGCGGAAGAAGTGTAACCGTCCAAAGCTACCTGCGGGTTTATAGCCGATACCGACGATTGTTTTCGGGTCCTCCGAGGTATAGCTGGCCAGCGTGTCGAGAGTGAGTGCTACGTTGCGGGCACAGAGAACGATCGGCTCTACTACATTGCGCAGGTCGGAGAGCGGCATGAGGCCGGCGTTCGGCACCAAGACGGTGGTGGGCTTGATCCCGACAATCGCTTACGCCGATAGTGGGTTCTGGATCGAACCGCCAATTTCCTCAATCAGGCCTAGCGTAACCATGCTCGCAGTAACGGCGCAGGCGGTGCCAGCACTGCTGCCGCCTGAGAAGAACTCGCGTAGCGAGCATTCAGACCTGCAGCTTTGTGAAAATCTGCTTCGGTGATCCGCATAGATTGCGGATCAACCGCTGCAACAACGAGGGACAGAGCTACGATCTCGGGATATGAGCACATCATTTGCGACTAGTCGTAATTGAGAATCAACTAACGCGATCGTGATTGGGTGGATCACTCAGCCTATGATCGCGAAAGTTCTGCTTCCCCGTGTGCAAGCGCGCCAACCGTGACGCTTAGACGGCATCCTGCTCCGGCGGCAGCATCCGGCTGAGCACGGCGTCGCGCCGGACCACAATGTGCCAGACGGTCGCGAGCAGATGGAGCACGATCAGAGCATAGACTGCCCACTGACCGCTGGCGACATGAAGCCAGTGCGCCGCCGAAGCGACGGCGTGGTTCTTTGGCAGGCCCGGAACCGTGAACAAGCCGAAATACGTCACCGCATGACCGGCCGCCGCTGACATCACGTAGCCGCTCGCCGGCATGCCCACGAGGATCAGGTAGAGCAGCCAGTGCGACACCTGGCCAGCCAAATGCTCCCATCGGGCCAGGCTCCGCGGCGACGGCGGCGGCGGATGGGTCGCGCGCCACGCCAGGCGGTAGGCGACAAGCACAAGGACGGTCAAACCGACCGACTTGTGCAGCATGTAGAAGAGTTCCCGTGACGGCGCGTCCTTCGGCATCGCCACCATCACCCAGGCGAGCGGGATGGCGATGAACATCAGCAATGCCGTCACCCAGTGGAGCGATTGCGCGGTCGCGTTGTAGCGACCTCCGGTTTTTGCAACTGCCTGTGTCGAAGCAACTGACGAGGAGGCGACGTTCATGCTCATGGCTAGTATCTGGAACAGGTGCCCGGCATGGCGCAAGAGGCCACACCCACGTCCGCGACAAAAAGCGGTTAGCCGCGTGAGCCGGGCTCGTTGATCGTTGTTGTAGAGAACATGGACGGCGGCCGCTTTATTCGGTCGTCAGAACCGGCGCGCGGCGATGCTTCGTGGCACTTTCATAGTCGTAGGCGAGCGCCAGCAGGTCCGCTTCGCTCCATTGCCGTCCCACGAAGACCAGCCCGAACGGAGCACCGGACGCGTAGTAGCCGGCCGGCACCGTGACGCCGGGCAACCCGGCGATGTTGATCTCGCTGACGACGGTCTCATGGATGGGCGTGCCCCCGTTCAGCGGCGCCAGGGCGTCGCGCATCTGCGGGAAGATCAGGGCATCCAGCCGTTCCTGCGCGAACACCTCGTTGAAGATCCCGAGATAGGCCTCCCTGGCGGCGATGAACTCCGACATGTCGGGCGGGCGTTCCGGGTCGGCGAGGCAGAGGCCGAACTGCGGCAGGCTGGGCATGAAGCCGAGCACGCCGGAGGGTCCGAACGCATCCTCTTTGGCGGTGGCGGCGGCGAACTCGGCAAAGCTCTTCAGGGCGGCTTCCGGCCCCATCCGGCGGAGATATCGATGCAGGTCGTAAGGCACGGATTCGAGCCCCCGCGCGTCGAACTCCTTGAGCGGCGGCGTGGGCTGGCGCAGGGCGGCGAAACCGGAGCCGGCGAACGGGTCCTCGACCAGGATGGCGCCGCGTGCCTTCAGTTCCGTCTTGGCACGCGCATACAGGGATGTCGCTTCCTCGGACAACGGCATGTCGCGCCAGCCTGGGCCATATAGTCCGATACGCTTGCCCTGCAGTGCGTCCGCGGACAGCCTGGAGGTGTAGCCGCCTCTCGGTTTGTGGCCGACGCCGGCGATGGTCTTCGGGTCCTCCGAGCTGTATCCGGCCAGCACGTCGAGGGTCAGTGCCGCGTCGCGGACACAGCGGGCGATCGGTCCCACCACGTCGCGCAGGCTGGAGAGCGGCATGACGCCGGCGTTCGGCACCAGGGCGAAGGTGGGCTTGATCCCGACCAGGGCCTGCGCGGAGGCCGGATTCTGGATCGAGCCGCCGGTCTCCTCGGCCAGGCCCAGCACGGCCATGCTGGCGGCGACGGCGCAGGCGGTGCCGGCACTGCTGCCGCCCGGCAGGAACTCGCGTCCGGCCGGGTTGTAGGTAGGGCCGGCCCAGCTTCCGTTGGCGTGGGCGCCGGTATGGCTGAGGATCGGGACATTGGTCTTGCCGAGGATGACGGCGCCGGCTGCCCGCATCCGGGCGACCACGGGCGCGTCCGTGCCGGGCATCAGGTCGATGCCGCCGGTGCCGCTGTAAAGCAGCGACCAGCCGGCGGTGGTCGGGAAGCCGGCCATGTCCATCGGGTCCTTGACCACGACGGGCACGCCGGCCAACGGGCCGAGTTTTTCGCCCGCGGCCCGGCGGCGGTCGATCGCCCGCGCGTCGTCCAGCGCTTCTGGGTTGAGGAAGATGATGGCGTTGTAGTGCGGGTTGTAGGTGGCGATGCGGTCGAGGAACGCCTGGGTCAATGCCTCCGACGTGAAGCTGCCGCTGGCGAAACCGGCCTGCGCATGTTCCAGCGTCATTTCCACAAGGTCGACGTCAAGCATCACGAAAACTCCGGTCAGCAACGAAACCGACGGTAGCCAAGCTTCGGAAGCTTCGACAAGATCAAAGAGCGCGCAACAGCTTCATGAAGTTGCCAATTTTCCGAAAGGTTCCGGACCGGTCGGGATGCAGGTCGAGTTCCATGCGACAAGCATCCGTTCGTGACGCAGTCGAACGACATGTTCACGACTTTACTTCTGAGTCGGCGCTTTGCGGGATCTTCGGCAAATACAGTGAACTAGACAGGTAGTCGGAGACTGGCTCCTACCAGGAGCAATCATGCACCGCGACATGGCCGCCTATGATGAGGATATCACGAAATACACCCAGTCCCTGGGCTGCTGGCATGGGTTCATCGGCCAGCAGAAGGTGATCTCGATCAGGAAGCATTTCGGCACCGCGGACCGCCGCCATCTGTATCTGTCGGGCGAAACACCCGCGTCGATAGACAGGCAACGAAGCGCCATGTGATACCGTCTTCGCGGCGGAATGATGTGGCGCTGGACTTCGATGTCGAGGTAGCGCTCAATTCCTGCGAGACCAGAACGATAATCAAGAAGAGCTTCCGGGATGTCGCTGAAGATCGCCTTGCTCAAGGAAATCCGCCCCCACGAGACGCGGGTGGCACTGGTGCCCGTGGTGGCCGCGAAGCTGGTCCGGATGGGGGCCCAGATCATCGTCCAGAGTGGCGCCGGGGTATCCGCCGGCTTCCCGGACGAAGCCTATGAAGGGGCGCTGGTCTCCTCGGACCCGGGCTCGATGCTCGCCGAGGCCGATATCATCCTTGGAGTGCAGCCTCCCGACCTGCGGCTCGTATCAGCCATGCGGCCGGGGGCGGTGCTGATCTGCTTCGTCCATCCGCAGAAGGAGCCTGGGCTGGTCGAGGCGCTGGAAGCCGGCGGCATCACGACCTTCGCGATGGAGCGGGTGCCGCGCATCAGCCGGGCGCAGTCGATGGACGCGCTGTCGAGCCAGGCCGCGCTGGCCGGTTACTACGCGCCGCTGCTGGGGGCAACGCACATGCCGCGCATCCTGCCGATGATGACCACCGCGGTAGGCTCGCTTCGCCCGGCGCGCGTGCTGGTCATGGGGTTGGGCGTCGCCGGGTTGCAGGCGCTGGCCACGGCACGCCGGCTCGGGGCGATCACCGAGGGCTACGACGTGCGTCCCGAGACGCGCGAGCAGGCAATGTCGCTGGGGGCCAAGTTCGTCGACACCGGCATCGATGCGCGCGGCGAGGGTGGCTATGCCCGCGAGCTGACCGCGGCGGAAAAGGCCGAGGTCGAGACGGTGCTGACCCGGCATATCCAGACCGCCGACATGATCGTCACGACCGCGGCGCTGCCGGGACGGCCGTCGCCGAAGCTGATCAGCGCTTCACAGCTGGCGGGCATGAAACGGGGCTCGGTGATCGTCGACCTGGCGGCGGAAGGCGGCGGCAATTGCGAGGGCACGCGACCAGGGGAGACCACGGTGATCGGGCCGGTGACCATTCTCGCACCGATGAACGTGCCGTCGCTGCTGCCGGAACATGCCAGCGAGCTCTACTCCAAGAACCAGTTCAACCTGATCGGGCTGATCGTCAAGGACGGCGTGATCGCCATCGATTACGAGGACGAGGTCGTCGCCAAGACAGCCCTCACCCGCGGCAGTGCCACGCTGCTGCGTGATGCTCCCCTCGTCAGCGCCGCGTAGCCGGGAAAGCCTATCATGTTCGTTGGGACCTCGATGACCTGGGTCATCGCCTTGTATATCTTCATGCTGGCCGCCTTTACCGGCTACGAGCTGATCCGCCGCGTGCCGGCGATCCTGCATACGCCGCTGATGTCGGGCTCGAACTTCATCCACGGCATCGTCGTGGTCGGCGCCCTGCACGTGCTGTTCACCGCCTCGACCGTCGCCTCGGAGGTGATCGGCTTCCTCGGCGTGCTGCTGGGTGCGGGCAATGCGGCCGGCGGCTATGTCGTGACCGACCGCATGCTGGGCATGTTCAAGCCCAGCGCCCGCAAGGGTTGAGCGCCATGGATCCGATCCTGCTGATCTCGCAGATCGTGTCGCTGGCGGGCTTTGCCGCGGCGCTGCTGTTCATTCTCGGGCTGAAGCGGATGTCGTCGCCGGTCACGGCGCGCTCGGGCATCGTCGTCGCCGGGTTTGGCATGCTGGTCGCGGTCGCGGCGGCCTTCGTGCATCTGGCCGAGATCCCGGTGGCCGAGGTGCCGCGTTTCGAGACCAACGTGATATTGGCCGTGGTCGCCCTCGGACTCGGCACCGCCTGGGCCTGGTGGAGCGGCAGGCGCGTCGCCATGACGGCGATGCCGCAGATGGTGGCGCTGTATAACGGCATGGGCGGTGGCGCCGCCGCGGCGATCGCGGCGGTGGCGCTGATCGACGGTCCCATACCGAACCGGCTGATGCTGGCGGCCACGCTGATCGGCGCGCTGATCGGCTCGATCTCGCTGTCGGGCTCGGTGATCGCCTGGGCCAAGCTCGACGGCCGCATCAACGGCACTTGGCGCTTCGAGGGACAGAGCGTCTTCAACGGGCTGGTGTTCCTGTCCGCCGTGCTGCTCGCGCTGGCCGTGATCATGCTGCCCGGCATCCCGGCCGCACCCGTGCTGGCGATCGTGTTCTTCGCTGCCGCCCTGGCGTTCGGCGTGCTGATGACCCTGCCGATCGGCGGCGCGGACATGCCGGTGGTGATCTCGCTGTATAACGCCTTCACGGGTTTGTCGGTCGGGCTGGAGGGTTATGCGATGCAGAACCCGACCCTGATGATCGCCGGCATGGTGGTCGGATCGGCGGGGACCCTGCTGACCGTGCTGATGGCAAAGGCGATGAACCGCTCGCTGTTCAACGTGCTGTTCAGCAACTTCGGCAGCGGCGGCGGCATGGACGAGAGCCTGATCCAGGGCAGCCAGAAGCCGGCCGATCCGGGCGACGCGGCGGTGGCGATGCGCTACGCCGCCAGCGTGGTGATCGTTCCGGGCTACGGACTGGCCGTGGCGCAGGCGCAGCAGAAATTGTACGAACTGGTCCGCCTGCTGCAATTGGTGGATGTGGACGTGAAGTTCGCCGTCCACCCGGTCGCCGGCCGCATGCCGGGCCACATGAACGTGCTGCTCGCCGAGGCCGGCGTGCCGTATGACATCATCTTCGACATGGAGGAGATCAACGAGACCTTCTCCAATGTCGATGTGGCGCTGGTGATCGGGGCGAACGACGTGGTCAACCCGGCCGCCCGCCACGACAAGGGCTCGCCGATCTACGGCATGCCGATCCTCAATGTCGATCACGCACGTCAGGTATATGTGATCAAGCGGGGCCGCGGAAAGGGTTACGCCGGCGTCGAAAACCTGCTCTTCTATGCCGACAACTGCAACCTCGTCTATGGCGACGCCCAGGCGGTGCTCGTGCAGATGATCCAGTCGCTGAAAGATCTTGGTGTGGGCAGTGGGCACGCCCGCATGAACGAGGACAGGCGATGACCATCCAATCCATTATACGCCACAAGAATAATGTGATCAGCGTGCCGCCGGGCACGACCGTGGCCGAGACGGTTCAGGTGCTGGCCGAGCACAAGATCGGCGCCGTGCTGGTCATGGACGGACCTGAACTGCTCGGTATTCTTTCCGAGCGCGATATCGTGCGGGCAATGTCGCGACAGCCGAGCGGCGTGCGGGCGCTGGCCGTCTCCGCTATAATGACGGTGACGCGCGCGACCATCTCGCCGAACGCCACGATCATCGAGGCCATGCAGATCATGACGGACCGTCGCGTGCGTCATCTGCCGGTTATCGATGCCGGGCGCGTCGTCGGCGTCGTCAGCATCGGCGACGTGGTCAAGGCGCGGCTCGGCCAGCAGGCGAGCGAGGTCGAGAGCATGAAGGCATACGTGACCGGCGCGCACTGAGGCCGCATGACCCCGGCGTGACCACGGTCACAGTTGTGTCCGACAGGGTTCTCTAGCTTCGTCGGCGCTCTGCTGGCGCAGCAGGCTGACGCACAGCCCAACCGGCGCAAGACCATCCTGCTCTGTTTCGGCAAAACCAGCGTCGAAAGCATCAAGCATAGTGGCCAGACGGTTCCGCCAGGGCTCCCCGTGGGTCGGATTGACGATCACGTCGGCATACAGCAAGCCGCTCTCGCTCACGCGGCGGCTGAAGCGGTAGGCGGCGCGGGAAAGCTCCTCCGCCGCCAGCCGGATGATCTCGGACAGACCGAAACAACCTTCCAGATGCACATGCACCTCGGCTTTTGGCAGGGCGACCAGATCCGGGAGGCTGATGTTCATGATGGCGTCAGAACTTCAGCCCAGTTCAGAACTCAAGCAACGTCTCGCGCAGGGTGCTGGTGGTGTAGGCGGTCCGGGTCAGGCCACGCCGCTGCAGGGCCGGCACCAGGCCATCGGTGATCGACGCGATATAGCTCCGCGTCAGGGCGCCATACGGCTTGGTGATCAGGAAGCCGTCGCCGCCGACCGCCGCCATCGCCTCGCCCATCAGCTCGGCGACGTGATCCGGCGTGCCGACCAGCTCCAGCGAGCTTGAGGTGCCGCTCTCCCGCACAAGTTGGCGCAGCGTCTTGTCGTGCTTCGGCTGGCCGAGGCCGGTCTGGGTGAACTTGTCGAGCGCGCCCTGCTCGCCGTTGGTGGTGAGCGGCGGCAACGGCCGGTCGAGGTCGAATTTAGAGAAGTCGATATGCACGAACGAGCCGAACGCGGCCAGGGCGCGCTCGGTGAATTCCGTAGTCGCCAGCACGCGCTCGTAGCGGGTGCGGGCTTCCTCCATGGTGTCGGCGACCACGGGCGCGATCAGGAACAGTACCTTGATGCTGTTCGGGTCACGTCCTTGTCGCGCGGCATGGGCGCGCACATCGTCGCGGTAGGCCTTCATGCCCTCGATGCCGTTGGTGGTGGCGATGATGCTGTCCGCATGCTTGCCGGCGAACTCGCGCCCGCGCGGCGAGCCGCCGGCCTGGATGAAGGCGGGCCGTCCCTGCGGCGAGCGGACGGTGTTCAGCGGCCCTTCGGAGCGGAAGAACCGGCCCTCGAAGTTGACCGCGTGCACCTTATCGGCATCGGCGTAGGTGCCGGTCGCGTGGTCGCGCACGACCGCGTCCGGTTCCCAGGAGTTCAGCAGCTTCGTGACCAGCTCGACATACTCGTCGGCCATGTCGTAGCGCTGCGCCCGCGGCGGCATCTCGGTCATGCCGAAGTTCCGCGCGGCGGCGTCCTCGGTGCTGGTGACGATGTTCCAGCCGAAGCGCCCGCGGCACAGATGGTCCAGCGTGGCGGCGAGCCGGGCCAGCATGAAGGGCGGATAGAAGGTCGTGGACAGGGTCACGACGATCCCGAGATGCCTGGTGGAATGGCCGAGGATGGCCGCGAGCGGCGACGGGTCGTGCTTCGGCGCCATGATGGCGTGCTTGAGGTAGGCGGCGTTGCTGCCGCCATGCACGCTGGGAATGCTGAGCGTATCCTCGATCAGCATATAGTCGAAGCAGGCGCGCTCCATCGAACGGGCCAGGTCGAGATGCAGCTCGCCGGTCCAGGGCTCGGGTTGGGAGCCGAGCGGCTCGTTCCAGCCATTCTGGCCGAAGTGGGTGAACCAGCCGAGATGAAAGCGTTTGTCTGTCATATTGTCATCCTGATTGAACTGCATCTTCTCCGCTACGGGCCGCGCCGTTTCAGCTCGATCTCGACGAACGCGAACGGATCGGTCATCGACGGGTTGACCACGTTATGCTCGACACCCTCGCCGCGCGTATAGGAACCACCCAGCGCGAGGCTCACGATCCGGGACGAGCCGTCCGGCTCCTCAAGCAGCAGGTCGCCATCGGCAAGCGGCACAACGACATAGTCATGACCATGACGATGCCAGCCGGTTTCCGCACCCGGCGCGAAACGCCACAAGGTCGTGCAGACACGATCATCGTCGATCTGCACGGTCGGGACGGCTTTCGGACGCGGCGCTGTCATGATCAGCTCCATCGGTTGAGGACGGCGCGCTCCGCCCGGATGGCCGCGCTGAAGCAGGTCACCGAGATTACGGTGGCCACAGCACTCGCGCCGAAATTCCGGTTGCTGCGAAGATCGTTGGCGGCGACGCGAAGAAGGAAGCCGAGACCCGACGTTCCCATCAAAAACTCCGCCACCATCGCCGCCAGTATCGCTGGTGGTGCGGCAAGCCTAAGGGCGATCATCCAGTTCGGCAACGCCGAAGGTGCCACCAGCCGCAGAAACCGCGTCCAGCCCGATGCGCCCAGGACGCTTCGCCGAGTATCGTGCCGACGACGGCCATCGGTATGGCCAACTTCATGCCGCTTGCGAGCGCCGGCATCTCACGCTGGAATATGTCACGCGCTGGCGGGCGTATCGAGCCGTTGCCGTTGGCGCACATGCTCGGCCGCCCGCAATGTCGCTCCGTGGTCCAGGCGTCGTGCGTCGTGCGGTCCATGTCGAGCCCGTGCCACCAGAACGGCCAGCTGTAGACAAAGACTCCGGCGGGATCCGCGAGCGGGACCAGGGCCTCCTCGATCTCGCCTGGAGAAACGCAGTCAACTGTGGCTGATTTCAAGAGCCCTCCCGGATCGATGACCTGAACTCGTTCACGCAATTCTCGTGCCACGCGAGGGATATTTCCTGACTGGCTCGATTGTCGCGGCGAGACAGGATCGCATCCGCTCGGGCGCGGCCAGAAGGAGGATTGCAGCAGCACGGCGACCGCTACTGACCCCAGCTTCCTCTCGCGGCATTGGCCCGTTCTAGGTTGGCATGTCTCCTGTATGTTGCCAAACCTCGTGCGCTGCTACACTCAGGGCTTCGCGGTCGAGCAGAGGCCGGTATACAGCCCAGGCCGGACGTTGAGTATCAGCCGAACTGGGTGAAGAATTGTCAGTATAGCGGACGAGTATATGGCGGGATCGATAAACTACCTTCACGACGCGGGCGTTTCGGTCGATTTGCGCTCAGGCGGTCCGCCGCTCGATGGCGATCCCGCGGCCGCATCAGGAACGGTGCTGAACGGCCAGAGCGTCCCGGCATGTAGAGCGCGAACATGCTGGTATGGTCGGCCTTCCTGAAGATCGACATCAACGCGCCGAAGACCATTCGGGTACAACAACGCTCTAGATCGCCAGTTCGGCGTATTCAGGAATGATGATCATGCCCACTTCGATCCCCGCTACAACCATTTTGCGCGCTTTCCTGACGGGAACCTCCCTCTCGACGGCGTTGCTGGTCTCAGAGGCGCACGCGCAGTCCGTGCCGGCGAGCCAAGCCGCGCCAAGAACCGAGAACGTCGTCGTCACCGGGCGCAACCCCGTCGAGAGCGCCAACGGCGTCACCGGCCGCGCTCCCGGCGGCGGGCTGATGAGCGTGCAGACGGTCGCGCGCGAGCAGAGCACCGTCACGCGCGACCTGATCGCCAAGCTGTCGCCGAGCACCACCGCCGCGCAGATCATCCAGAATTCGCCAGGGACGAACGTCGCGACCTCCGATCCGTTCGGCTTCTCCGACCAGACCAATGTTACCGTCCGCGGCCTGAACCAGGACGAGATCGGCTATCTCTACGAGGGCCTGCCGATCTCCGATATCGACACCTACCTGCCTTACGCCTCCGAATGGGGCGACGCCGAGAACTATCAGGAGGTTTCGCTGGCACAGGGTACTGTCGACCTCGATGCGCCGCTGATCAACTCGGCCGGTGGCGAGTTGAGCGTCTTGCTGCGCGATCCTCCCGAGCACCCCGGCGGCCTGCTCGACTATTCCTTCGGCTCGCACAAGACGAACCGCGAGTTCCTGCGCGTCGATCTCGGCACGCTCGGTGCGAGCGGCATCCAAGGCTATCTCTCCTACTCCAACGCGACCTATGGCACCTGGCGTGGTCCCGGCCGCGGCCAGCGCCGTCACGTCGACTCCGTCTTCGAGAAAAACTGGGGCGACGGCAACAAGATCAAGTACGTAGTCGGTTACAACGAGAACAACCAGCCCGAATACACCGACGTGACGCTGGGCCAGTATCAACAGTATCGCAACTCGTACAACTATGACGGGACCCCAACCTCTCCCGAGGATACCAACTACTGGCAGCTTGCCGAGGGGGCTTGGCGCAACCTCAACATGAGCGTGCCGTCGCACTTCACCTTGAACAGCCGCTTGAGTGTCGATGTGACTCCCTATTTCTACTGGGGCAGTGGCGGCGGCGGCGGCGGTTCGGTCATCAACGAGAGCGGAAACTATTACGGCACGGAGTTCGTCACCCTGCCGCTGAACGCCGACCGGAGCCTGGTGCAGCCCGACGGCACGCTGCTGGCACAGACCTACTTTGTCATCCAGGAGTTCCATGCAGGCCTCAACGCCCATCTCGATTACAGGCTCGGCGACCACGACACCCTGACGTTCGGCTCCTTTTACGATTATTACGATGACCGGCAGGAACAGGGCTATGCGCAGCCGGCCGCCAATGGCAACCCTCCGAACTACTGGGGCAGCAACATCCTGAAGTTCAGCAACGGCCAGACCCTGTATGGCGAGGATTATCACCTTACCAGCCAGATCAACGGCATCTATGTCGGTGACACTCTGTCGCTTCTCGGCGACAAGCTCGAACTGAAGGCCGGCTTCAAGGAGGTCGTGGTAGGACGCACCGGGACCAACAATCTGCCGGGACCGCAATACGACGTAGCGGCGAACAGTGCGCAGCCGCTGCCGCGCTTCTCCGCCCGATACAATTTCAATCCGGCCAACATGATCTTTGTCGATGCGTCGGCCAATTTCCGGGTGCCGGCGGCTTATAGCTATTTCAACAGCTATTCGGGCACGGGCTTCTATTCCCAGGGCAACACCAGCCTGAAGGACGAGTTCTCGATCGAGGAGGAGATCGGCTATCGCTACCAGGCATCGGTCGATTTCGATGTCACGGCGTTCAACTACAACTTCACCAACCGCAACATCTCCACCATCGAGATCGAGAACGGGGCTCAGGTCGGCCGGGAGCTCAATGTCGGCGGCCAGACCGTCCGCGGCATCGATGCCGAGGCGGGGCTGCATCCGTTCCACCACATCAGCCCCTATGTGTCGGGCGAATATCTCTACGCCACCACCAACAACAACTTCCAGGTCGCTGGCGACTACCTGCCGACCACCGGCAAGATCGCGGTCCGGTCGCCGCGATGGCAGACTACCGCTGGCCTGTCCTATGACGACGGCACCTTCTTCGGCAACCTCATCTATCGCTGGGTGGACAGCCAGTTCGGCGACTTCATGAACGAGGAGCGTATCCCGGCGCATAACGAAGCCGATGCGACGCTCGGCATCCGGCTGCCGAACATCGGCTTCGCCAAGCATCCGCAGGTTCAGCTCAATCTCTATAATCTCGGCGGCGCCAGCTACCTCTCTGGCGTCGCGACACCCTCGGCCAATGCCAAGACGACCGTCGGAGTGTTCGGAACGCAGATTGCCGGAACCTCTCCGACCTACTTCATCGCCAGCAACTTTGCCGCGATGGTTACCTTTACCACCGGCTTCTAAATCCGGCTCAGCGGGCGATACGGGCGGCTTCCTCATTGCCGCGCCGGATCGCTTCCGCGTTGGCCTGCTTGACCGCGGCCGCCGCTTCATCGAACAGGAAGGGCAACAGCGCGAAACGCTGGCCGCGCGTCACCGGAACCACTTCGTGCAGCAGCGAACAGGAAAACACGATGGCGCTCCCGGCGGGTGGCTGGAACAGCGTGCGTCCAAATTCCGGAAACTGGATTCCGCCGCCGTCATAATCGTCGTTCAGATTGACCGAGCAGGCGAAACGGCGATGCGCCACCGCGGGCACCACATTGTCACGATGCGGGCCGAAGCCGCCCTTCTCGCGGCTATCGTAGCAGGCGACCAGCAGCCGCTCCAGCCGCGTTGCCTGGAAATTGGTCGCGCGGTACAGATCAGGCACCACGCGACGGATGATCCGAAGCTGGATCTGCTGCACGAGCTCCGGGTCCTTCACCATGCAGTCGCGGCGCCGCTTGAAGCCGCGCTCCAGCATCGCCTGGGACCGGCCTTCGCGTTGCGCGAAGATGCCGGACGGGTAGCTTCCGGTCTCGGCATGGTAGCGGACCAGCGTCTCGCAAAATCCCGGCTCGAAGACATCGTCCAGGATCAGCACCGGCACCGGACGCCGGGCGCCATAGGCCGATGGATGCGGCAGGGCGCGAAGCAGCGGCACCAGCCTGTCCTCGGCAGGATCGTCCGGCGCGGCCGGAAGGGCGGCCTTGATACGCAGCATCGGATCGAGCAGGAACCAGATCGGCCGATGCGCACCCGCGCCGTCGTCCGGCAATGCGCCGAAAGCGCGGCTCGCGCTGCCATCCCCGTCCCAGAAGAACCGTATGCCCGGCGGTGCCGCCCGAAGCCGGTCCGAACGCTCATCCTCGGGGTCCGCCGAGACCCCGAAGAAGGCTAGGCTGCTATCATCGAACAGGGCACGGTTCCGCTCGATCATGTCCAGTGCTGCTCGTCCCGCTTCGGAGACGGACGAGGAAAAGAAGCACAGAAGGATGAAACGCCCGGCGGCGGAGTCAAGTGCATAGCGCCCTCCCGGCACCGTGCAGGCCTGAACGAAGCGCGGCGCGGGGTCTCCCGCCTGCAGGACGCGGTAAGCCATGATCGGTGAGCACACTCGACAGCGGAAGCATGAAAAGCCTTGTTCCCTGATATGGTGCGATCGCGAACTTCACAATGAAGGATCGATGCTTCCGGAAGCGCCGCCTCGCCCGTAAAAGATTTTAGGGCATCCGGAGGAAGAATTGAGCGACGAGATCTTCTAGTCGGTGCGCGGCCCGAAATCATGGAGCAGCAAGACGTCGAACGAGCTGGCCGAGCAGCATTCGGGCCATCTGCCGCTCGGACCGATCTCCAACACCCGCCTTCCGGGCCGCATCGATATCAAGCCGTCCACGCTCATACCAGCGAATGGGTAGGCGACGTCGCGCGGCAATATTGCTGCGGCCCTTCCAAGGCCTACAACTACTGACGCTTAGCCTTCCTCTTGCAGCTCTGATCGCGATTGATGAGGATGTGCCGCAAAGGCGCGTGTTCATTCGGTCGATCGGCGGCGCGATGACGGCCCCGATGGTCGGCTTCGGCCGGTGCCGATGTGAAGCTGCTTTCCGGCGGTTCTTCGTTGACCGTCGATCCGGTGGTCGCGTCGGGCAAGGCGCTGATCGGCCAGAGCGTGCCGGACGCGACGGCAAACGCCAATGCGAGGGGCGCCGGGTTGCGCGTCATCGGCGCCTGCTACCAGAAGTGCCGCTATGTCGTGGCGCGGACCAGCCAGCTCGTCCGCGGCTTCCGCGTGCTTACCCTCGATACCCATCCGCTGATGCCGACCGATCCGGAGGTAGGCGGCGCCGTCGAGGTCTGTGCCGGCCATCTGCGGCGTGCAGGTGCGTGCGGCGGTTGGCATATTCCCGACATTGCCGAGAGCACCCGGCAGTGAAAAGGGTGTTCGAGCAGTATGACGTGGTTGTCTGCCCGCCCTCCTGCACGCCGGCCGTGACGCATGCTGGTCGCGGCCTCGCCCACGGTGTCGTGGACGGCGTGGAGATGGCTCGCGATAGCCTGATCGGCTGGTCCGCGATCTCGACGCGGGCGGCAAGCGACGCGGCGACCTTGGCGAACTGCTGCTACAGCCGTCCCTTCCAGGGAACCAGCAGGCGTTCGGCAAGCCTGACCAGCAACTCGAAGCCGAGTGCGACGACCGCGATGACGATGATCCCGACCAGGACGACATCGGTCGCGAGCGCCTGTGCCGCGCTTTCGATCATGAAGCCGAGGCCTCGGCGGGCCGCCACCAGTTCGGCCGCCACCAGCGTCGACCAGCCGACGCCAAGGCCGATGCGCAGGCCGGTCAGGATTTCGGGAAGCGCGCTCGGCAGGATCACCAACCGCAGGATCTGCAGCCTCGTTGCCCCGAGTGCCTCGGCGGCACGCACCCGATCCGGCGGGACGCTCTGCACGCCGGCCCGCGTCGAGATCGCGACCGGCGCGAACATCGCCAGCGACAGGACGAGCAGCTTAGACTCCTCGCCGATGCCGCACCAGATCACGATCAAAGGCAAGTAGGCGAGTGGCGGCAACGGGCGATACAGCTCGATCAGCGGATCGAGGATCCCGCGCAGGATCGGGTTCAGTCCGATCGCGATGCCGACCGGTATCGCGGTCAACAATACCAACATCAAGGCCCCGCCTATGCGCGACAGGCTGGCGCCCAGATGTTGCAGGAGCGTCGCGTCGACATAGCCCTGCGTCAGGGTGGAAACGAAGGCCGCGACGACCGCGCCCGGCGACGGCAGAAAGAAATCCGGCACGAGATGCAGCGCAGCTTCGCCCCACCAAAGTGCAATCAAGGTGGCAATAGTCCCTGCGGCAAGCAAGGCGGGATGCGGCGCCTGCCGTGAAGCGCTCATGCCGCGTCCCGCTCGGCGCCGCCGGTGATCAGGGCTTTCACCATTTCACGGACGGCAAGAAACTCGGGATCGGCCTTGATTGCCTGCGGCGTGTCGCCTGCCGCATAACGTCTGGCGAACGGCAGCTCATGCACGGCGATCACGCGGCCGGGTCCCGGGGACATCACGACCAGGCGGGTCGCGAGGAACACCGCCTCGTCGATGCCGTGCGTGATCATGAAGAAGGTGCGGCCGGTCCGCGCCCAGATATCGAGCAGCAGGGTCTGCATCGTCTCGCGGGTCAGGGCGTCCAGCGCGCCGAGCGGTTCGTCCATCAGCAGCACCCGAGGGTCGGCCGCGAGCGCGCGTGCCAGGCCCACACGCTGTTGCTGGCCACCGGACAATTCCCAGATGCGCCGTCCGCCCGCTTGCGGCAGACCGACCAGGCCGAGCTGCTCGTCCGCCCGTCGCGTCCGGTCGGACCGGCTCATGCCGCGCAGGCGCAGACCGAATGCCACGTTGCCGCGTGCATCGAGCCATGGCAGCAGCGCATCGTTCTGGAACACGACGCCACGTTCGGCGCTTGGGCCGGTGATGGGTTTGCCGGCGAACCGCACTTCGCCGCTGGTGGGACGCAGGAAGCCGGCGAACAGGTTCTGCAATGTGGTCTTGCCGCATCCGGACCGTCCGATCGCAATGATGAACTCGCCCTCCTGAATCGCGAATGAGACCCGATCGAGAGCCAGGCTCGATGCTTCGCGCCGCCTCGCGGGTCCCCGGGGAGCATACAACATGGTCGCGGCGTCGGCTTCGAGGAGCGGCGTTGCCGTATGCTGCACACTCATCGTGGCGTCGTCGTCGGCTTTACGAAATCGGCGGTCACATAGGGGGCATAGCTGGGCAGCACCGCGTAGATCTTGCCCTGATCTTTCAGGAACCCTGCCGTGGCTGCCACCTGCTTCGCGATCCCGCCATCGAGCATGGCCGGTGTCGCAAGTTCGACGGCCGTCGGCCATGACGCTTCGGTCAGTTGCGCCGGGATGTCGCCTGCGGGCACGCCGGTAATCTTGGCGATTGCGGCGGCATGGGCGCTGGTCGCAGAGAAGCTCTCCGGGTGCGACCGGTATGCTGCATCATAATCCGAAGTGACCTGGGCAAATTTCGCTACGAAATCGGGGTGCGCGGTGGCGAAGCTTTTTCGTACCAGCCACACATCGAATGTCGGCGTGCCCCACTTCGCGACGTCGGTCGAACTCGCGAGCATTGTTCCGCTCGCGCGGAGCCGGGTCAGCGCCGGATCCCAGACATAGGCGCCGTCGATATCGCCGCGGAGCCATGCCGCGGTGATCTCGGGTGGCCGCAGGTTGAGGATCTGCACTGTCTTCGGATCGATCCGCCAGTGCCGCAACGCGCCGAGCAGGGCATAATGCGAGGTCGATATGAAAGGCGTTGCGATCTTCCTGCCGACGAGGCCGGCCGGATTGCTGATCCCGCTGCCATTGCGGATGACCAGCGCCTCGTCGGTTCCGGTCAGTTGCGCCACGTAGAAAACTTCCAACGGCAGGTGTTTGCTGAATGCGGTCGTCGCCGGGCTCGATCCGGCATAGCCAATCTGCACGTCGCCCGATGCCATTGCCGCGACGACGTCGGATCCGCTATCGAACTTTCGCCAGTCGATCGCAGCACCGGATGCGCGCTCGTAGGCATGCTCGGAGATAGCCGCCTGTGCCGGCGTGACATTGGTCTGATAGCCGATCGTGACGTCCAGCGGCTCGGCCGCGGCACATGCCGAGATCCGTGCCAGCAACAGGACGGCCGCAAGCAGTATTGCCGCGAAGCCGCCGGGTCGATTTCTCATCAGACTGGCTTCCCCCCAAGGCTGCCGTGGAGCCCGGAAGCGCTGCATCAGGCCGGTTCTCGTATGGTGCGCGCGATGCGCAAGGCCTCCTCGGCATTGCGGCGGATACCGGCCCAGTCGCCTTCGCGGATCATGCCGCGGCTGGCGATCCAGGTCCCGCCCACCGCCGCTACCGCCGGCTCGCGCAGCCAGTCCGCGAGGTTGGCTGGCGAGACGCCGCCGGTCGGGATGAAGCGCAGGCCATGCAGACCGAACGGGGCCGAGATCGAGCGCAGGAACGGGATGCCGCCCGCCGGCACCGCCGGGAAGAATTTGAAAGTCCGGATGCCGAACTCGATGCCGGCCTGCAGGTCGGACGGCGTCATCGCGCCCGGCACGTAGGAAAGCCCGATCTCCGCCGCCCGCTCAAGCATGCGCGGGCTCAGGCCGGGAGCGAGGGCGAAGCGGGCACCGGCCTCCGCGGCGCGCTTCAGATCATGCACGCCGATCACCGTTCCGGCCCCAACCAGCATGTCGGGGTAATTCCTGGCAATCCGGGAAATCACCTCGGCCGCGGCATGCGTGCGGAACGTCACCTCGATCACACCGAGGCCGGCCTCGAGCAGGGCCTCGGCCAGCGCGTCGGCTTCCGCTACACCGTCCACTTCCACGACCGGGATCACCCCGAAAGCTGTCGCCTCGATCAGGGTGTTCCGGGTCCCGTCCGTGCCGCTCATCATGCCGCTCCTATCGTGGCGCGCGGACGATAGCACGGGTTCGCAGCGCGCTTCCAGCCGGCGGCTCGGCCATCGACGATCAGGTCACGCATGCCGTCGGCGACCGACGATGCCGTTTCGAGCAGTCCTATCGTATGTTGGAGGACATGCTGTCGCAGGATATCAGGATTGGAACTGTGGCAGCCTGTAGCTCTCGATTGCCGACCCGCCGAAAATCTGGGCCTGCTCCATCGGTGGAACATCGCCGAGCGCATCGCGCAGCGCGGACACGACATCGGCGTAACTTCCAGCCACGAGACAGACCGGCCAGTCGGTGCCGAACACGCAGCGATCGGCACCGAACACGTCGAGCGCGTGGGCAACATAGGGCCGCAGATGCGCAGGCTTCCATCCGGTCCAGTCGGCTTCGGTGATCATGCCGGAGAGCTTGCACCAGACATGGTCGCGGTGGGAGGAGAAACGCCGCATCAGGCTCCGCCAGGGCTCCATGACGGCCGCCGCGATTTCCGGCTTGGCGATGTGGTCGAGCATGAAGCGGAGATGCGGCATCGCCTCGACGATCCGCAACATGCCAGGCAGATGCTGGGTTTTGCCGACCAGGTCATAGACCAGGCCGGCGTTCGCGACCGCCTCGAGCCCGGGGCGGACATCGGCGCGCAGGATCCAGGACGGGTCCGCTTCCTCATGCAGCAGATGCCGTATGCCGACCAGCCAGCGACCGCCGGGACCCGCCTTCAACCCGGCAATGACTTCGCCCGCGGCCGGATCGGTGAGGTCGACCCAGCCGACGACGCCGGCGATGAAGTCCGTCGCCTCCGCCAATCGCAGGAAATCGCGTGTCTCGTCCAGGCTGTTCGAGGTCTGGACCAGGATGGTGCCGGCAACACCCGCGGCTTCGAGCGAGGGACGCAGATCCTCCGGCGCGAAGGTGCGGCGGATCGGCTGGAACGGTCCGCTGAGCCACGGATAGCCGTGAACGCTGCCATCGGGTGCGCCGCCATCCGGCGACCAGAAATGCTGATGCGCATCGATGATCGGGGTCGTCATGGCGGTCACCAGCGCTGATGCACGTGCGGCCGGATGTCCTGGTCGTAGATTGCGGCCAGCTCGGACATGATCTCGTCGGACAAGGCTGGCAACGTCGCGGCCTCGGCGTTCGAGCGGGCCTGCTCGGCGTTGCGTGCGCCGGGGATGACGACGGTGACCGCGTCCGACATGAGGATCCAGCGTAACGCCACGCGGGCCATGGTGGTGTCGTGACCGACCAGCGGGCGGATCCGATCGACGGCGGCAAGCCCGACCTCGTAGGGCACGCCTGAAAACGTCTCGCCGACGTCGAAGGCTTCGCCGTTGCGGTTGAACTGCCGGTGGTCGGTATCCTCGAACTTCGTGTTCGGCTTGAACTTCCCCGACAGCAGTCCGCTCGCCAGCGGCACGCGGGCGATGATGGCGACGTCGCGTTTAAGCGCCTGCTCGAACAGCAAGCCCGCAGGCCGCTGGCGGAAGATGTTGTAGATGACCTGGATACTGACGACGCCGGGATACTCCATCGCCTTTAGCGCTTCCTCGACCCGCTCGACGCTGACGCCATAGTCGCGGATCTTGCCGGCCTGCTTGAGCTCGTCCAGGTAGCCGAACACTTCGGGATGGTAATAGAGGTCGGTCGGCGGGCAGTGCAATTGCACCAGATCCAGCGTCTCGACCTGGAGATAACCCAGGCTGCGGTCGATCCAGCTCGCGAGGTTGGCGCGGCTGTAGCCCTCGACGGCCTGCTGCCCGAGCCGGCGGCCTGCCTTGGTGGCGACGAAGGGCCGCTCGCCGCCGCGTTCGCGCAACACCCTCGCGATCAACTGCTCGGAGCGGCCGTCGCCATAGACGTCGGCGGTATCCAGAAAGGTGACGCCGCTGTCGAGAGCTTCGTTCAGGGCGGCCAGCGCGTCACGCTCGTCGACATGTCCCCAGCTCGCACCGATCGCCCAGGCGCCGAAGCCGATCTCGCCGACCTGGCGGCCGGTCTTGCCGAAGCTGCGTTGTCTCATTGCCGATCTCCCTGTTGCCGTCCTGCGACGCTATGATCATATTGCACCCGGCCGGCGGGATATCCACGTGCTTCGCGACGGTGTAGGTTCGGGCCGATCGATCTCGAGTAACGACACGGCAGCAGGACGGCGCAATCTTCATGCAACAGGTCGATCTTTCCTTCGGCCGCGGCCATCGCACGGTCACGCTGCCCGCATCGGCCCAGGCGACCGTGATACGCAAGCGTGCGCTCGCCAAGCTGCCGGATCAGCCGCGCGCAATCCTTGCCGCCTTCGACAACCCGGTCGGCAGCCTGCCTCTGGATAAACTCGCGCGTGGGCGCCGGAGCGCCTGCATCCTGATCTGCGACATCACCCGTCCGGTTCCCAACCATCTGTTCCTGCGGCCGATGATCGAGATCATGATGGCCGCCGGGATTCCGCGCGACGCGATCACCATACTCGTCGCGACCGGCTTGCATCGGCCGAACGAGGGTGCGGAACTCGCCGAACTGGTCGGCGACGACTGGATACTTCGGAATATCCGTGTCGAGAATCATTTCGCGCGGGACGATGCGGCGCATGTCGACCTCGGCGTGACCGCCACGCGCGCGACGCCGATCGGCATCGACCGGCGCTTCATCGAGGCCGACCTGCGTATCGCGACCGGCCTGGTCGAGCCGCATTTCATGGCCGGCTGGTCGGGCGGACGCAAGGTGGTGGCTCCCGGCATCGCCCATCACGCGACCATACGCACCTTTCACTCGGCGCGGTTCATGGAGGATCCGCTGGCGATCCAGTGCAACCTCGCCGGCAATCCGCTGCACGAGGAGCAGCTCGAGATCGTGCGCCGGATCGGCGAGATCTACGCGCTCAACACCGTTCTGGACGAGGACCGCGATCTCGCCTGCGTCACCTTCGGCGAGATCATCGAGAGCCATCTCGCGGCGGTCGAGTTCGTCAGCGGCGCGACGCGGGTCCCGGTGGGCCGCCGGTTCCACACGGTGGTGACATCCTCCGCCGGCTATCCGCTCGACAAGACCTACTATCAGACCGTCAAGGGCATGGTGACCCCGATCGATATCCTCGCACCCGGCGGCACGCTGGTCATGCTGTCCGAATGCTCGGAGGGTATAGGGTCCGCCGAGTTCCGGGCGTCCCAGGAGCGCCTGGTCGCACTCGGGATGGAGCGGTTCCTGGCCACGCTGACGGCGAAGTCGTTGGCCGAGATCGACGAGTGGCAGACCGAGATGCAGCTCAAGCCGATGCGGCTCGGCCGG
>CAXSEE010000035.1:0-7459 GCA_964235615.1 uncultured Acetobacteraceae bacterium | reverse complement strand
TCTATGAAGCCGTGGGTGGACGGTATCCAATGGACCGGAGCGCCCGCGAGGTCGGCGCCCGCGATCCTGCGCGCCCATTGCGCCTGAAGCCAGTCCTGTTGGTCGAAACGCAACACCGGCGCGCGTGAGAGCGCCTCGGCGTTCAGCCCCTGCGGGAACCAGCGTCGTGAAAATTCCGGTGCGGCGATCGCGACATAGCGCAAGGCTCCGAGCGGGATCATCCGGCAGCCTTGCACCCGGACGGTATCCGTCGTCACCGCCGCCAACACCTCGCCTGACCGCAGCCGCTCCGCCGTGTGATCCTCTCCTTCCAGCACGAGATCGATCAGCGCCTCGTGCTTCGCCGCGAAGGCCGCCAGTGCTGGCATAAACCAGGCCCCGAGGCTGTCCGCATTGACGGCGATCCGTATCGTCGGAGGCCCGCTCTGCATCGCCTGCCTTGCCAGCGCCGGCAGCGTCGCCGCCATCTCCCCCTCGAGCAGACGAACACGCTCGACATGCGCGCATAGCCTTGCCCCGGTTCTCGTTGCCGTGCAGGGCTTCCCGCGGACGACGAGGATGGTCCCGAGACGATCCTCCAGCGTCCGCACCCGCTGCGATATCGCCGAGCGCGTCACCCCGAGCACGCTGGCGGCCCGCTCGAAGCTGCCTTCACGCACGACGGACGCAACGGCGTCGATGGAGGCATAATCGAGCATCGGGCGTTAGAACCGCTAAACCATGGCAAGCAAGTCAAGCTGGACTACACCGACGCGGTGCGGCAGGGAAAGGCCATGTCCCCCGCATCCAGCTTCATCAGCGGCTTCGGCCTCCAGGCCGGGCTGATCGTCGCGATCGGCGCGCAGAACATCTTCGTCCTGCGCCAGGGGCTGCGTCGCGAGCATGTGGCACCCGTCGTGCTCTTCTGCGCCATGGCCGATCTCCTGCTCGTGGCGGCGGGCGTCGCCGGGGTCGGCGCGATGCTCACGGCCCTGCCGAGCCTCACGCTGGTGCTGACGCTAGGCGGTGCGATGTTCCTGTTTTTCTACGGGCTCCGCGCCCTTCGCCAGGCGCTGGCTCCGGCAACGCTCGTCGTCGAGCCACGCCACGAGGCGGCATCCCTGTCCGCCACGCTCGGTCGGGCAGCCGCCTTCACCCTGCTCAACCCGCACGTCTACATCGACACGCTGTTGCTGATGGGTGCCGTCGGCGGCGCTCAGCCACGCGGCGGCGGACCATTCTTCGTCGCCGGAGCAGGGGTCGCCAGCGCGATCTGGTTCGCCTCGCTCGGCTTCGGGGCACGCCTGCTGGCACCGTTCTTCGCACGGCCGGCCGCGTGGCGCGTGCTCGACGGCATCATCGCCGCCATCATGCTGGCGCTTGCCTGCTTCCTGCTTGTGAAGGCGGCAGAACTATCGTGGTGAGGCGCAAATCCGCCGGTGCGGCAGATCAACCCAGCCTCCAGCTTGGCAACTGCCGCGATTTGCATGACCAGGAACTTGCCGACCCTCCCTACCGATCGCTCGAGACCCGGAGGTAGCTAAAAAACAGAGATCGGTGAATCGGCCCACCAGATCAATGGCTAGTGGAAAAGTCTGACGGTTCTTTCCGTCAGATTTTCTCCACTGGGCCGGCGACAGGAACGGGAGTGCCATTCACCGCTCCGTCCTTGCTGGGTGATCTGGTCGCTGCCAGTCCCTGATCGGGCTCCGAGGATCGCCATTGAACTCCACCCTATTGCAGGCTGGTCCCGGACCTCCGGAGGCGTTCTAATTACCCACGATGACAGATCCTCAATCCACGCGCGCCCCCACCGACCGCGGCGCGCCGCTCTCCTATCCCGGCGTTTTCCGTCAACTGCTCAGCCGATGCAGCTCGGCGATGGCCTACCAGATGCAGTCGGTGGCGATCGGCTGGCAGATCTATGCCCTGACCCATCGCGCGCTCTCGCTCGGCCTGGTCGGGCTCGCCCAGTTCCTGCCGATGGTGCTGCTGATCTTCGCCGCCGGGCATGCCGCCGACAGCTTCGACCGCCGGCGCATCGCAGCGATCTGCCAGATCGTCGAGACGCTGGGTGCGATAGGCCTGGCCGCCGGTTCCATCCTGCATGCGCTGACACCCGGGCTGATCTACGCGGTGGTAGCCCTGCTCGGCGCCGCGCGTGCGTTCGAGGGACCCTGCATGCAGGCGATGCTGCCGTCGCTGGTGCCGCCGGCGGTGTTCCCGCGCGCCGCGGCGCTGGCCTCGTCGCTGTTCCAGACGGTGACCATCGTCGGGCCCGCGGTGGGCGGGCTGCTGTACGGCCTCGGCGCGCCGATCCCCTACGAGGTCTGCGCCTGCCTGTTCGCCATCGCCGCGACCTGCGTCAGCCTGGTGCCGTCAGGGGTCAGGCGACCGCGAGAGAGGGCCACCGTGCAGGCGGTGTTCGGCGGCATCGCCTTCATCCGCGCCCGGCCGCAGATACTGGGGGCGATCTCGCTCGACCTGTTCGCCGTGCTGCTCGGCGGCGCCACCGCGCTGCTGCCGGTCTATGCCAGCGACATCCTGCATGCCGGCCCGGTGGCACTCGGGCTGATGCGCGCCGCCCCCGCCGTGGGCGCGCTGGCGGTCTCGCTGCTGCTGTCGCGCCGGCCGATCGGCAGCCGGGCGGGGACGCTGATGTTCGCCGCCGTCGGCCTGTTCGGGATCGCCACCATCGTCTTCGGCCTGTCCCGCTCGCTGCCGCTCTCGATCGCCGCCCTGGCCGTGCTGGGGGCTGCGGACGTGGTCAGCGTGGTGGTGCGCTCCAGCCTGGTGCAGTTGCAGACTCCCGACGAGATGCGCGGCCGGGTCTCGGCGGTGAACATGCTGTTCATCGGCACCTCGAACCAGCTCGGCGAGTTCGAGAGCGGCACCCTGGCAGCCCTGATCGGCGCGATGCCGACCGTGGTGCTCGGCGGCATAGGCACGCTGCTGGTGACGCTGCTATGGATGCGCCTGTTCCCGACGCTCCGCCGGCTCGACCGGCTGGAGGCGCCCTCCTGAAGAGGCAAGCCCTCGATGCAGACCGCGATCGATCAGGTCATGGCCCTGATGCTGGGGTTGTTCCGCATCATCGTGGCCGCCATTGCCTCGATCGAGGGCATCCTGCGCAGCGCCCTGGTTCCGATGGGGATCGGCGTCGAGGGTCAGAACATCGTGCTGCTGGTGGCGGCCCTGGTGCTGATCATCGGCGCGATCCGCTTCTTCGGCCGTATCTTCGCCATCCTGATCACCATCGTGCTGGTGCTGCTCGTGCTGCATGTCCTGCTGCCGGCGCTCGGCATAAGCAGCACCAGGTAGGGGCTATCTGTAGCGTGCCAGCCAATGGGCGTAGGGCGGCGGCAGCGTGGCCCAGGCAGGATTTTCCACACCCAGCGCCTTGGCTGCGGCGTAGGGCCAGTGCGGATCCGCCAGCAGCGGACGGCCCAGCATGACCAGCTCGACCTTGCCGTCGCGGACCAGCGCATCCGCCTCGCCGGGGTTGGAGATGTACCAGCTCGTGGTGCCGGGGAGGCCGGTCTCGGTCCGGACCTGGCGCGCGATGTCGGCCATGAAGTTCGGCGCCCAGGGGATGCTGGCTTCGGGCGTGTTGAAGCCGATCGAGACGTCCACGAAGTCGAGGCCCTCGGCCTTCATCCGGCGCAGCAGCTCGATCGCCTCGCCCAGCATCGCCTCGTTGCCGTCGAACTCGACCACGCCGAGGCGGACCGTCAGCGGACGGTCCTGCGGCCAGACGCGGCGCACCGCGACCAGCGTCTCGATCAGGTAGCGCGCCCGGTTCTCGGCACTGCCGCCATACTGATCAGTGCGATGATTGGAGAGCGGCGAGAAGAAGTTCTGGGCCAGGTAGCCGTGCGCCATGTGCAGCTCGAGCCACTCGAAGCCGAGGTCGCGGGCGCGGCTCACCGCGCGCACGGTGTCGGACTGCACGCGGGCGATATCGTCCACGGTCATCTGCTGCGGCACGCGGCCCAGGGCGCCACCGAACGCGACCGGCGACGGCGCGATCGTCTGCCACGCGTGCGGCTGGCCTTCCGGAATATGGTCGTCGCCCTCCCAGGGACGGTTCGCCGACGCCTTGCGCCCGGCATGGGCGATCTGGATGCCCGGCACGGCGCCAGCCTCGCGGATCGAGGCGACGATGGGCCGCAGGGCGTCGGCCTGGGCGTCGTTCCAGAGGCCGGCGTCGCCCCAGGTGATGCGGCCCTCGGGTGCCACCGCGGTCGCCTCGACGACGACCAGGCCCGCGCCGCCACGGGCGAGCGAGGCATAATGCACGCGGTGCCAGTCGTTGAGGACGCCATCGATCGCCATATACTGGCACATCGGCGACACCGCGATACGGTTGCGCAGCGCCACACCTTTGAGCGTATAGGGGTCGAACAAGCCCGGCATGGATGATCTCACTGAAATGGACGGACCCTTAGTTCGATATGATTCGAACAAAGACAAGGCCCGGACAAGCCGCCGGGACGCTGAAACGACAGATGAGCATCGCGCGCCGCCTGGGATGCTGAGCCTGGAGAAGATCCTCCACGCGCTGAGCGACCCGGTCCGGCTCGGTATCGTGCTGAAGCTTTCCCGTGAAGGTGAGAGCAGCTGCGCCGCCCTGGATGGCGGACGCCCGAAATCGACGATGTCGCACCAGTTCCGGGTGCTTCGGGATGCGGGCCTCGTGCATACTCGCGCCCAAGGGGTCACGCATATGAACTCGCTCTGTCGCGAGGCGCTCGACACGACGTTCCCCGGCCTGCTCGACGTCATCCTCGCGTCTGCCGGCGGCATCATCCCGGCTGACGTCCGCGCTTCTGACACGGCCAACCTTGATACGGCCAACCTTGATACGGACCAAAGGCATGCCTGAGACCACCACCACACCCCGCGTCCAGCTCGAGATCAAGGTCGAGCGGCCAAAGCTGTACAAGGTCATGCTGGTCAACGACGACTTCACGCCGCGCGAGTTCGTGGTGCTGGTGTTGAAGGCGGAGTTCCGGATGGCCGAGGAGCAGGCTAACCAGGTGATGATCACGGCCCATCAGCGCGGGGTGTGCGTCGTCGCCGTGTTCACCAAGGACGTGGCCGAGACCAAGGCGACCAACGCGACCGATATGGCGCGCCGGAAGGGATATCCGCTGCTGTTCACGACCGAGCCGGAAGAATAGGCTTGGCCGCGATGACCGACCACCTGCCGACACTCGCCGACCCGGACAATGATCCCTGGCTCTGGCTGGAGGAGGTGGAAGGCGGGCGCGCCACCGGCTGGGCCGATGCGCAGACCGCCGCGACGCTCGCCCGCTTTGGCGGCGCGCGGTTCGAGGCCGATCGCGACACCTTGCGGGTGCTGCTCGACCGGCCGGAGAACCTGCCGCTGCCCACGCGGCGTGGCGGGCTGCTTTATAATTTCTGGCGCGACGCGGCCCATCCGCGTGGGATCTGGCGTCGCACCACGCTCGACTCCTATTGCACCGAACAGCCGAGTTGGGATGTGCTGCTCGACGTCGGCGCGCTGGCCAGCTCGGAGGGCGAGGACTGGATCTGGCAGGGTGCGGCCACCCTGTTCCCGGACCACAGGCTCGCCCTGGTCCGGCTGTCGCGCGGCGGCAGCGATGCCTCAGTGCTGCGCGAGTTCGACCTCGAAAACCGGAGCTTCGTGGCCGGCGGCTTCACCCTGCCCGAGGCCAAGGGCGGCGTGGACTGGCTCGACCGCGAGACGCTGCTGCTGTCCTCCTCGTTCGGCGGCGCCACCGCATCCGGCTATGCCAGCACGGTCCGGCTGTGGCCGCGCGGCACCGATCCGGCCGACGCTGCGGTGCTGTTCGAGGTCCAGCCGGCGAGCATGATGGCCTGGGGCAGCTATGACCAGGCTGGGAACCGGCTGGTCTTCGTCGAGAAGACCGGGTTCTTCGACTCCGCCATCTGGCTCGGCGACCGCTCCGGGCCGAAGCAGCGCATGCCCTGGCCGGATGACGCCGCGGCGACTTGGCACGATGGGTGGCTCGCCCTCAAGCTGCGTACGCCCTGGACAGTCGACACGGCGACCTATGCTTCGGACACGGTGCTGGCGATCCGCATGGACGCGTTCCTCGCCGGCGGGCGTGACTTCCGGTTGTTGTTCGAGGCGGCTCCGCGGCGCGCGCTGCAGGGCATGTTCTGGGCCGGCGGCTCCCTGGTGCTGAGCATCCTGGACGAGCTGCGCCCGGTGTTCGTCGTGTTCACGCCCAGTCTGTTCGAGCCCGGCAGTTGGGACGAGCGGACGCTCGCCGGCCTGCCGCCCATCGGCACCGCGCAGGTCTGGCCGCTCGACCAGGTCGAGGAGGAGAGCGACGGCACCATGCTCGCCTCCGTGCAGGATCCGCTGACCCCGCCCACGCTCATGCTGGTCCCACCCGGCCTGGCGGCGCCGGTCGTGCTGAAACGGGTGCCGGCCGCGTTCGATACCGCCGGGCTGCGCGTGACCCGGCATGAGGCGGTCTCCGCCGATGGCGAGCGGATCCCCTACGTCCAGACCGGACCGGCCGGGGAGACCGGCGAGGCCCCGGTGCATCTGTCGGGCTATGGCGGGTTCGGCATCTCCCGCCTGCCCTCCTACGCGCTCGGCAGCGGCAAGCTCTGGCTGGAGCGTGGCGGCACCACCGTCATCGCCAACATCCGCGGTGGCGGCGAGTTCGGCACGCGCTGGCACGAGGCCGGACGGCGCGAAGGCAAGCGCCTGTCGCATGACGATTTCGCCGCCGTCGCCGCCGACCTGGTGCGTCGCGGGGTCACCCGCCCGGAGCGGATCGCGGCGGAAGGCGGCTCCAACGGCGGCCTGCTGATCGCCAACATGCTGACCCGCCACCCCGAACGCTTCGGCGCGCTGTTCTGCACCATTCCGCTGATCGACATGCGCCGCTATTCCCGCCTGCTGGCTGGGGCAAGCTGGATTGCCGAGTATGGCGATCCTGACGTGCCGGAGGACTGGGCGTTTCTCGGACCCCTGTCCGCCTACCATGCGGCTGAGCCCGGCCGCGCCTACCCGCCGATCCTGCTCGCGACGGCGCGGCGGGATGATCGGGTGCATCCGGGCCATGCCCGCAAGATGGCGGCCAAGCTGCAGGCGATGGGCTACGACGCCAGCTTCTACGAGCCGGCGGCAGGGGGACACGGCTATGGCAAGGACAATGCGGAAGCCGCGAGCTTCGTCGCCCTCGGCATGAACTTCCTGCGCCGGGCGATCGGATGGGATGGCTGAGGCTCGGGCGCAGTTTGCCAAAGTCCGAATATTCTCGACGGTTGCAAGCGTCACAATGGCCAGCGACAGCCTCAATTGGACGCTAAAGCCTGCCATGGGTTCAGCAACGTCACACCCGCAGGTGCGAAATCAGCCAGGTTCCGGGTCACCACGGTCATGCCGTGGACCAGGGTCGTCGCCGCGATCAACTCGTCCCGGCTGAAGTGAAAGCCCGATGGCAAGGTCCAG
>CAXSEE010000034.1:0-29226 GCA_964235615.1 uncultured Acetobacteraceae bacterium | reverse complement strand
GTCCGTGGCGGCGTCGAGGCCCTGCGGCCACGCTACCAGCCGCATCTGGTCGGCACCCCTCTGGTGCTCAGCCTGGACATGCAGATCGCCCAGAAACGCGCCATTGCCCGTGCCGCCGTCCAGCTCATCGCACCAGGCGAAAGCATCATCGTCGGCGGCGGCAGCACCTGTTTCCGCATGGCCGAGTTCCTCGAACATACCGAACTCGACATACTGACCAACTCCTTCCCGCTGGTCTCGCATCTGGTCGGCCACAGCCGGAACCGCATCACGATACCGGGGGGCACGGTGTATCGCGAGCAGAGCATCGTGCTCAGTCCGTTCGACGACGCGACGAGGCATTTCTGGGGACGCACGATGTTCACCGGCTGCTACGGACTGAACCGCTTCGGGCTGATGGAGAATGATCCGCTGATCGCCCAGTCGCACACCAAGCTGCTGACCAGCGCCGAGCGGGTGGTCGTGCTGGCCGACAGCCGCAAGCTGCGTCAGCACTCGGCGATGATCGTGCTGCCCTTGTCGCGTCTCGCGGCTCTCGTCACCGACAACCAGGCGACGCCGCAGGAGCTGGAGCCGTTCCGCGCGGCGGGGATCGAGATCATCCAGGTCCTGCCGGGGGAAGACCGGACCGGCATCGCCCAGGTCGCCTGAACAAGAGCCAGGCAATGGACCTGCTGGCGGTGCTGGATATCGGCAAGAGCAATGCCCGGCTGACCGTGATCGATCCGGCCACCGAACAGCCGCTCTACACCGCCCGGCGTTCGAACCGCGGGATCGAGGGTGCGCTGCGCCAGCTCGACATCGCCGGGCTGGAAGGCTGGCTGCTCGACAGCCTCGCCGCCTGCCCGGAGCGTGCGCGCATCGGCTGCATCGTTCCGGTCGCCCATGGCGCCGCCTGCGTGATGCTGGACGGCGCAGGCGAGGTCGTGGCGGCACCCGATTACGAAGACCCGATCCTGGAGGCGGACCATGACGCCTACACGCGGCTCCGGGACGATTTTGCCGAGACCCTGTCTCCCGATTTGCCGCTCGGCCTCAACCTTGGCCGCCAGATCTTCGCCGTTCAGCAACGCCTGCCCGACCAGTACCGGCGCATCGACCGCATCCTGACCTATCCGCAATATTGGGCCTGGCTGCTTTCGGGCATAGCGGCCAGCGAAGTCACCTCGCTCGGCTGCCATACCGACCTGTGGTCTCCCGCCCGGGCCGGTTTCTCACCGCTTGCGCAAAGCCGAGGCTGGGACCGCAAGTTTCCCGGCCTGCGTGCCGCCGCGGACGAACTCGGCAGCATTCGTCCGGCTCTCGCCGACCGCTGCGGACTCGATCCGGGCTGCCGGGTGCTCTGCGGCATCCACGACTCCAACGCGTCGTATCTGCGTCACCGCATGCACCGGACGGATGGCGAACCGTTCAACGTGATCTCCAGCGGCACCTGGACGGTGATCCTGGCCAGCGGCGTGCCTCTCTCGTGCCTGCGCCAGGATCGCGACATGCTCGCCAATGTCGATGCGTTCGGCGGCGTGGTCGGCACCGCCCGCTTCATGGGCGGACGGGAATACGAGGCGGTCGCCGGACCCGGCGCCGCCACTCCCGATCTTGCGGCACTCGCCCCCAATCTTGCGACACTCGCCCAGCTTCTGGCAGGGCCGGCGCTGGTCGAGCCGGGCTTCACCGCCGGCGGCCAGTTCCCCGGTCGTGCCGGCGCCGTCCACGATGCCGACGATCTCGACCCGCCCGCCCGCGCGGCGCTGGCAACCCTCTATGTTGCCCTGTTGAGCGACAACGCGCTGGATCTGCTCGGTGCGTCCGGAGACATCGTCATCGACGGCCCGCTCGGCGAGAACGCGCTCTATCCCTCCATTCTCGCGGCCCTGAGGCCGGGCTCCCGTGTGCAACTGGGCGAGCCGGGCGCCGGCACCGCGGGCGGCGCGCTTTGCCTCGCACTCGGTACGCAATCCCGACCGCCAGTGTTGCAAACCGTCGAAGCCGGCGATCCGATTCCCGGTCTGGTCGCACACAAGCGTCGGTGGACGAAACGGATAGGAGGCACGCCTGCTTGAGGCACCCCAACAACTCCATCAACGGCAGCGTAATAAATCCGCAGTGCGCGCTACGACAGACGCCTCGTCATACAAGGCGCACGCCCGCAGCCGCCCGGCCTCGCCCATCCGGGCACGCAGAACGGCGTCGGCCACCAGGCGCGACAAGGCGGCCGCCAGGCGATCCGGCCGTCCCGGTGGTACCAGCAATCCGGTCTCGCCTTCGACCAGTTGTTCGCGCGGACCGCTGATATCCGACGCCACCACCGGCAGGCCGGTGAGCATGGCCTCGATCACCGACATCGGCAGCCCCTCGAAATGGCTGGGCAGGACGAAGATGTCGGACGCCGCCAGCAACGCCGCGATATCGTCACGATAGCCGAGCCGACGCAGCCGCGGTCCCAGCGCATCGGGACCGGCCGCGCGGGCGAAGTCCGCTTCCAGTCGCTCGCCGTGATCCGAGGCCAGCCGCTCGCCCACGACCCAGAGCTCGGCGTCCGGCACCGATCTCATCGCGTCGAGCAGTTCGGGATAGCCCTTGTGCCGCACCAGCCGGGAAACGGCGATGATCACCACACGATCTTCCGTAACACCCAGCTCGCGCCGGATCTCGCGGCGGTGGATAGGGTCAGGCCGGAATACCGCCGGGTCGCGTCCGTTGCCGACCGCGATCGGATTGCGATGGATATGCAGCCGGCGGGCGTCACCGGCCTCCTCGTTGGAGACAGTGAGATAGATGTCCGTGATACGGCCCGCGAGCCATTCCAGAATGAGCGCCAGGACACGGCGCCAGGCCGGAGCCGGCTGGTTGAACAGAAAGCCGTGGCAGGTATAGGCAATGATCTTAACGCCGCAAAGCCGGGCCGCCAGGCGCGCCAGCAACCCGCTGATCGGCATGTGCGCATGCACGATGTCCGGCCGCTCGTCGCGTATCAGCCGCAGCAAGGCCCGGAACGCCCGGACCTGCGCCGCTGGCGACAGGCGGCGGGCCATCGGCAATGGCACGATGCGGAAGCCTTCCGCACGCGCAACATCGAGCAGCGGGCCGTCGGCGCAGACACCCACCACCTCGTCGCCGCGACGGCGCAACTCGCGCATCAGCGGCAGCAGGAAATGCCGCAACGAGAAATCGACATTGGTGATCTCAAGAATTTTCAAGAGCGGGTGGCGTCAGGCTTCCATCCGGCTGATCGCCCAACGCACCACCTGCGGCTCGCCGTTCACGGTCTCGGCGAAGGCTTCGGTATCCGGCGCCGGCGGCGTCACCGTCACCGCGATCTGACGGCTCGGCTGCGGTGCCCCGGCGCCAAGATAGACGCTCTCCTCGATCGCGGTCACGCCGCCTTCGATGCGCATGCGCCACTGCACCCCGGAGGCCAGGGTCAGCAACAGGCTGCCCGGCTCGGAATCATGCCGGGCGGTCACGTCGGGATGCAGATGGAAGCGCAGCACGAAGGCGACCGGCTTGTCGGCCTCGACGAAATCCTCGCCGCGTATGTCCTCGCCGCTTTCCGCCAGATACAGGCGCCGTCGATGCAGTGCGGCGAACACCGGCTTGTAGCCGTCATGGCTGAGATCGAGCCAATGCGCGCCGCCGGACTGCTTATGGTCGATCTCGACATGGGCCGGACGTCGCGAGATACCGGTCGCGGTGATGTCGGAAGAGGAGCGGTCGCCGATCGTCAGCACCGAATGCGCCGCGGTCCGGCGCAGCGCCTCCTGCCAGACCGACGTGACGCCGCCGCCGCAGTTGACGATCAACCGCTCGCGCCCGACCGAAAGCTCGAACGACAGGGTGCCGGCGTGCGACATCGCGTCATAGCCGGCCGGCGGCGGCGGGCCGGCATCGACGAACAGCAGGCTGCGCCCGACCTGCAGGCGGATGAAGCCGCCTTCCGGCAGTGCTGCCTGTACCGCCCGTCCGCGCGCCGCCTGCACCAGCACCAGGTCGATCAGCGCCGGGCTCTCTTCCTGGGAGCCGTTGAACAGCGCCAGGCCGCCATCGGCATGACGCAGCGCGCGCAGGGCCGGCGCCATCCGGTCCAGTGCCGCGGCCAGCGCCAGGGGAGGTGCTATCTGTCCGGTCTGCATCAGCGCGCGCATCTCCGCCAGCTCCCGCAACGCCGCCAGATGGGCCGCCGGGCTGCGCTCGACATGGCAGCCGTCGAGCAGCAGCTGGCGTCCGAGTTCGGCGGCGATGTGGCGCATGTAGCGGGTCAGCAGGTGGCCCTGGTCGGGCATCGCCACGGCGCAGGCGAGCAGGCCCTTGTAGGCGGTCAACGCGTGATGGTCATGCGACTGGCAAGGGATCATGGCCGACAGCGAGCGGGCGTCGATCATCAGCTGCGTCATCAGCCGCTGGCGGAAGCCGTCATCGGCGGAGGCGGCGAAGAAGTCGTAATGCGCCAGCCAGGCGCTCACCCGCGCGCCCACCACGTCCGGGGCGCGTGCCTGGGTGTCGGCGGGAGGCGCAAGCAGCCAGTCCGCCACCAAAGTGCGGGCGCGCAGCCGGGCGCTGTCGGTGCCGAGCGCCTGCAGGTGACGCAACCAGGTGAAGCCTTCCACATGCGCCCGCAGCAGAGGCCCCTGCGACGCCGGCCTGGCCCTTGCGGGACCATGCCCGTTGCCGGTTGGCGCGGACCAGTGGCCCGGCGCCAGCGGCTGGATGATGCCGCGGAACAGCAGCTCGCCCTTCATCAGCCGGCCGCCGAGCGAGGGATCGCCCGGCCACAGATCGCGCGTCGCCTGCTGCGGCGCGTCCGGCACCCGGCTCATGCCCAGGGCCGTCGTCAGCCCAGGCAGCCGCGCCAGCGACAGGCGCGCGTCCCTGCCCCAGCGCCGGACATCCATCAGGCCCCTCCTCCTCCGGCACCGCGCAGGCCGGCAATGGCGGCCGCGTAGTCTGGAGCGCCGAAGATCGACGTGCCGCCGACCAGCATGGTGGCTCCGGCGTCGATGCATAGCCGCGCCGTGCGCGCATCGACGCCGCCGTCGACGCCGATCGGGGAGGCCAGGCCGCGCTCGGTCAGCATCGCCCGTATCCTGGCGATCTTGGCGAGCTGGCTGCCGATGAATTTCTGACCGCCGAAACCGGGGTTGACCGTCATCACCAGCACCATGTCGGCGATCTCGAGCACCTCGGAGATCGCCTCCGCCGGCGTTGCGGGGTTGATCGCGATGCCGGCCTTCACGCCGAGCGACTTCGCGGTCTGCAGCGACCGGTGCGTGTGCGGGCCGGCCTCGATATGCAGATGGATATGGTCGGCCCCGGCGCGGGCGAAGGCCGCGAGGTAGGGATCGACCGGGGCGATCATCAGATGCACGTCGAACGGCAGCTTCGAGCGTGGCCGCAGCGCCTGGACCAGTTGCGGCCCGAACGACAGGTTCGGCACGAAATGCCCGTCCATGATGTCGAGATGCAGCCAGTCCGCGCCAGCCGCCTCGACGGCGGCGACCTCGTCGGCCGCCCGTGAAAAATCCGCCGCCAGAAGGCTCGGCGCAACGATGATGCCTGGTGTCGATGTCATGCACGGCTTCTAGCAGCAAGGGCGGCATTCGACACAAGCCGGCCGGGACATGCAAGACGGCGAAAGCTCAATTCCGGCAGCTATCGTGTCCCGGCCAGCGGGGCCTTTACCAGGCGGGCGGCGAAGAACCCGTCCATGCCGCCCTGTTCCCTCCAGAGGCCGGGATGGGTGCGCATGCAGCCCTGATGGGTGCGCGCCTGCGGCAGCATCGCCAGCTCGGCCTCGCTGAACGGATCCAGGCGCAAGCCCGAAGAGTTCCCGGAGAGCAGCCCAGAGACCAGCGCCGTGTCGATGCGTCCCTCGCCTTCGTCGCGCTGCATCGAGCAGACCGCGTAGACCAGGCGGCCGCCCGGACGCAGCATCGCCGCGGCCGACGCGATCAGCCGGTCCTGCAGCACCAGCAGGGGCGCCAGATCGGCCGGACGACGCGTCCGCAGCACGTCGGGATGACGACGCACGGTGCCCGTGGCGGAACAGGGCGCGTCGAGCAGGATGGCGTCGAACAGCCGCTCGGGCCGCCAGACGGTGGCGTCCGCCTCGACCATATCGGCCTGCAGGCCGAGCCGCTGCAGGTTGAGGCGCAGGCGCTGCAGGCGCATGGCATCGCGGTCGAGCGCCGTGACCTGCGCGCCCGCGGCCACGAGCTGCGCGGTCTTGCCGCCGGGAGCGGCGCAGAGGTCGGCGATGTGCTCGCCCGGCCGTGGTGCCAGCAGGCGCACCGGCAGCGCCGCCGCCGCATCCTGCACCCAGAATTCGCCGGCCTCGTAGCCCGGCAATTCGGTCACGCGGGTCCCGGCCGGCATACGCACGCTGCCGGTGGGCAGCCGCACACCGCCTTCGGGCACCGCCGCCCCTTCGCGCAGGGTCAGGTCCAGCGGCGCTTCCTGCCGGATCGCCTCGGCGATCGAGCGGGCCGGCTTGCCCCACGAGGCCCATAGCCACGCCGGGACATCGAGCCTGGCCTGATCCAGACCCAGCAGCGCCTCCGTCCCGGCATCGGCCACGCGCCGCAGCACGGCGTTGACCAGCCCCGCGAACGGGGCCAGCCGGCGCCTCCTGGCCAGATCGACGGTGGTGCCGACCGCCGCATGCGCCGGCGTCTGCAGGAACAGCAGTTGCGCCGCCCCGAGCAGCAGCAGCAGGCGCACCGGCGGCGGCGGCGGCCTGGTCAGCAGCGGCGCCAGCACGGCGTCCAGGGTGCCCAACCGGCGCAGCACCATCGCGGCGATGCGATGCGCGGCCGCGCGATCCCGCGCCGGTACGCCGGCGGGCGCCTGGTCCAGCGCGTCCTCGATGCTGCGCCTGCGGTCGAGCACGGAAATCAGGATATCATAGGCGATGTCCCGCGTGGGATCGCCGGAACTTGGAGCGCCAGCGTGGGAACCGTTGGTATCGGCGATGGCTGCTCCGGGGGCCGCCCTGGATGTTGACACTCTGTTCATGGTCTCCGGTTACACTGAATGGAGATGGGAGGCTTGTCGAATGAGGAACCTGATTGATACCGCAACACGGCCTGGACCCCTGGCAAGAACCGCGGTCATGGCCTGGGATACTGGGCCGGCGACACACGCACCGGAAGCGCGATGCGTATCCCTGCCCTTCACGGCGCCAACGCTGACCGCAATGCGCGTTCGTGCGACGCAGGGGGGCGGGCTGGAGATGCTGCTGAGCAATCCCGCCGGCGGCCGCGGGATTTATGTCGCGTGCTGGGCGACGCTGCGCGCTTTCGCGGCACCCAGCCTGCACGACATCCTGCTTGCCGACCGGGTTGCGGCCCAGAGCGCTTCGGGTATCGGCAATGCTCCGTTGTCGCCGGGCAGTGTTCGCGCCGCGGCGATCGCGGTCGCTGTGGAAGGTCATGCCGGACGGCGTGTGGCAGCGGCTGCCCAGCGTGCCCAGCAGGCCGAACAGCTCGGGCGGCGGCGGTTGCGTGCGCATCTGCTGCTGGAACTCGCCCGGGCGCTTGGCCTGCCGGGCAGCCTGTCCGCCATGAACGACCCCTGGACGGCGTATCCGGACGACAGCAGCGGCTGGCTGGTCGAAGCCCCTTCGCTGCTGGCCAGGCTGCTCAACCGCCCCGGCGGCCCGCGGCCACTCGATCATGTCAGCGGCGTTCGGCCGCAACAGGTAGCCGCGGCTTGGCTACCGGCGGAACTGGACGCGGCCATCGCGCGCATCGCAGCCCTGGCATGGCCGCTCGGCATCGGTCCGGCAGCTTCACAGGCCAGGCTGCCCCGGGTGTTGCGCCTGCTGTCCAGCAGGGCGCGGCCGGAAGCCAGCACGGCGCAGCCAAAAGGAGCAGCGGCAGCGGAAGTCACGGCGGGAAGCGACAAGCTCGATACCGTGATCGCCTTGCGCTCCGCACAAGCCACGGCGGCACTGCATCAGGCGCGGGGAGTGTTCGAGGATCCGCTCGGGCTCCTGTCAAGCTGGCGTATGGACAACGCGACCTTGCTGCACACGCTGGAACAGCCCGACTGGCTGCTCGATGGCTGGGACCGGCTCTGCCTGCTGCCTGGCGACGCCGTCGAGGTGGGAGCGCTGGCGCAGATGCTGCTGTATCACGCAACAGTGGGGCAGGAAGCAGCCGGCGAGGACGACCGGCGCATCGGAGCCAGAGGTGCCGCGCCGGACTGGGCCACGCCTCCGGGGATCTCCGGTGCCGTCTTCGCCATCGAGCGGCTGGCACGCAACGAGGCCATGCGGTTGCGTGAATTGCAGTTGCACGACCCTGACCGGCCGGAAGTGACCAAATTCGATGTCTGATTTCAAAACTGGCCCGGGCGCTGCCTTGCGCGGTCTGTCCAACGATCTGCGCGATGCCAGTGACAGCGCCATCCTGCGTGTCACCCAGGTCATCGACACGCTGGCCGAACGTGGCGAGGCCGACCGGCTGCTCGAGTCTTTGCGTCCGCGGCTGATGGAACTGCGTCCGCCACGACCGCGCTCACTCGCCCGCGTGCTGTTCATGCCGCTGCATCCGGTGATCGTCACTCCCGCCGAGTGGCGTCCGGGAAGTGCCGCGGTACCGCGCAGCGTGATCGCGCCGATCACGGCGCTGATACGCACCCGTCTACCTGGCCTGGAGGCGATCGAGGCGTCGCTGGCCGCAGGCGACGAACCCGCGGGGCGGCTCTGGCGGGACGCGGCCTCGATCCTGGCGGATGGCCCGATGCCGTTGGAATGGAGCCTGCCGGCCTTCCAGGCGACGATCGGGATCAAGCTGCAGGCGTTGCCGCCGCTACTCGGCGCGATCCGGCTGGTGTTCGCGCATGCTGCCGTGCTGCGGACGGAGCAGGAGCCGGCCTGGGAGCCAGCTTGGGAGACGATCCGGCCGCTGCTGCTGGAGGCCGCGCGATCCGGCCCGCTGAGCTGGAGCATCGTGCTCGCGCTGCTGTTCGAGAAGACGGCGAATCCCGCGATCCTGGTGGAACGCGTGCAGGCGCTGGCCCGCGAGACCGGTCTCGCACGGCAGCTTGAAGCCAGCCTGCAGAGCGTGGTCGGGACGGTGGTGGACCGGCTCGATCGGCCAGCCCCGGAGCAGGCGCTGTCCGACGATGCCCTGGACGCGCAGGTGGCGCGCGCCTCCCGGCTGGCCGGCTTCAGTGCCCTGCGTGGCGACATGCAGGCGTTCGCCGGGAGGCTGACGCAGCGCCGGCGGCAGATGGCCGCGCAATGCTCGGCTCAGCTCGCCAGTGGCCTGTCCGGTGCCCTGGCCGCCTGCGTGCCGGCGGGCCGGCTGGATCCCGAGACCGAACAGGAAGCGGCCGAACGGCTGGAGACGCGTCTGCGCTCGCTTCGCCGGCTCGATCTGGCGGCACGCCCGCTCGGCGACGCCCCAGGCTCGGACGCGCGGGGCCGGGATCGGCTTCTGGCCGAATCGGCAGCCTTCTATACCGGTGCGGCGGCGCCGTCCTGGCTGACCCAGGCCGATCGCCTGCGGCTGTGCGAGATCCTAGTCGGTGCGGAGGCTGCCTTGCGGCTGGTCGAGCCCGATCGGGCTCGATGAGTCTTGACCCATGAAAGACCAGGCTCTGCCCTGGACCCCCCCAGCGAAGCCTTGAAAATCCAATAATATCTACAGATTGGTTTCCAAAGGCGGAGGCCTTTGGCGGGTCTGGGCAGAGCCCAGCCTTGCCTTCCAACGGTCAATCTCACCGCCGCTTAGTATTACATGGTGACGGCTTGACCAGAGGACACACCCAGCGGAGCCTTGTCGCCATGTCGATGCCTTCCCCCCTGGACGAGATCCGTATCCGCATGGCGACGGCGGCACGCGCCTGCCAACGCGACCCGGACGCGATTGCCCTGATCGCGGTATCCAAGACCTATCCGGCGGCAGCGGTCGCCGCCCTGCTCGATCAGGGGCAACGCCGGTTCGGCGAGAACCGGGTGCAGGAGGCGTCGGACAAGTTTCCGGAACTGCGGGCCCGCTATCCTGACCTGCGTCTGCATCTGATCGGTCCGCTGCAGACGAACAAGGCGCTCGATGCCGTCCGCGGCTTCGATGTCATCGAGACGCTCGACCGGCCGCGCCTGGCCGACGCCATAGCCCGTGCCGCGGAAAAGGCCGGCCGGCTGCCGGAGCTCCTGGTGCAGGTCAATATCGGCGACGAGCCGCAGAAGGCCGGCGTTGCAACCGCCGACGCGGAGGCTTTCATCGGCACTTGCCGGGCGCGCTTCGGTGAGGCGCTGACCGGCCTGATGTGCATCCCGCCGGCCGAGGATGATCCGGAGCCGTATTTCCATGCGCTGGCGAGGATGGCCGCGTCCAGCGGACTGTCCGGCTTGTCGATGGGCATGTCCGGCGATTTCGAGGCCGCGATCGGGGCCGGTGCGACGCAGGTGCGAGTCGGCTCTGCGTTATTCGGCAAGCGGCCCCCACTTGCTTCCATGGAGTCTTGAGCCAACTTTGGCTGTAACAGGCAGAAGCCAGCCTTGCCTGAACCCGGCAGAAGATCGTATGGGGGCGCTTCCGGCTGCCATGAGCCTCGCCTTCATGCGTTCAGCACCTGTGCGTCACGTTCTGGTCTGAATGCCAGCCTCCCCGGAGCCCCTTCATGAGCCGTGACGCCGGAGCGCCTGTTGATGGCGCCCAGCTTTCTTCAGCCAGCCTGGCCGCTTCGACGAACGCCAGTGCTTCGACGAACGCCAGTGCTTCGACGAGCTCCGGTGCTTCAGTGCGCTCCGGTGCGCAGGCGGACCTGAAGCCGTTGGCCACGGCACCGCATCACGGCAGTCTGGGCGTGGCGTCGCTGCTTGGCGTGCTCGGCGTGGTCTATGGAGATATCGGCACCAGTCCGCTCTACGCGCTGAAAGCGACCATGACGATCATCAGCGTGAAGACTCCGACGCCGTGGGAGATCGTCGGGGTCGAGAGCCTGATCTTCTGGTCGCTGATCCTGATCGTCACCATCAAATACGTCACGCTGATCATGCGCGCGGACAATCACGGCGAAGGCGGCATCCTGGCGCTGATGGCGTTGGCCCAGCGCGTCTCGACCGGAAACCGGACGCGGATCTTCCTCGGGCTGGTCGGCATCGTCGGGACCTGCCTGTTCTTCGGCGACGGCACCATCACGCCGGCCATCTCGGTGCTCTCGGCGGTGGAGGGGCTGGAAGTCAGCCTGCCATCGGCGGCCGAAGTGGTGCTGCCGATCTCGGTCGTCGTCATCGTCGCGCTGTTCAGCATCCAGTGGCGCGGCACCGGCAGCGTGGGCCGGATCTTCGGCCCGGTCATGGTGCTCTGGTTCCTCGTCATCGGCACACTGGGCGGGATCGAGGTGGCGAAGTATCCCTTCGTGCTGCGGGCGCTGCTGCCGCACCATGCGGCGATCTTCATCTGGCATCATGGCTGGCTCGCCTTCATCGCCCTCGGCGCCGTGGTGCTCTCGGTGACCGGGGCCGAGGCGCTGTATGCCGACATGGGCCACTTCGGCCGGTCGCCGATCCGCCTCGCCTGGCTGATCCTGGTGCTGCCCTGCCTGGTCTTGAACTACATGGGCCAGGGCGCGCTGATCATCGCCCATCCGCAGGCGATGGCGAACCCGTTCTTCCTGCTCAGCCCGCACTGGCTGCGGCTGCCGCTGGTGGTGCTGGCGACGATCGCCACCGTGATCGCCAGCCAGGCGGTGATCACCGGCGCCTACTCGATCGCGCGCCAGACCGTGCAGCTCGGCTACCTGCCGCGCATGCGCGTGCTGCACACCAACCCCAACGAGGAAGGCCAGATCTACGTCCCGCAGATCAACCGGGCGCTGATGGTCGGCGTGCTGCTGCTGGTGCTGGCCTTCCGCAGCTCCGACGCGCTCGCCTCGGCCTATGGCATCGCGGTGACCGGCACCTTCATGTGCACCTGCATCCTGGCCATGGTGGTGTTCCGCCGGCAATATGGCTGGTCCCGTTTCGCCGCCATCGGCGTGTTCGGCGGCTTCTTCCTGATCGACGGCGTGTTCTTTGCCGCCAACGCGCTGAAGATCCCGCAGGGCGGCTGGGTGCCGGTGCTGCTCGGCATCGTGCTGACGGCGCTGATGACGAGTTGGAAGCGTGGCCGCGAGCTGCTCGCCCTGCGCTGGAAGCAGGACAGCATGCCGCTCGCCTCCTTCCTGGCCCGGCTGCCGCAGTCACGCACCGTGCGCGTGCCCGGCATGGCGGTGTTCCTGACCGGCAACCCCGACGTGGTGCCGGCCTCGCTCCTGCATAACCTCAAGCATAACAAGGTGCTGCACGAGAAGGTGCTGTTCGTCACGATCCAGAACCTGGACCAGCCGGAGGCCGGACGCGGCAACCGGCTGAAGGTCGAGGAACTGGCGCCGGGCATGCACCGCGTGTTCCTGCGCTACGGCTTCATGGAGAGCCCCAACCTGCCGCGCGCGCTGGAAGAACTGCGCGGCGGCGGCGTGGCGTTCGACTCGATGCAGGCCAGCTACTTCGTCAATCGCGAGGTGCTGGTTCGCGCCACCATTCCGCGCATGCCGCTGTGGCGGCTGTCGCTGTTCCTGATGATGGCGCGCAACGCGGTGACCACCACCGAGTTCTTCCGCATCCCGAGCGACCGCGTGGTGGAGCTGGGCGTACGCGTCGCGATCTGATGGCAGGCCCTCTCGCGCTGTATATCCATTGGCCGTTCTGCCTGTCGAAATGTCCCTATTGCGATTTCAACAGCCACGTCCGCGAAGCCGTTCCGGAGCGGCGCTTCGCCAGCGCCTTGAAGCGCGAGCTTGCCCACGAGGCGGCGCGCCTGAACGGCCGCGGAAAGCGGGTGCTGGGCTCGATCTTCTTCGGCGGCGGCACGCCGAGCCTGATGCAGCCGGACAGCGTCGCTGCCCTGATCGAACTGGCGAGAGACCTGTTCGAGCCCTCGCCCGAGCTGGAGGTCACGCTCGAAGCCAATCCGACCAGCGTCGAGGCGGCCAGGCTGCGCGGCTTCCGCGAGGCCGGCGTCAACCGCATCTCGCTCGGCGTGCAGGCGCTCGACGACGAGAGCCTGCGGCGGCTCGGCCGCGCGCACTCTGCGGCTCAGGCCACCCATGCTCTGGAGATCGCCCGCAGCCTGTTCCCGCGCATCTCGTTCGACCTGATCTATGCCCGCCCGGAACAGAGCCTTCCCGCCTGGCGCAACGAGCTCGATTGCGCCTTGGCACTGGTCTCGGATCATTTCTCGCTCTACCAGCTGACCATAGAGCCCGGCACCCGCTACGAGGCGCTGCACCGCCAGGGCCTGATCACGCTGCCGGACGATGATGCCGCCGCCGCCCTCTACGAGGAGACCGCCGCCATCGCCGCCAGCCACGGGCTTGAGCCCTATGAGGTCTCCAACTACGCGCGGCCCGGTGCGCAGAGCCGGCACAACCTCGCCTATTGGCGCTACCAGGACTACGCCGGCATCGGACCCGGTGCGCATGGCCGGCTGACGCTCGACGGCGGCTTGCACGCGACCCGCCGGCACCGGGCGCCGGAGCCCTGGGCCGAACGGGTCGAGCATAGCGGCACCGGCGAGACCAGTTGCACGAAGCTGTCGGGGCAGGATCGCGCCCGCGAGATGCTGCTGATGGGGCTGCGCCTGTCGGAGGGCATCTCGTCGGCCGCGTTCGAGGCGCGTACCGGCACAGCGCTCGCCGCGGCACTGGATGCGACGATCCTCACCGCGGCCGAGGAGGAGGGCTATCTCACGTGGCATGGCGATTGCCTCGCAGCGACGCCAGCCGGCCGCCTGCGCCTCGATGCGCTGCTCGGTGCCCTGGTGCTGTAGAGGGATCCTTTTCGTCTTGCGCAAGATCATTCTCGTCACGCTCATCCTGCTTGCGGGACCCGCTGCATTCCTTGGCGCGTCCCATGCCGCCTCGCCGCAATTCTTCATCGAGGACAACGCCTTCCTCGGGCCTGGCGGCTCGGACCTGCAGTCGACCCTGCCGCTGATCGCCGATCCGGCCGTGAGGCTGCTTGGCTTCACCGTCGTGGTGGGCGACGCCTGGGAGAACGAGGAGTCTGCCCACCTCCGACGCTTCCTGGAGCTCGCCCGGCACACCGACATCCCGGTCGTGGACGGCGCCACCCTGCCCCTGGTCAACAGCGTCGCCCGGATGCGGCTGTGGGAACTGGCCTATGGCCCGATCCCCTGGAAGGGCGCCTGGGGCGGCCTGGGCTCGATCGACCGCGTGCCCGCAACCCAGCCGGCGGTGCCGAAGCTCGACGAAGGGGCACCCGCATTGGCCGCCTCGCACGAACGCGCGGCGGACTTCCTGATACGCATGGTGCATGCCCATCCGCATCAGGTGACCATCGTCGCCGCCGGTCCGCTGACCAACCTCGCCCTGGCGATCCGCCTCGATCCGGATTTCGCCGAAATGGCGAAGCAGCTCGTGTTCATGGGCGGCCTGATCGACAGCAACATGCAGTCCGTTACCGGCAACGCCGATTTCGCGTCCGATTTCAACATGATCTTCGACCCGGAAGCAGCCCATGTCGTGCTGACCGCGGCCTGGCCGAGGATCGTCTCGGTCGGCAACGTCTCCAACGACGTGATGATGACCAAGCCCCTGATGGCCCGCGTCAACGCCAGGAAAAGCGCCTTCACCCGCTATCTGGCGCACTATTACGCTCCCCTGCCGATGTGGGACGAGTTGACCGCCGCGGTCGCGGTCGACCCCAGCCTGGTGACCCGCTCCGTCACCGCCTATCTCGACATCGACACCAGCCCCGGCATGAATTACGGCCATGCCCATGTCTGGCCGGAAAGCCTTGCCCCGAAGGGCATGGGATTGCGCCCGGTCGTCATCGTGCAGGCGATCGACACCAGGCGCTTCCTCGACCGTTTCGTCTCCCAAGCCCAACAGACCGGAGCGGAGCCCTAGCCTGATGCTGCACCTGATCAAGCTGGCGGTCGGCGTCTCGGATCCGGCCATGCTGGCAGCCAGGCAGAAACTCCGCGCGCGGGAGACCGATGCGCATGAGGGCCGGCCGTTCCTGCGCACGCGAAGCTTCCCGCGCCGGGCCGACGAGATCCTGGCGGGCGGCTCGATCTACTGGGTGACCGCTGGCGTGCTGTTATGCCGGCAGCCGGTGATCGGGATCGTCACCGACCGCCGCGACGACGGCACGCCCTGCACGGCGATGATCCTCGACAACCCGATCGTCCCGGTGGTGCCGCGCCTGGTCCGCGCCTTCCAGGGCTGGCGCTATTTGACGCCGGCCGACGCTCCGGACGATCTGGACCTGCTCTCCGAGCCAGGCGGCGACGCGCTGCCGCCGGCGCTCAGGCGGGAGCTGGCGGCACTCTGCCTGCTCTGACAAAAGGTCTGACAGCCGATGGAGCGTAATTCAATTGCTTGCGCATGCCGCGCACGGCACCATCCCGGTCGCCATGCGCCGGCTGTTGCTCCTCGTTACTCTTCTCGCCCTTGCCGCCTGCGGTGGCCGTGGGCGCCTGGCCTATGGACCAGGACTTTCCAGCTATCCGGAGCCGGGTCCGCCGGGCGATCCGTGGCGTCCCTATATCCGCGAGGCTTCCAACCGCTTCAGCGTCCCGCAACGCTGGATCCGGGCCGTGATGCGGCGCGAGTCCGGCGGTCACGAGTATCGCCACGGCCGGCCGATCACCTCGTCCGCCGGCGCGATGGGGCTGATGCAGCTGATGCCCGCCACCTATGCCGACATGCAGCAACGAAACGGCCTCGGCAGCGACCCATACGAGCCGCACGACAACATCCTCGCTGGCACCGCCTATATCCGGCTGATGTATGGCCGCTATGGCAACCCGGCCTTCCTCGCCGCCTACAACGCCGGTCCGCAGAGGCTGGACGATTACCTGGCAAGTGGGCGGAGGTTGCCGAACGAGACCGCGGATTACGTCGCCTCGATCGCCCCGCGTCTCGGTGTCGAGGTCGCCGCAGCCGATCCGCGCCCGGCGCCGCTCTACACGGCTCCGGTCCGTCTGGTCGCCTATCGGCAGCCGATCCAGGCTCGATCCATCCCCATCCCCGCCCCGCCGGCCGTCAGGACGGCGCCACCGGCCTATGGGATCTGGGCCATCCAGGTCGGCGCCTATACCTCCACCGGGCAGGCGCATTTCGCCGCGACAATGGCCCGCGAGGCGGCTTATGCTCAACTCTCGGGCAGCCGCGGCCTGGTGCAACCGACCAGCCGCTTCGGCGGCACGGTGCTGTATCGCGCCCGGCTCGAAGGCCTGGCGCATGAAGATGCGGGCGCCGCATGCAAGGCTCTGGAACAGCACGGCATCCCCTGCATGATCGTACCACCGGGGGGTTGAACCTATGTTCGCGCAGCCCGTTCGCACGCATGATCAGGAGAACGACATGACCCGCATCATCGACCTCGCCCCGCACGACCCGTTGCCGGAGGGACCGGCCCTGGTGCTGATGCGCCGGTTCGAGGAGGATGATCCGCGGAAGATCATGATCGAGCTCATCGCGCTGGATGACCATCATACGGAGTCCAACGCCCGCCTGACCGACCCGGATGGCCAGCCGCCTGCATGGGATGAGGCGACCCGGCGCGCGCAGGAGACCGCCGCCGAGGCCAAGTTCGAAGCCCTCCATCGCATCGACCGCACCGCCGGCCCGCGCGAGCAGGTGATCGCCGCGCACGGCGGCGACCACTCCACCAACATGGAGACGCTCGAGGATTTCGACCCCGAGGACGGCGTGTCCGGCTCAGACATGCGGGACCGGGGCCATAACGAGGCGCCCCGGCGTTTCTAGCGGGATTCTCAAGGCTTCGCCGGGGGGTCCAGGGCAGAGCCTTGGTCTTTATCTCTCAATCGCGATCTGGCCGCGCATCCCGGGCCAGTCGGAATATCCCGCCGAGCCGCCGCCGTACCAATATCCCTTCGGGGCGTCGGCGAGCGGCGCCCCGGTGCGCAGGCGGTCGACGAGGTCCGGATTGGCCAGATAGGAGCGCCCGAAGCTGAACAGGTCCGCATCGCCCTTGGCCAGGATCTTCTCCGCCAGTTCCAGGGTGTACATGTTGTTGGCGATGTAGGCCCCCGAGAAGCGCCGGCGAAGCGCCGGAAAATCGACGCCATCGGGCACGTCCCGGGTGGTCTGCGTCACTCCCTCGATGTCATGCACGTAGAGCAGCCCGGCCTCTGACAGCTTGTCGACGAAGGCGCCGTAGGTGGCCATCACGTCGCTGTCGAGCGGCGTCTTGCCCGGCTCCGTCGTCGCCGGCGAGATGCGTATGCCGACGCGATGCCCGCCGCCCCAGACCGACGTCACGGCTTCCACCACGGCAAGCGGAAAGCGGAGCCGGTTCTCGATGGAGCCGCCGTAGCGGTCGGTGCGCCTGTTGGTGCTGTCGCGGATGAACTGCTCGAGCAGATAGTTGTTGGCGGCATGGATCTCCACGCCGTCGAAGCCGGCATCCTTGGCGCATTGCGCGGCATGGCGGTAATCCTCGACCAGCGCCGGGATCTCGTCGGTTTCCAGCGCGCGCGGGGTGACATGGTCCTTCATGCCGTCGTTGGTGAAGGCCTGGCCTTTCGGGGCGATCGCCGAGGGCGCCACCGGCAGCGCGCCGCCATGCAGGTCCGGATGCGAGATGCGTCCGGTGTGCCAGAGCTGCAGGAACATCCGTCCGCGGTAACGATGCACGGTGCGCGTCACCTTCTGCCAGGCCTCGACCTGCTCGGGGGACCAGATCCCGGGCGTCATCGCATAGCCGCGCGCCTGGGCCGAGATGTTGGTGGCCTCGCTGATGATCAGCCCGGCATCGGCACGCTGCGCGTAATAATCCGCCGCGAAGTCCGGCACGACGCCGGCCTCGCTGGAGCGGCTGCGGGTGAGTGGGGCCATCACGATCCGGTTGGGCAGTTGCAGGTCGCCCAATGTCATCGGCTTGAGGATCGGGCTGTCGTCGTGCGTGGGCATGAACTGGTCCAATCGGAGGGGGTGAACGTCTGCTTGATGCAAAGGCCGCGAGATGCGATTGTTGCATCTTTATGGCTTTGGCGGCCGCTTTATAGGCGGAACATGGTTGGCCAGGATCCGCGGCAGGGCCAATTCAAGGCGGAGTGGCCTATGTCAGACTACACGCGTCCCGGCATGCCAAAGTCCGATCCATCGCTGCTGCGCCTGCAACTGGTCGGCCCGATGCAGGCATTCACGCTGGACAACGAGAGCGTGCTGCCGGCCGGACGCAAGACACGCGGCCTGCTGGCGATCCTGGCGATGTCGGGACGGCGGCCGGTGTTGCGCTCCAAGCTGGCCGAGATGCTCTGGAGCCGCCGCTCCGAGGAGCAGGCGCGGGCCTCGTTGCGACAGGAGATCCATCGGCTGCTCGACGCGCTGACGCCGGTCGGCGCTTCCATCGTCAGCGTCGAGCGCCACTCGCTCGCCCTGCGTCCGGGATTGACCGCCGTCGACGCGGAGCGGCTGCTGAACGCCAACGTCAACCACGTGCTCTCCCAGGCCAGCGCGATCGCGCAGCTGGGGCCTGGAGGTGCCTTTGCCCTTCCTGCCCTCGACGGCGTGCTGCTCGAGGAGCTCAACGGCACCGATCCGGCCCTGGACATCTGGCTCGTCTCCGAGCGCCGCCGCATCCACGAGCATGCGCTGGGACTGTTCGAAGGGGCGTTGCAGCGCGGACCGGCACCCGCCGCGACGATTGCCATTTCCCGGCAGCTGCTTCTGCTCGACCCCCTGCACGAGGCTGCCTGGCGCGCGCTGATCCGCGCGCAGCTGCTCCAGGGCGATCGGGGTGCGGCCCTGCAGAATGCGGACCGTTGCGCGGCCCTGTTCAGCCGGCGCGCCTCCGGCCAGCCCGGTCCGGAGACCAGCCGGCTGCTGGGCGAATTGCGCAACGGCGGCGGCCTGGCAAGTCAGGCCGGAAGCCTCCTGCCGCCTGACAATGCCGGCATTGATCGCGAAGGCATCGGCCGCGAGAACACCGGTCGTGAAGGCGCTGGGGCGGTGGAAGCCGGCTTGACCGAACCGCAGCCCGGTGGAGCCGCCAGCTATTTCGGCGCGGCCGAAGTCGCAGCCGCGGAGGATGCCGTCGTCTCGATGACGGGGCGTCGGCTGCATGGCCGCAGCATTGCGACGCTGGCGGTGCTGCCGCCGCTCGACCTGGATGCCGGCGCCAACGACAAGCTGGTTCCGGCCCTGACCGAGGAGCTCGTGGCCGGGCTGGCGATGCATCCCCTGCTCGCGGTGATCAGCGGCTCCGCCCTGGCGTCGACCCTGGCGCAGGGCCGCGACGACACCCTGCTGCGCCGCAGCTTCGGTCTCGACTATGTGCTGGACGGCACCATCCTGCGCGGCCCGGGACGGATCCGGATCATCCTGCGCCTGCTTGATCTGCGCCTGCAGGGCCATGTGGTGTGGGCCAAGCGGTTCGACTGCGATCCGGCCGACGCGATGGTCAGGTTGGAAGAGGTCGCCATCATGGTCAGCGCGGAGCTTCCCTGGGAGCTGCTGGTGATCGAAAGCCGCCGGGTCGGTTCGCGTCCGGCAGCCGAGCTGAGCGCCATCCAGCTCACGCTGCGCGCCTTGTATCTGATGATGCGGCCGGAACGCTTGCAGAACGACAAGGCCGGCGAGCTGCTGCACCTTGCCGAAACCCTCGATCCCGACCATCCGCTCACCGCCATGGTCGACGGGATGCGTCACTTCATCCGCGCCATGCAGTTCTGGGGCAGCGTCGGCCACGAGGGCCGCCTGGCCGAGGGCGCGCTGCACAAGGCACTGAATTCCGGCCATGTCGCCGCTCCCATCATCGCCATCGTCGGCCTCGTTCGCGGTCAGCTGCTCGATGACGCACGGGCCGGCCTGGCGCTGATCGACCGCAGCCTCAAGCTCAATCCAACCATGAGCATGGGGCATGTGTTCGCCGCCTTCGTCCTGGTGCGCATGGGCAGGCTGGACGAAGCCGAGCAGCATTTCAGCCGCTACAAGCAGCTCTCGCCGCTGCATCCGATGCATCACATGTTCGACGGCATCGCGGTGACCATCGCCCTGCTGCAGGGACGCATCGAAGCGGCGGCCGAACTCGGGCGCGAGCTGGTCGAACTGGCTCCCGCACTGCTCTATCCGGCAATCCCATGCCTCGCCGCCTACGGCCATCTCGGGCTGCCCGAGGATTGCGAGCGGCTGCTGACCCGGATCCAGGGTCTCTCCCCCGGGTTGAGCATCGACGGCGTGCTGAGGCACATGCAGCTTGCGCGTGTGTCCGACCGTAATCTTATTGCCGAGGGGTTGCGCGCCGCGGGGATGCCTCAGGCCCACGAGGATGACGGCACCCACGACAATGTATCCGGCGTCCGCGTCCGCTTGGCGACCTGATCCGGCCACGCTAGATACGCACCGCTGAGTATCGCCGGACCCCTCCGGTTCCCATGCGCGCCGACGCGCGAATTCTGCTTCGGCGTCCCGCGCGCCACGCACCATAGAGGCTTCATGATCGCCCGTATCCGTATCGCCGTCCTGACCCTTCCCCTGGCCTTGCTGACAGCCTGTTCAGGCAATGGCGCCCGCACGGTCGATACCACCGGCGATACCTCCGCCCTGAGCGCACCGCGCAACCACCTGCTCGGCGAGGACCGCAGCGCCACCGGCGGCGATCAGACCCAGGCCGGCGTCAACGCCTATCTCTGGCGCGGCGCGATCGACACCTTGTCGTTCATGCCGTTCGCCTCGGCCGATCCGATCGGCGGCATCATCATCACCGACTGGTACAGCCCGCCGACCACGGCCGGCGAGCGCTTCAAGGCGACCGCATACGTGCTGGGCACGCAGCTTCGCTCGGATGCGATCCGGGTGGCGATCTTCCGGCAGACGCTGGACAACGGCCAGTGGACCGACGCCTCGGTGGCGCCCAACACGGCGCCGGACATCACCAACAAGATCCTCGCCCGCGCCCGCCAGCTTCGCGCCGATGCCGGCCACACCGGCAATTGAGGCCTGAAGCGGAGAGGACCCGATGAACGACGTCGCCGTGCATGATTTTCACGAGAGCGAGCGGCACTGGCAGGCCGAATGGGCCCGCCGCGGCAGCTTCGCCGTGGACGACGTGCCGCCCGACGGCCAGCCGACCTACTACGTGCTGGAGATGTTCCCCTATCCCAGCGGCCAGCTGCATATGGGCCATGTCCGAAACTACACGCTTGGCGATGTGGTGGCGCGCTACAAGCGGGCGCGCGGCTTCGCGGTGCTGCATCCGATGGGCTGGGATGCCTTCGGCCTGCCGGCGGAGAATGCCGCCCGCGAACGCGGCATCCATCCCGCCGAATGGACGCGCGGGAACATCGCCACCATGCGCGGCACGCTGCAGCGGCTCGGCTTCTCGCTGAACTGGGACCGCGAGTTCGCCACCTGCGAGCCGCGCTATTACGGCCACCAGCAGAAACTGTTCCTCGACATGCTTGCCGCCGGCCTGGCCGAACGCCGCGAGAGCTGGGTCAACTGGGACCCGGTCGACGAGACCGTGCTGGCCAACGAGCAGGTCGTCGATGGCCGCGGCTGGCGGTCCGGCGCCGTGATCGAGAAGAAGCAGCTCAGCCAGTGGTTCCTGCGCATCACCAAGGCGGCGCCTTCGCTGCTGAGCTCGCTCGACGCCCTGGAGCGCTGGCCGGAGCGGGTGCGGCTGATGCAGGCGCGCTGGATCGGGCGCTCGGAAGGTGCCCGGGTCGGCTTCCAGCTCCGGGCTCCGTATTCGACCGGCGTCGACGGCCAGATCGAGGTGTTCACCACCCGTCCGGATACCTTGTTCGGTATGGCCTTCCTGGCCATCGCACCCGAGCATCCGCTGGCCGCAGCCGTCGCCTCCGGCAATCCGGCTGCCGCTGCCTTCATCGCCGAGTGCCGCAGCCTGGGCACCAGCGAGGCGGCGATCGAGACCGCCGAGAAGCGCGGCTTCGACACCGGCCTGCGCGTCGCCCACCCGTTCCTGCCGGATGTCGATTTCCCCGTGTGGATCGCCAACTTCGTGCTGATGGAATACGGCACCGGCGCGATCTTCGGCTGCCCCTGCGGCGACCAGCGCGATTACGACTTCGCCACCCGTTACGAGATCCCGTTCATCGATGTCGTCGCTCCGGCGGGAGACGCCGTGTCGGCCGGGCGCGCCTATGACGGTCCCGGCACACTGATCAATTCCGGCTTCCTCGACGGCCTCGACACCGTCGCGGGCGCGCGTGCCGCGATCGAGCGTCTGGAGCAGCTCGGCGCCGGCCGTGGCGTAGTGAACTGGCGCCTGCGCGACTGGGGCGTCTCCCGCCAGCGCTACTGGGGCTGCCCGATCCCGATCATCCACTGCGCCTCCTGCGGCGCGGTGCCGGTGCCGGACGAGCAGCTTCCGGTGATCCTGCCGGAGGATGTGAGCTTCGATCGTCCCGGCAACCCGCTCGACCATCATCCGCGCTGGAAGCATGTCGCCTGCCCGCGTTGCGGCACGGCCGCCGTGCGGGAGACCGACACCTTCGACACCTTCGTCGACAGCTCGTGGTACTTCGCCCGCTTCACCGCCCCGAACGCGTTGGCGCCCACCTTCCAGCCGGCGGCCGACCGCTGGCTGCCGGTCGACCAGTATATCGGCGGCATCGAGCACGCGATCCTGCATCTGCTCTATGCCCGCTTCTTCACCCGGGCGATGCGCGCCACCGGCCATCTCGGGCTCGACGAGCCGTTCGCCGGCCTGTTCACCCAGGGCATGGTCAACCACGAGAGCTATCGCGACGCCGACGGCACCTGGCTCTATCCCGAGGAGGTCGAGCGCAATGCTGCCGGCGCCACCCGCCGCGACAATGGTGCGCCCGTCGCGATCGGCCGGGTCGAGAAGATGTCGAAGTCGCGCCGCAACACGATCAGCCCGACCGCGATCATCGAGCGCTTCGGCGCCGACACCGCGCGCTGGTTCGTGCTCTCCGACAGCCCGCCGGAGCGGGACATGGAGTGGACCGAGGCCGGAGCCGCGGCGGCGTCGCGCTTCATCCAACGGCTGCATCGCCTGGTCGTGGCGGTCGCCGATCGCGACGTTGCAGTCCCCACGTCGTTGCCGGAAGTCGTCGGCGAGGCGGCCGACACGCTTCGGCGCGCGACGCATCGCGCCATCGCCGCGGTGACCGAGGCGCTGGAAGGGTTCACCTTCAATGTCGCCGTGGCCAGGATCCACGAGCTCGCGACGGCGCTGTCGGATGCCGATCCAGCCGGATCCGGTGCGGATCTCGCCTGGGCGCGAGTCGAGGCTGCCCGCACGCTCTGCCTGCTCGTCGCCCCGATGATGCCGCATCTGGCGGAGACAATGCTGGCACGGCTGGAGCCGGGCTCGGCGCTGGCGGCCGAACGGGCCTGGCCGGAAGCCGATCCGGCCCTGCTGGTGGCCCGCAGCGTGACGATCGCGGTGCAGATCATGGGCAAGCTGCGCGGCACCATCGAGACGGTCCCGGACGAGGATCCGGCCCGGGTGCTCGCCGCCGCCGAGAGCGAGCCCAACGTGCAGCGGCTGCTGGACGGGCGCCGCATCGTCAAGCGCATCCATGTTCCGAACCGCATCGTCAACTTCGTGGTGGCCGGATGACAGGCACCCCGAGACATATCCTGCTGGCGCTGCTCTGCGTGCCGATGACCGGCTGCGGCTTTCATCCCCTGTATGGTGGTGGTGCGAAATCGGTGAACGCGCAGCTCCCGGAAATCTTTGTCGCCAACATCGGCGGCCGCACTGGCCAGCAACTGCGCCAGTCCCTGCAACAGCGCCTGGCCGGGTCGAGCGAAGCCAGCCCGCAGGGCTACACGCTGCTGGTCAGCTATGCGGTGAATGGCGAGGCGGTCGGCATCCACGGCGACAATACGAGCGCGCGCACCCGCCTGGTCGGCCGTGTCAACTGGGTGCTGTCGAGCGTGGCGCCTACCCCGATCACCTTGGCCACCGGCAGCGCCCGCACCATCGACGGCTACAACAACATCGAGACCCAGTATTTCGAGTCCACCCTCGCCGGCGAGACGACCTATGGACGCATGGCGGATAACCTCGCCGACAGCATCACGACGCAGATCGCCACCTGGTTCGTGTCGCATCCGAACGGCGCCGGCACTGGCACCGCTGTCGCCGAAAGCCCGCCCGCGCCGGTGATCGGTCATCCCAGCAGCTTCCTGGGGCCGCAGAACGTGCCCGGTGACAGTGACCAGTCCAATCTGCAACAGAGCGGGCCGGATGGTCTCCCCTCCGCTGCCATAGGCCGCTAGAGCCGGCCCGATAATCCGCTCTGGCGGCCGCCCAACGCGGCTATCTGCGCTTCCGGTGCTCACGGACCATTAAGGTCCGCTCCGCTCCGGTTCTCGATAGCCACGCCGGACGACTCACCAGAGCGAATTCTCGGACCGGCTCCCGGTGGGGTGGGAAGGTAGGGTTGTGAAGCCAGATGCGCGGCAGGTTGCTCGGTTGCTGGCTTCGCCTGATCGGATGCGGGCTATATTGCTGCATGGGGATGATCACGGGCTGATCCGGGAGCGGGCGGCCGAGGCGGCTCGGGCGGCGGCTGGCGCTTTGGACGATCCTTTTCGGGTGGCTGTGCTGGGACGGGAGTCGCATGACCGGCTGGAGGAGGAGGCGACGGCGCTGTCGCTGTCCGGGGGACGGCGGGTGGTGTGGGTGCGTGACGGACAGGACGGACTGCACACTGTGCTGGCCCGGCTGCTTGCCGTGCCGGGCGATCCGGATCGTGCGGCCCTGGTGCTGATCGAGGCCCCGGCCCTGCCCGCGCGGGCCAAGCTGCGCGGGCTGATCGAGGCTGCCCCGGATGCCGCATCGATCGCCTGCTATGCCGAGGAGGGCCGCGCGCTGGAAGCATCCATCGTCCGTATGCTCGAGGCCGAGCGGATCAGGATCGACCCGGAGGCCGTCACCTGGCTGGCGCAGCATCTGGGGGCGGATCGTGCCGCCAGCCGGGGCGAGGTCGAGAAGCTGGCGCTGTATGCGGGGGATGCCGGCCGGATCTCGCTGGATGACGTCCAGGCGGTGACCGGCGACGCGGCCAGTGCCTCGCTGGAAGATGCCGCCTTCGCCGCCACCGCCGGAGACCGCGCCGGCGCCGATGCCGCCATCGAGCGGGCACTGTTGGAGGGGCTGTCGCCGATCGCGCTGGCACGGGCACTGCTGTCGCATCTGCATCGCCTGCGCCAGGTGCTGCTGCTGATGGATGGAGGAACGGCGCAGTCTGACGCGATGCGCAGCCTGCGTCCGCCGATATTCTTCAAGCGCAACGCCCAATTCACGCGGGCGCTGTCGATATGGACGCCGGCATCGCTGCTCGAGGCGGCGGACGAGACCAGCCGCCTGGAACTGGCCTGCAAACGCACAGGGGCGCCGGACCTGGTGCTGGCGCGGCGTCACGTGGCGTTGCTGGCCGGGCGGGCGGCCGTGCGCATAAGGGGCCGGTAGAGGGTCATTCATCGGGTCTCTTGCCGGGACGGCGCGAGAAGCGTTAGAAGGGTTCAGGTTGTCCGCGTAGCTCAGTCGGATAGAGCACAGGATTCCTTGTCACCAACTGGGCGTCGCGATGGGAAACCGCGCGGCGGATCCGCTCAAAGTCGGGGAAAGCTGAGGCGCGCGAGCGCTGTGCCAATCCCGAGCCAAGCCTGCCTCCGAAAGGGTGCGGGAAGGTGTAGAGACTGGACGGGCGGCACCTAAGGGTTCCGGCCTAGGGTGAAGGGACAGTCCAGACCACGAACGCCTCCGGGTCGACCGGCGGCGGCGGCGAAAGTCGAAGTGGGATGAATCCTGGGGCCGTGGGTTCGAATCCCGCCGCGGACACCAATCGACGAAATGCCACCATCATCGCGGTGTATGTTGGGCATAGGCGGAGGAGCCTGGTCGTCATGCCGCCCATCGGCTAGCCATCTTCTGCGGGCACGTTCGCCTGCCTCAGTCATGGGAGACAGCGATGGCACGTGTCCCTCTTGTCGAGATCGACGACATGCGGCCGGCGCAGCGTGAGCAGTATAACCGCTTTCCCTCCAACCTAACCCGCGGCCTCCTGCTGTTGGAGCAGCGCCTGGCGGGCGTCCTGCCAGCGAGTGCGAACGCGCTCCGTGCGTCCGGCCTCGATGCCAAGGTGCGGGAGGGCGTCATCCTGCGCGTCGCGGCCCTGAGCGGCTGCGCCTTCGAGAGGATGCAACACCTGGGCGAGGCCCAGAAGGCGGGCTGGACCCCGGCCGAGATTGCGGCCATCGAGGCAGGAGACCGAGCCGGCGGCCTCGGCTCCTTCACCGCCGTGCTCGATTTCGTCGATGCCTGCGTATCCTCTCCGCGCGTTTCGGACACTGTCTTCGCCGCGGCTCGGGCTTTGCTCTCGGACCAGAGCTTGGCCACCCTCATCGTGTTGGTCGGGCACTACATGACGATCGCCCGTTTCATCGAAATCCTCGACATCGAGCTCGACCCGGCGCCCAGCGATTGGGCCATCGAGCACTGAGCGCCAGTTCGGTCGTCTCGTTACGCGTTCGCCGCGGCCTCCTTGCGGAGCAGGGCGGCAACGAGGTCACGGAACCAGGCGTGGCCGGCGTCGTCCTTGCAGCGCGGATGCCAATACAGGGCGATTTCCGAAGCCGGCAGCGTCAAAGGCAGGGGGTGCGTCTCGATCGGCAGGCTCCGCGCCATCAGCGCCGCCACGCGCGCGGGCACGGTCGCGATCAGCTGGGTGCGCGCGACCACAGCGGAGATGGCGAGGAAGCTCGGCTGCCAAACCGTTATCTTCCTCACCAGCCCCAACCTCGCGAGAGCGCCATCGATGGCGTCGGCATACATCGCGCTGTCCTGCGGCAGGACCTGCGCGTGTTGCAGTTCGGCGTAGGTCTCGAGCGACAACGGGCTGTCCGCGATGGCGGCATGGCCGCGCCGGGCCACGCACACGAAGGGCTCGGAGAAGGCGACCTTGCGTATCAGCGCATCCGGCGCCGCAGGACAGTAGCCGATGGCCAGGTCCAGCTCCCCGCTGGCGAGCCTGGCCTCTATGTTGCGGAAGTCGGGACCTTTGAACATCAGCTGAACGCCCGGCGCCTGCTCGGCCAATGCGGCGGCCAGCGAGGGCAGCAGGACGTACTCCACGAAGTCCGTCCCGATGAGGCTGAACGTGCGATGGCTGGTCGTTCCAACGAAGCCGGATGATGGGGCGACCATAAGCTCGATCCCGGCCATCACCGGCCGCAGCTGTTCGAGCAGGGCTTCAGCCCGAGGCGTCATGGCGAGGCCATGCGGGCCACGGACCAGGAGCTGATCGCCGATCGACGCCCGCAACCGTGCCAGGCACGCGCTCATGGCCGGCTGGCTGATGTCCAGCCGCTCCGCCGCCCGGGTCACGTGCCGCTCCTCCAGCAGGACCTGGAGCGAGACGAGGAGATTGAGGTCGAACCCGCGAAAATCCATGACGCCGATGATAGCCATAACCGAGCGCCCATGGCACCGCGGCCAACGGGAGAGTAACGAGTCTCGTCGCAACAGCCCCGTGTATTCGAACGCACCGGGCATTCGAACGCACCGGCTCGACGAGAACAGGGATGCCGCCATCATGAACACGGATGCTCCAACTATCGAAGCCCGGCTCGCGGCGATCGAAGACCGCCTCGCCATCTACACGCTGATCGCGTCGCACCCGCCCAGTGCGGACACGGCGTTCGCGGATTACACGCGGTCGGTCTACGTCGATGACGGCGTGTTCGACCGTGGCTCCACGCTGGAAGGCGCGCGCGGGGTGGACGCGATCGCCTCGTTCACGCTGAAACCTGAGCATGAAGAGGCGATCCAGGGCGGTCTGGCCCATTTCACCAGTCTGCCGCTGATCGATCTGCAGGGCGATGAGGCTGTGGTCACCTCGTACCTGCAGGTGATCCAGCTCGACCACGAAGGAGCGCCGCGCCTGCTTCCAAACCATGGAACATCAACGGGGTATCGCATCCATCGTGTCGTGATCAACCGTTGGAACCTGGTCAAGCGCGGCTCGGAGTGGTGGGTGAAAACACGCACCTTGCTGCCGGTAGACGGCTCGGCCGCGCCGCGGAAGCTGTTGACCGAAGGGCTCGCGAACGTGCTGGCGAACCGCTCGACGGCATGACTTACCGGTAAAAGCCCAAGCTCTCGGCATGGCCTTCCATGAGCTTGCGACCGGCCTCGCCAAGTATTGCACCCTGCCGGCTCCAGGCGGTCATGCCCATGTCGAATAGCAAATCTATCAAGCCATCGAACTGGCAGTGGTCGAGATCGTTTGGATGAGAGCGAACCGTTCCGGTCAAGATCATGTTGACGCCCAGCGTGCGGATTGCCCGGTGGTTGCCAAGCCGTACCATTCCCACGCCTTTCGACAGGCGCTTATTATGGCCCTGACACGAGCTGCCTCACCTCGTTCCGATATCAAGCTTTCGACGAAAACGTCGAGCCGATCCTAACTATACCTTAATAAAAATTCGTTACAAAGAGAACTGGTTCCAGCACGCCCCGGAGAGCATCGGGAGGCTGCCGGACCCGGATCTGCCCTGATATTGCCGCCTTACCATCCCGAAATTTGCCATCAACTTGGGCAGACTGATCGACATGGAAATCATATCCCTGCTTCATCACATCGCGCGCTGGCTCCTCGTCCTTGCCGAGGCAGCCACCTGGGTCTGGCTGGTCGCGATGGCGGTGGCACTGCTCGGCTGGACGATGTGGGCCGCGCATCGTCTGTGTGCCCGGGTTTATGAATTCATCCGCTCGCCGGTGAAGCCTCGCCGAGCATCCGGACGCGTTTCCTCCACCAGTCAGTCGGCCTCGGCCCTTCATGATCCGGTCTTCCAGATGCTTCCCAGACAATGAATCCTCTTATGTCCGGTCCTTGCCAAGGACGGATGCGGTCTGTCCGAACAGGATCTTGCGCTCTTCCTCTGTCCGAATGCCGCCTGCCCCAGGATTGATGCTCGGAACCAGTTCGTAGGCGCGCGTCGTGGCAGGACGCGCCTTGATTCCGGCATGCCAGCGTCCGAGGTGAGGGAAATCATCCATGTTCTGGCCCTGGCCCTCGGGCATGATCCACGGGTAGCTGGCTATGTCGGCAATCGAATACTCGCTCCCGGCGAGGAATGCCCGGTCGGCGAGGCGCTTGTTCAGCACGCCATACAGACGGTTGGTCTCGTTGACATAACGGTCGATCGCGTAGGGGATCTTCTCCGGGGCATAGTTGC
>CAXSEE010000033.1:0-29841 GCA_964235615.1 uncultured Acetobacteraceae bacterium | reverse complement strand
GCGGCCTGACTGCTTCCACTCCAACCAAGGATCGAGCCATGACCCACAAGATGCACGCTGCTGTCGTCATCGAGTTCGGCCAAAGGCTGGCGTTCCGGGAATACGACGTCCCTACGCCGGGTCCAGGCCAGATCGTGGTCAAGACGGAAGCTTGCGGCGTCTGTCACACCGACCTCCATGCCGCGCGAGGCGACTGGCCGCTGAAGCCCAAGCCGCCTTTCATACCAGGCCATGAGGGCATTGGCTGCGTCAGCGCCGTGGGCGCGGGTGTGACAATCGTCAAGGAAGGGGACCGGGTCGGGGTGCCTTGGCTCTATTCGGCTTGTGGGCATTGCGAATACTGCCTGACGGCCTGGGAGACGGTCTGCGCCGAGGCGGAGTTCGGCGGCTACACCAGGAATGGCGGGTTCGCCGAGTATATCCTCGCCGACCCCAACTACGTCGCGCACATCCCGCGCGGGCTTTCACCGCGGGATGCAGCGCCGCTGATCTGCGCGGGAATCACGACCTACAAGGGGCTCAAGATGACCGAGGCGCGTCCGGGCGAGTGGGTCCTAGTCTCGGGCGCCGGCGGCCTCGGGCACCTTGCGATCCAATATGCCAAGGTCATGGGCCTGCAGGTCTGCGCCGTCGATATCGACGACGACAAGCTGGCGCTGGCCAAGGAATTGGGCGCCGACCTCACCGTCAACGCGGCACATGAAGGTGCGCCGGAGCTGGTCAAGCAAGGCACCAGTGGCGGAGCGCACGGCGTACTCATCACTGCGCCTTCGCTCGACGCGTTCAAGCAAGGCGTCGGGATGACGCGCAAGCGCGGCACCTGTGTCCTGGTAGGTTTGCCGCCGGGCGACTTCCCGCTCCCGTTGTTCGACGTCGTGGCCAACTGCATCACGATCCGTGGCTCGTTCGTAGGCAATCGCGAGGACATGGCCGAAGCTCTCGCCTTTGCCGCGGAAGGGAAGGTCAAGGCCGACATCGAATTGCAGCCGCTCGCAGCCATCAACGAGGTCTTCGATCGGCTGGAACACGGCAAGGTGGCCGCCCGCGTCGTGCTCGACTTCGCCAGCTCCTGAGGACGATCGGGCGCGAAGCTTGCAAAACCCGACGAGAAGGGGACAGTCCGCCAGCCATGTGCCGAATGATATCAATCGGCTTTGAGCTTGACCCAGGAAAGACCAAGGCTCTGCCCTGGACCCGCTCAAGGCGAAGCCTTGAGAATCCGATCATAGCCATGGATTGGTTTCCAGCGGTCAATCCTACCGCGGCTTGGTATAAGATCGTGGGCAGGGTCAACGCGGACGGGTGAGCGGGTCGGCATCCCGTGGCTCGGTGTCATGGACCGAGCGGCAGCTATCCGCTCAACCGGCTTCGAGCTCGATGGCCGTCTTCATGTCGTCGAGATCCCGGCGAAGCATCTGCAGGGTGAAGCGCAGCGGCACTCCGGCGGTGTCGCCCAGCGACGCCAGGGTGTCGTCCAGCGTGGCGATCTCGCTTTCGACCTCCTCGATGACGCCGGCATCCGGCGTGCCAAGTGCCACCGCGTTGCAGCGCCGGCGCAGGCCGTCGAACACCTCCGCCAGAGCGTAGCTCGCCGGCTTCAGCGCGCCCACCAGCGCATTCGCGTCGGGCAGCTCGTCCATCGCGCGGGAGACGAACAGCACGTCGCTCTGCAGGCGGCGCACCATCGGCACCAGCCGCACCAGCAGCGGATCGGACTGTTCCAGGGCGCCGACATGCTCGCGCCTGGCTTCGGCCACGGCATCGGCAAGCGCACGCAGCGCCGACGAAGCGGCTTCGTTCAGCAGGTCGCGCGAAGCGGCGGCGCCAGGGGGGGCCGCACCAGTGTTGGACATGACCTCCAGAAGCAGCTTGCGTAGCGCCCCCAGCATGGTCGAGGCCTGCGAAAAGGCGTCCGGCCGGGCGCGCGAGCGGAACACCAGGTACGAGACCAGCAGGGACACGCCGGCGCCGATCAGGATCGCCACCACGCGGTCGAACGGCCGCTCGAACGGACTGCCGGGAGAGGGGAACAGGAATACCACGACCAGGGTCACGCAGGTCAGGCGCAAGCTCGGCCTGGCCGCGGCCAGCAGCGCCAGCGGTGCCAGCATCAGCACGAAGACCGGAATCCTGGGCCATCCGAGCAGGGTCAACCCGATCGCCGCGGTTCCGGCTGCCGCGCCGATCAGCGTGCCGACGATCTGGTCGCGGCCGGCGGTCCAGGTGCCGGTGATGCTGTTCGAGGTCACGATCGCCGCCGTGATCAGCGCCCAGGGGGCTCCGTTCAACCCGCAGAGGACAGCTATTCCGCCGGACAGGAACATCGAGGCCAGGGTGCGGGCGGCCTGGCGCAGCCACGCGCGATGCTCGCGGGAGACAGCCAATACCGGATCGCTAGGATCGGGCCGTCAGTCGGCATCCTTGTCGGCGTGGCCGGCGATCGTCAGCGGCACATAGCGCATGCCGTCGCTGTTCTGCACCAGCATCAGCACCGAGGCGCGCTTGGCACGACGGGCCTGGGCGATGCGGTCCTGGATCTCGCCCGGTGTCGACACGTCCAGCTGCGTCACCTCGGTGACCACGTCGCCCGGCTTCAAGCCGCGCGCGGCGGCGCGGCCGTCCGGGGTGACATCGGTGATCACCACGCCCTTCTGCCCATCCGGAAGCTGGAACTTCTGGCGCAGGGCATCGGTGATGGTCGCGACCTTCATGCCGACGTCGGCGAGCGTCACCGGTGCCGCGGAAGCCGGCACATGGGGTGCAGGCTTGGCCTCCGGCTTGGGCTGGTCCTCGGGGAAGTTGCCGATCGGGATCGTCAGCATCTGGTGCTTGCCGTCGCGCCAGATGGCGAACTGGCCAGACTCGCCCACCGGCGTCTCCGCGACCCGGCGCGGCAGGCTGCGTCCATCCACATCCTGGCCGTCGAGCTGCAGGATCACGTCCCCGGTGTGCAGCCCGGCCTTCTGTGCGGGACCCTTCGGCTCGATGCCGGCGATCAGCGCGCCATGCGCAGGCTTGAGTGCGAGGCTGTCGGCGATGTCCGCGGTGACGTCCTGGATGCGCACGCCGATCCAGCCGCGCTTGGCGCGTCCGAACTGGCGCAACTGGGCGATCACCAGCTTGGCCTCGTCGGCGGGAATGGCGAAGCCGATGCCGATCGAGCCGCCCGAGGGCGAGTAGATGGCGGTGTTGATGCCGATCACCTGGCCGTCCATGTTGAACAGCGGGCCGCCGGAATTGCCCTTGTTGATCGGCGCGTCGGTCTGGATGAAGTCGTCGTACGGGCCCTGCTGGATGTCGCGTCCGCGCGAGCTGACGATGCCGGCGGTGACGGTGCCGGACAGGCCGAACGGGTTGCCGATCGCCAGCACCCAGTCGCCGACGCGCGACTTGTCGCTGTCGCCGAAGCTGACCGACGGCAGCTTGCGGTCGGTATGGACCTGCAGCACGGCAAGGTCGGTGCGGTCGTCATGGCCGATCAGGCGGGCCTTGAGCACCGTGTTGTCCTGCAGCGTGACGGTGATCTCCTCGGCGCCGTTGATCACGTGGTTATTGGTCACGATGATGCCGGACGGATCGATGATGAAGCCCGAGCCGAGCGCCTGCATCTTGCGCGGCGGCGCGTTCGGATCCGCACCCCCGTGCTGGCGGTTCATGAAGTCGTGGAAGAACTTCTCGAACGGCGAGCCGGGCGGGAAGGCCGGCATCCCCGGCGCGGGTCCGCCGCCGCCACCCTGGTCGTCGTCGTCGCCGTCCGGCTGCTGGTCGGCGCTGACGGTCTCGGTCGAGGAGATGTTCACCACCGCCGGCAGCAGCGAGGCGGCGAGATCGGCGAAGCTGTCCGGCGCGGCGCGCGCGGCCGCGGCATTCGGCAGAGCCACCAGGGATGCGGCCGGGGCGCTCACCTGGATCAGTGAAGCGGCCAGCAGGCACGCGAAGCGGGAGGTACGAGGCATGGCGAAGGGTCATCCTTGATCGTCACGGCCAATCAGCCGCCGCGGGTGCTAAGAACTAGCGACAAGGCAGGGCAGCAGCCAGCCCGACAATGCATCGCCAAGCAACGCGTAGCCGTGATCGCCCATATGCAGCCCATCCGGGGAAAGCCTGTCGCGGGTCATCCCGGGCATGTCGCACCAGCCTTGCATCAGCCGGTAGCGCGGGAATACCGGGATTTCGAGTTCCTGTCCGATCCGGTGCAGGCTGGTCAGGAACGGCGGGAAGGCCGGGCATTCCTCCAGAAGCTGGCAATATTGCTGGTCGATGAGGACGATGTCGGCCGCGGTCTCGGCCCGCAGGCGACTCAGGTCCGCATGGGTGAGCTGCTCGAAGCGGTCTAGCGGGACCTGTTGCAGCGGATCGTTGCTGCCGGTCTGGAACAGCAACAGGTCGGGGCCGTCCCGGATCGCGTCGTCGAGGCGGGCATGCAGGTTTTCGGCATTGTCGCCGCCGATGCCGCGGTTGCTCAGCGCGATCTCCGGGACGCGTTGCCGCATCGCCCGGCACATGACGGCGGCAAAGCTTGCCTTCGGCGACGACGCCCCGATCCCCTCGGTGGTCGAGGAACCGAACACGGTGACGCGCAGGCGCCTGTTGCCGGCGAGGGCGCGACGGCCGTGCGGCAGCTCCAGTCGGGGCAGGTCGAGCGCGGTGGCGGGACTGTCTATGGATGCCATCGGCTCAGGATGCGGCGACCGGCCGTTGCTGTGAAGGGGGTTCCACCGCAGCCTCCGGCCCAGTTTCGCGAGATTGCATGCTCTGGGCCCGCTTGCGCAGGGCCTTCCGGCGATCGAGCAGGCGCGCGAGCAGGAACAGGGTGCCCAGTCCGACCACGTTGACCCCGATCTGCAACACCCAGCCATTCCCCAAGCTGGCGAACAGCAGCTTGGCCAGCAGGTCCAGGAGCGTCCCCATCGAGAACACCTCCAGCGAGTGCCGGCCGAGCACCGCCAGCACCTGGCCGGTGCGGGTGGCGGCGCCACGAGAGGCGCGCGGGCTGCTCTGCACCAGGTAGAAGATGGCCAGCACGTCGATCAGCCGCAACGGCGAGAGCGGGGTCTTCTGCGGCGGCGCGATGTCCAGCGGAGACAGGTTGGGAAGCCCCCATTGCGCCCAGGGGAAGGACTGCACGGCGCTGAACGCGAGATAGGCCCAGGCAAAGGCGACCAGCCAGCGGATGCGGGGCAGGTCGCCGCCGCGCTTGGACGTGACGATGGCGGCCATCGCGCCCAGGGTGAACAGGAACTGCCAGGCGAACGGGTCGAAATACCAGCCGTCCGGATCGAGCCAGTTCGGCAGGTTGAGCCGCGGGTCGAGGTTGACCAGCAGCCAGACCGCGCCGCTGACCGTGAGGGCGAAGCCGGTGCCGACGCGGCTCGCGAAATAGATCAGCGGGAACATGGCCAGCAGCACGATATAGAGCGGCAGGATGTTGAGGTTGCCCGGCAGCGCCTGCAGCAGCATGGCCCGCCACAGGCTGCTGAAGCCGTATGCCAGTTCGGGCTCCAGGAAGTCGACCGGCACGGCATGATACTGGCGCCACTGGGTGATCACCGCGATGCTGACCAGCAGCATGCCGACCTGATAGACATAGAGCTTGCCGCAGCGACGCAGCACGCGGCCGATCGCGGTCTTGATGCCCTCGCGGGCGAACGACCTTCCATAGGCGAGCATCGAGGCGAAACCGGCCAGCAGCACGAACACCTCGGCGGCGTCGCAGAAGCCGAGATTGCGCAAGGTGAGGCGGTTGAGCAGGTTGTCCGGGATGTGGTCGACGAACATCATCGCCAGCGCAACCCCGCGCAGCGCGTCCACCCTGTGATCCCGGACGCTGGCCTTGGCTGCGGGAGTAGGTTGCGTCATACCGCTCGCGGCTCCGTTGTCGCACCGCACATTAGGTGTGCCGGGGGTCCGGCTTCCAGTGAGATGGGTCCGGCGCTTACCTTCCGTCACAACGTGTTGCCGTAAATCTTCAGGGAGTGGAATGTGGCAGTAGTCGAAGAGCGGGTGCTGCTGGATGCGCTGCGTGGGATACGCGATCCGTCGACCGGCCAGGATCTGCCGGCGAGCGGGCGCATCGACAGCCTGGCGATACGGGATGGACTGGTGCATCTGGCGCTGCGGGCAACACGGGAGGACCATGCGTCGATGGAGCCGGTCCGCGCCGCGGCCGAGGCGGCGCTGCGGCAGGTGGCCGGCGTCACCAACGCCACCGTGATGCTGACGGCGCATCGTCCGCCTTCGACCGTGCCCGCAACCCCGTCGCATACGCCGATCAAGCTTGGCGGCGGAGCTCCCGGTCCGCAACCGGATAAGCTGCTTGCCGACGTCGGCGCGGTGATCGCGGTCGCTTCCGGCAAGGGCGGCGTCGGCAAATCCACCACCGCGGTCAACCTCGCGATCGGGTTGCATCGCATGGGCTTCTCGGTGGGGCTGCTCGATGCCGACATCCACGGCCCCAGCCTGCCGCGCATGCTCGGGATCACCACCAGGCCGGAGATGCGCGGCAAGCTGATGGTGCCGATCGAGGCCTGGGGCCTGAAGACGATGTCGATCGGCTTCCTGGTCGAGGAGCGCACGCCGATGATCTGGCGCGGGCCGATGGTGATGGGCGCCCTCGGCCAGCTCATGGGCGACGTCGACTGGGGCAGGCTGGACATTCTGGTGGTCGACATGCCGCCGGGCACCGGCGACGCGCAGCTGACCATGGCGCAGAAGGTCTCGCTGGCGGGGGCGGTGATCGTCTCGACGCCGCAGGACATCGCGTTGCTGGACGCGCGTCGCGGGGTGGCGATGTTCGAGAAGACCAACGTGCCGGTGCTCGGCATCGTCGAGAACATGTCGTTCTTCTGCTGCCCGAACTGCGGCCACCGCACCGAACTGTTCGGCCACGGCGGCGCACACGACGAGGCGGATACGCTGGGCGTGCCGTTCCTCGGCGAGATCCCGCTGCTGCTCGACATACGCACCAGTGCCGACGCCGGAACGCCGATCATGGCGCACGCACCGGAAAGCGAGGCGGGACATGCCTATGCGCGGGTGGCCGAGCGGGTGGCGGCGACCCTGCGTCTAACACCAACCAGCCTTAAAATTGACCCATGAAGACCAAGGCTCCGCCTGGCCCCCCTGCAAAGCCTTAAGAATTCAATCATATCTACAGATTAGTTTCCAAAGGCCGAGGCCTTTGGCGGGTCTGGGCAGAGCCCAGCCTTGCCTTTCAACGGTCAATTCCACCGCCGCCTGGTATCATTCGCGGACACAGTCCGTCCGGCCGCTGGCGACGCAGTCCTGATAGACCATCATCGTCTTGAACAGCGGGAACAGATACAGCCCGAGCAGCAGCAGCCCCAGCACGGCGGCCAGGACGATGAACGGCGTGAAGTCGGGCAGCTTCGGCGGCGGCGGTGCGGGACGTTCGGGCTTGTTCACGAGTACCGCTATGTTCAGGAACCATCCAGGGCGGCGATCATCTCGTCCCACTCGCGCCGGCCCAGCCCGCTGGTCTTCTGCTCGACGCTCTCCCCAGCCAGGCGGCGGCGCAGCACGGCGAGCATCGAGGCGGAGAAGGTGAAGGCGCCGCGCCGGTACTCCTCGAAGGCCGCCGCCGTCTGCGGCACCCAGGCGTGGACCGTCCGCAGCATCGCCTCGGCATAGACCCGGATCTCGTACTGGGCGTGGCTATCAAGGCGCAAGGCCAGGAAGCTCAGCAGGTTGTGCAGGTCGGCCTTCCAGTACCACTGGGTATAGGTGTTGAGCGTGAGGTTCATCCGCGCCAGCTCGCGGGCCAGGCCGAAGCCCGGTTCCGGGTCGGCCGCATCGCCGAGCATCAGCGCGTAATGATCATAGCAGCGCTGCGCATCCCCGCGCAGCAGATCCAGCACCGAGGCCGCCGCGTCGCCTTGCAGCACCGCGCCGCGGCCCTGGCGGTTGTCCTCGCTCTGGGCGGCCAGATGCTCCGGCTCGGGGATGTAGAATTCGCGGTCGAGGATCGAGTAGCGGGCGGAATACTCATTCACGCTGGCCATGCGATGGCGGATCCACTGCCGGGCGACGAAGATCGGCAGCTTCACGTGATACTTGATCTCGCACATCTCGAACGGGGTGGAGTGCCGGTGCCGCATCAAATAGCGGATCAGGGCGGAATCCTCGCTGACCTTGCGCGTGCCGCGGCCATAGGAGACGCGTGCGGCCTGCACGACGGCGCCGTCATCGCCCATGTAATCGACCACACGCACGAAGCCGTGGTCGAGCACCGGCAACGGCGTATGCAGCATGGCCTCGAGTGCCGCCACGGTCGCGCGCCGCGTCTGGCTGGCGTCGCCGGCGAGGGCTTCGAGGTCGGCTTGCTGTTCGGGGCTCAGGATCATCGTGCTGGCTTAGCATCAAGACCTGCCCGCCTTCCATAGGCACCTGTTCCAGAGCAGGGGCCCTTCCATAGCCGGGCGAATATGACTATATCGGGACCGCTGCGTCTCACGACGCGACTATGGCGATAAACGGTGCGTGGAATAATCGTTGTGGACCCGGGGGCAGTGCCCGGCGCCTCCACCATTCTTCCGATCCTGTCACGTCGACAGGATCGGCTATGGGGGCGAAACAGGCTCGACACGCGTGGTAAAGACTCACCTTTTGCCCGGCATTGTACCGCCGTTATCGGGCTAAATCACAGGTGCCAACGATAACATCGAGGCGCTCGCTGTCGCTGCATAAGTGACAAGCGCGGTTCGGGGGGGCACCGGGCAACAGAAGCCCCCCCACTGAAGGACCCTGCTGGATGGGTCGGACCCTCCCGGAAGGGTCGGAATGGAGAGGCCGATGCGCGACGAAATTGACGGCGATGGCCTGGCCGAAGACGCCGGCTCCCTGCCACCGAGCCTGCTGCCCTACGAGCAGTGGATCGAGCAGGCCTACCGCGAGGTCATGATCAAGGCGCTGACCTTCGCCCAGGGGCAGGGGCTGCCCGGCGAGCATCACTTCTATATCACCTTCCGCACCACCGCCCGCGGCGTGAAGATCCCAACCCGCCTGCTGGCGCAGTATCCGCAGGAGATGACCATCGTCCTGCAGCATCAGTTCTGGGACCTCAAGGTCGATCTCGCTTCAGCCCTGATGAGCGTCGGGCTGTCGTTCGGCAGCGTGCCTTCGACGCTGGTGATCCCGTTCGCGGCGATCTCCGGCTTTGCCGACCCGCAGGTCAGGCTGGTGCTGCGCTTCACCGTGCCGGACGCGGACGGCACCGCCCTGCATGAGGTCGGTGCCGAACCGGTGGCCCCACCTCTGGCCCCACCCTTGGCTGTCGTGCCCGCGCCGGCCGCGGCCGAGCCGGATGCCCCGGATGCGAAGACCCCGGACAAGAAAACGGAGGAGGCGGACATGCCCCCGCAAGTGGTAAGCCTCGATGCCTTCCGCCGGCGCGGCCCCTCGCCGAGCTGATCCACCTAAGCCGCTACGCAGGATATCCTTCATGGACGCGTTGCCGCCTCGCACTGCGGGTCCCGTCTCGGACAGGCAGTTCACCTATACCCCGATGTTCCCGCTCGCGGCGGACAGCACGTCCTGGCGCAAGCTGGCGATCGAGGGCGTCTCCACCCTCGACGTCGACGGCCGGACGGTGTTGCGCATCAAGCCCGAAGCGCTGAGCGAGCTTGCCGCCCAGGCGTTCCGCGACGTCAGCCACCTGTTGCGGCCGGCTCATTTGGGCCAGCTGCGACGTATCCTTGATGATCCCGAGGCGTCCGCGAACGATCGGTTCGTGGCGCTGGACCTGCTCAAGAACGCCTCGATCGCCGCCGGCGGCGTGCTGCCGATGTGCCAGGATACCGGCACCGCCATCGTCTTCGGCAAGAAAGGCCAGCGGGTCTGGGTCGAGGGCGACGAGGAGGAGGCGCTGTCGTACGGCGTCCACCGGACCTACACCGAGACCAACCTGCGCTACTCGCAGATGGCGCCGCTGACCATGTTCGACGAGGTCAACACCGGCAACAACCTGCCGGTTCAGTTCGACATCGCCGCGGCTCCCGGTGAGCATCATGCCGACGAGCTGCATCTGATGTTCATCGCCAAGGGCGGCGGCTCGGCCAACAAGACCTTCCTGTTCCAGGAGACCCGCGCGCTGCTGGCCTCCCCGGCCAAGCTGCTGGAATGGCTGGGAACGAAGGTGCGCACGCTCGGCACCTCGGCCTGTCCGCCCTATCATCTGGCGGTGGTCATCGGCGGCACCTCGGCCGAGCTGACGTTGAAGACCGTCAAGCTGGCCTCGACCAAATGGCTCGACGAGCTGCCGACCGCCGGCAGCAAGGCCGGGCACGCCTTCCGCGATGTCGGTCTCGAAGGCGAAGTGCATCGGCTCACGCAGTCGCTCGGCATCGGCGCCCAGTTCGGCGGCAAGTATTTCTGCCATGACGTGCGCGTGGTGCGGCTGCCGCGTCACGGCGCCAGCCTGCCGGTGGGGATCGGCGTGTCCTGCTCGGCGGACCGGCAGATCAGGGCCAAGATCACGCCCGAGGGCATCTTCCTGGAGCAGCTCGAGACCGATCCCGCCCGCTTCCTGCCGGAAGCCACGGACGAGATACTGGGCGAGGCGGTGATCGAGGTCGACCTGAACCGGCCGATGGAGCAGATCCGGGCGCAGCTGTCGCAATATCCGGTCAAGACCCGGCTGTCGCTGACCGGCACCGTGATCGTCGCGCGCGACATCGCCCACGCCAAGTTCAAGGAGCGTCTGGATCGCGGCGAGGGCCTGCCGGACTATCTCAAGGACCATCCGGTCTATTATGCCGGCCCGTCCAAGACCCCCGACGGGATGCCGACGGGCTCGTTCGGCCCGACCACAGCGGGGCGAATGGACAGCTACGTGGCAGCACTTCAGCAGGCCGGCGGCTCGTTCGTGATGCTGGCCAAGGGCAACCGCTCGCGCGCGGTGCGGGATGCCTGCGAGAAGTTCGGCGGCTTCTATCTCGGTTCGGTGGGCGGTGCCGCGGCACGCCTGGCGCAGGACTGCATCCGCCGTGTCGAGACGCTGGAATATCCCGAGCTCGGCATGGAGGCGGTATGGCGCATCGAAGTGGAGAATTTCCCCGCCTTCATCGTCATGGACGACAAGGGCCATGATTTCTATGAGGGCCTGACCTGACAGCGGGAGCCACCTGATCATGCGCTTCACCGTCGACCGGCTCGACCATATCGTCATCACCTGCCGGGAGCTGGAGATAACCGCCTCCTGGTACCAGCGCGTGCTCGGCATGGAGCGCGAGGACTATGGCCGCAACAATCGCTGCGCGCTGCGTTTCGGCGGCCAGAAGATCAACCTCCGCCCCTACGGCTCCGAGGGCTGGGAAACCGCCGACGACGCGATCCCCGGTTGCCAGGACCTATGCTTCGTCGCGGCGATGCAGAGCGGCGACATCGTCGATCATCTGAACCAGTGCGGCGTCGCCATCGTCGAGGGTCCGACCGAGCGGCTGGGCGCGCTGGGTCCGACCATTTCGGTCTATTGCCACGACCCTGACGGCAACCTGATCGAGATCGCCAGCTACGCGGGTTGATGCCCGTCGCAAGGGCGGAATATCATGGCCAGTCCGTATCGAATCAGATACGAGCCGGCAATGAAGACCGTCTCGCGAACAATTCACTGGCTCGAGTGGAATCGCAGCATGAGTGGCGTCGAACCTGCCCGCGCAGTTGCAGCAGACGCTCGCGGACGCGCATCTGCTTCTGCCGTGACGCCGTCGCCGATCCTGCATGCCGTCGTATTATCGGGCACGGTCACGCGCGCCGACCATGAAGGCAACATCATGGAGACCGATGCCGGGACCCAGATCGAGGCGGTCGTCACGCGGGATGGTGCGCCACTCGGCTCGATCCAGGTCAACGCGATCCAGGTCGAGTTCACGCAGCGGTCTCCGTTGGCGGGCTTGGTCATGGGACTGGCACAGGGATCGCGATCGGTTTTCGTCAGCAGGAAGTTCGCCGAGGTCGTAGGCGCCGCGGCGCGGGGAGCCCGGCACGGCATCGGCAGCAGTGGGCTGGGCGGCCGCTTCCTGTATGTGCCGCCGACCAAGCCCGCGCCAGACGTGGCGGCACCCATCCAACATACCACGGCCGCCAGCGCTTCATGAGCGGGTGCTGAAAGCCGCCGCGAAATTGCCATGGCGATGTGCGACGGTGACGTCGAGGCGGACGGTCCGCAACGAAGGGGAACATCTTGCAGCCTGTCTTGCAGCGACGTGAACTGGTCCAGACGGTTGCGGGCGCATCCGTGGCGGCAATGCTGGGGTTGCGGCCGGCAGCCGCGGAACCTTCCGGCAAGGTCGATCTCCATCCGGCACCCGGCCCGTTCGACGGCGCCACCGTGCGCCGCCTGGCCCAGGAGCTTGCCAGGCATGCCTACCAGGCGCCGGACACCCATCTGCCAAAGGCGATCGACCAGCTCGATTTCGACCAGTATCGCGGCATCCGCTTCCAGAAGGACCGCGCGCTGTGGCGCGGCCAAAATCTGGGCTTCCAGGTCGAGTTCCTGCCGCGTGGGTTCCTGTACCGGCCACGGATCGACATCTTCGAGGTCGCCGCTGGCCGCGCGCAGCGGGTCGGCTATGATCCGGACCTGTTCAGCTACGAGGATCAGGGCCTGCGCGTTCCCAGCAGTGCGGGAGGCACCGGCGATCTCGGCTTTGCCGGCTTCCGCATCCACGCGCCGTTGAACCGGCCGGACTATTACGACGAGCTCTGCGTCTTCCAGGGTGCGTCGTATTTCCGCGCCGTGGCCAAGGGCCAGAATTACGGCCTGTCGGCGCGCGGTTTCGCCAGTGGCACCGGAAGCTCGAAAGGCGAGGAGTTCCCGCTATTCACGGCCTTCTGGCTGGAGCGTCCGCAACCGGGCAGCAGCTCGATCGTGGTGCATGCGCTGCTCGACAGCCCGAGCGTTACCGGTGCCTTCCGCTTCACCATACGCCCCGGCGAAAGCACCGTGTTCGATACGGAGTCCGTGCTGTATCCCCGGCGCGACCTGACCGAAGCCGGGATCGCGCCGCTGACGGGGATGTTCTACTTCGATGCCAACGACCGCAGCCGCGTCGATGACTGGCGCCCGGCGGCGCATGACAGCGAGGGCCTGTCGGTCTGGACCGGACGCGGCGAACAGCTCTGGCGGCCTCTGGTCAATCCCGCCCTGCTGCAGTTCTCGGCCCTGGGCGACAGCAGCACGCACGGCTTCGGGCTGATGCAGCGCAAGCGGTCGTTCGCCGACTTCCAGGACCTGGCGCTGATGTACGAGAAGCGTCCGAGCCTGTGGATCGAGCCGATCGGCGACTGGGGCGAGGGGGCGATCGACCTGGTCGAGCTGCCGACGCCGAATGAGGTGAACGACAACATCGTCAGCTTCTGGCGGCCCAAGGACACCCTCAAGGCAGGCGGCGACTATGCCTACACCTACCGGATGCACTGGGGCTGGGATAACCCGTTCGCGAGCAAGTTCGCCCGTGTCGCCCAGACCCGCATCGGCGCTTCGGACGACCACAAGACACGCACCATCATGATCGACTTCACCGGCGACGCCATCAAGACGTTGCCGCAGGACGCGAAGCTGCATGCCGATGTCGGCGCCTCCGCGGGCTCGGCCAAGAATGTGGTGGTCGAGCCCAACCCTGAGATCCAGGGCTGGCGCATCATCTTCCAATTCGACCCCGCCGGCGCCAGCGCCGCCGAGCTGCATTGCGCGCTGGCCAGCGACACCGAGACGCTGTCGGAGACCTGGCTGTATCGTTGGACGCGTTGAAGGACTTCCTGCCCGGCTTCCTGCCCGCGGAGGCGCTGCTGACGATGCAGCCGCAGGTGTTGTCCCGTGCCGCGGCCTCCAGGGGGCGACCGGTCACGCGTCCCGGCTGGCTCGCCCTACGCCGCCTGTATGTGATCGGCGGTGCCGCGCTGATGACGCTGGCCGCCGCGCGCGAGATGTATCTCGTGCTCAACGGCGCCGGACCGAGCGGGCTCGGCATCGTCGTGCTGCTGCTGTTCGTGGCCCTGTTCGCCTGGATCGCGCTCGCCTTTACCAGCGCGCTCGCCGGGTTCGTCTCGTTGCTGGGCCATGGCGGGCTCGGCCTCGGCATAGCCCGCGACGGGCCGCTGCCGGAGCTGACGACCCGCGTCGCCCTGCTGATGCCGACCTATAACGAAAGCCCGGCGCGGGTGATGGCCGGGTTGCAGGCGATGCACGAGAGCCTTGCCGCCACAGGACGGATCGCGCATTTCGACATCTTCATCCTCTCCGACACCACGGTGCCGGAAGTGTGGATCGAGGAGGAGGCGGCGTTCCTGGGCCTGCGTTCCCGCCTTGGTGAAAATGCGCGGCTATTCTACCGCCGCCGGGCCAAGAACACCGAGCGCAAGGCCGGCAACATCGGCGAGTGGGTGAGGCGGTTCGGCAGCGCCTACCCGCTGATGATGACGCTGGACGCGGACAGCGTGGTGGAAGGGGCCAGCATCGTGCGCCTCGCCGCCGCCATGGAGGCGCATGACGGTGTGGGCCTGATCCAGACCCTGCCGGTGATCGTCAACGGCAACACCCTGTTCGCGCGCATGCAGCAGTTCGCCGGGCGCGTCTATGGTCCGCTGATCGCGCACGGCATCGCCTGGTGGCACGGCTCCGAGGGCAACTACTGGGGCCATAACGCCATCATCCGCACGCGCGCCTTTGCGGAGGCCGCCGGCCTGCCGACGCTGCCCGGAAGGAAACCGTTCGGCGGCCACATCCTGAGCCACGACTTCGTCGAGGCGGCGCTGATGCGCCGCGCCGGCTGGGCGATCCATATGGTTCCCGGGCTGGCCGGCTCTTACGAGGAGAGCCCGCCGTCGCTGACCGACATCGCCATACGCGACCGCCGCTGGTGCCAGGGCAACCTGCAGCATGTCGGCGTGCTGCCGGCGCGCGGGCTGCACTGGGTCAGCCGGCTGCATCTGATGATGGGCATCGGCTCGTATGTCACGTCGCCGCTGTGGCTGATCTTCCTGCTCTGCGGCATCGCGATCTCGTTGCAGTCGCGCTTCGTGCGGCCGGAATATTTCGGTGCTACCAAGAGCCTGTTCCCGAACTGGCCGCAGGTCGATCCGGTGCTGGCCAAGTTCATGTTCATCGTCACCATGGCGATCCTGCTGGCGCCCAAGCTGATGGCCTGGATCGCGCTGTTTCGGGCGCGGTCCGAGCGGCGCGGCGTGGGCGGCCTGTGGCGCGCCTTGCTGTCCATTCTCATCGAGACCCTGATCGGCGGCCTGATCGCGCCGATCGCGATGCTGATCCAGACCAACGCGGTCGCCGGTATCCTGGCCGGGCGCGACTCCGGCTGGAACGCGCAGCGCCGGGACGACGGCCGCGTGCCGCTGGCGCAGGTCTGGCGAGCCTACTGGCAATACATGCTGATCGGCCTGGTCCTGGCCGGGATCGCCTGGGTGGTGTCGCCCTCGCTGTTCCTTTGGATGACGCCGGTGCTGCTTGGCCTGACCCTGGCGGTGCCGCTGGCGGCCTGGACGGCGGATCGCGCTCCCGGTCTGCTGCTGGCCCGTCTCGGGCTGCTGCGTATCCCGGAGGAGGTCGTGCCGCCGCCGATCCTGGCTCGAGCCGCCGCCCTTATTCGTAGTGCCGACCCCGTGCCCGGCGATCCCTGGCGGCTCCTGCTGACCGACCCGGCGCTGCTGGCAGCGCACCTGGCGATGCTGCCGCCGCCGCGCCTTCCGGGAGACGGCCCGATCGACGCCGACCTGGTGCTGGGGCTGGCGCGGCTGGCGGAGGCGAGCGACCTTTCGGGCGCTGTGGCCGCATTGTCCGCGCGCGAGCGGGCCGCGGTGCTGGGCAATGCCGAGGGGGTCGCAAGGCTGGGCGCGCTGCCCTACGCGGGGTCGATGGCAAGCCGCGACTGAAGGGCGAGCTTCAGCGCCGGATCGTTAACCGCCTGGAAGCTCGCATCATCGAGATGCAGCACCAGAAGAATGATCAGACCCGCTGCCATTGCTGTTTGTCTTGGGTGATCACATGAACTGGCCGGCTATGTCGCACGCCTGCTTGCAGAGGTGATTTACGGTGTCTGAGTCTCTCCCACGTTTTGGGATCGATTCGACCTACAGTGATCAATTCATTGATAAACCAGTCGCAGATTCGATGCACGCGCGCGTCGATAGATACATGCATAAGGGCTTTACGGCGGCACTACTTGGCAGCCACCGGGGAGCTGTTCATTTCGGCACCGAGCTCCTTCTAAGCTATCTCAATCGCAGCGTTGTCGTAATCGTCAATGACACTGGTAATGGAAAGGAGGGTCAAGACCGCGTTCTGGACCTCAGCCGGGCAGCGATGGCCTGTCTCGTCGGACGGAGCCCGGATCAGATTACGGACACTAATGCGGGCCTACTCCACATCATGATCGAGGTCGTGAATCCCGTGACACCTGTTGGTCCAGTAGGGACCAGGCGGTGAGACTGTTTCCGTCGATCCTTGCTGTCCTCCTCTGTGCAACTCCCGCACCCGCTTCCAACAAGCATCAGGAACTCGGTGCCTTTGGACCGCCCATCATGGCTATGGTGGCAGCAGGAGCTTGGAAGGTGCAGGTCACCCCCGCCGGCGGCAGCGATAACGACCTTCTATGGGCTGCATGGGACGACGAGGCAACGAGCAGCCGGATCGTCCGCCTGGCCCCTATGGCATCGGAGCCGACCAGGTCCCGAGGCAGCTCGGTGAGATCCAGGGCTCTCTCATCGAGTTGCTGGACATCAACGGCATAGATGGTCTGCGCGTCTACGACACTGCCGACATGCGCGACCCTCCAGTGTGTTTCCGCTGGGCCGCGCCTGATCACCGGCTGGTACGGCAGAGTTGTAATGGCGTTGGTTCAGGCAAGATGCCCTGACGCCTACCCCGCGGGCACTCCCGTTGCCATGCTGATCTTCCTCGCCGGCAACGCGGTGTTCAACCAGATGCCGTGCGGCGAGCGTCCGGTCGCAATGAAGCTCATCGCACCGCTGGCCCGGTCGATCACGGCGACATGCTCGCGCCAGCGCAGGGTGGCCCACAGCGTGTCGTTGGGGCCGAACACGATGTCGTCGGGGCCGCCGGGGACACGGTAGGTGCGTATGATGGCGAGGCTGTCCCAGTCGAGCTGCTCGATCGTGCCGGAGACCCGGCAGGTGACGAACAGCAGCCGGCGGCCGGGGGCGGCGAACAGGTTGTGCGGTCCCGGAGCCATGTGGATCTCGCGCTCGACATGGCCATCGGCCGGATCGACCACGGCCACATAGTCGGTGCCCATGACGCCGACCAGGATGCGGCCCTGGTGCCAGAGCACACCGGCGGGAGTGGAGCCCACGCGGCTCTGCCACTTCACGCGGCCGGTGGCGGTCTCGATGGCCATCAGCATGCCGCTGTCCTGCAGGCTGACATAGGCGACCGTGGAATCCGGGGAATAGTTGATGTGGCTGGGCATGCTGCGCGCGGGCACGCGATGGGCCAGGGTCATGGTCGCGACGTCGTAGATATCGACCTGGTTGCGGGCCAGGCCGGCGAGGGTCAGCCAGCGGCCGTTCGGGCTGTAGGAAAGCTGGTAGGGATCGCTGACCGGGATGTGGCGCTGCACGCTTCCGGTCACCGGGTCGAGGAAGAACAGCGCGTTGCCGGCGGTGTCTCCGACCACCAGCGAGCGGCCGTCCGGCGTTACCGCCATGTGATGGGGTTCGCGCAGCACCGGCAGCCGGCGCACCTCCTGGCGGCTGTCGATGTCGATCTCGCTGATCGAGGCGTCCGCGGAGTTCAGCACGAAAGCCAGCCGTTCCGGGTGCGGCGCCGCCTGTGCCCGGGCGTTGCCGGCAGGCAGGAAAGCGGCGCCGGCGAGCAGCAGACACGCGAGCATCGAGAGGCGGGACGGGCTCTTTCTCATGCGGGATGCATGGCCAGAGCAGGGGTGCCGCTGTCAATTGGAAACTATCCGCCCGGTGTGACCCTCTTGCCTGCCGGGTGGTTCTAGCCACATGAGAGAGTTCTTACGGACGCTTCATGCAGGCTCAGGGCGCGCCCAGCCTGCCATAGGATATCTCCCATGTTCATCGAGACCGAGGACACCCCGAATCCCGCGACGCTGAAGTTCATCCCCGGCGGCCGCGACGTGATGGGAAGCGGCACCGCCGACTTCATCAGCGACGAGGCGGCGGAGCGCTCGCCGCTGGCGTCCGCGCTGTTCTCGCTGGATGGCGTCACGCGCGTGTTCCTGGGCGGCGACTTCATCACCGTCACCAAGGCCGACCACCATGAGTGGTCGGAGATCCGGCCGCTGGTGCTGTCGGCGATCGTCGATCATTTCGTCTCCGGCCGGCCGATGGTCGAAGGCCAGGCCGACCTCGCCGACGAGGACGTCTCTCCCGAGGATGCCGAGATCGTTGCCCAGATCAAGGAGCTGCTCGACACCCGTGTACGCCCCGCCGTGGCCAGCGACGGCGGCGACATCGTGTTCCGCGGCTACCGCGACGGCATCGTGCGTCTGCATATGCAGGGCGCCTGCTCGGGCTGCCCGTCGTCGCGGGCGACGCTCAAGCACGGGGTCGAGAACATGCTCCGCCACTATGTGCCGGAAGTGCAGTCGGTCGAGCAGGTCGAGGCCTGAGGGCATAATGGCGTCCGATACGGCGCTTGCCCCGGGCGGCGGCGGGGATGGCGGCGAGGGCAGCCTGCACGCTGGCCTTGACGGGCATCTTCCGCAGGACACGTCCGAGGAACTGCTCGACCGGGTGTTCCGCACTGCCCGCACAGCCACGCGCTGGCGCGATGCGGCCGTGCCACAGTCGCTGCTGCATACGCTGTATGACCTGGTGAAGCTCGGGCCGACTTCGGGCAACTGTTCGCCGGCGCGGTTCGTGTTCCTCGAGAGCCGGGATAGCCGGGAGCGGCTGCGTCCGGCTTTGTCCACGGGCAATGTCGAGCGGACGATGAGCGCCGCGGTCACGGTCATCGTGGCCAGCGACCCGATGTTCTACGAGCAGCTGCCGCGCCTGTATCCGCACGCCGAGGCGCGGTCCTGGTTCGCCGCCGATGCCGGCCTCGCCGAGGAGACGGCCTTCCGCAACGCCACCCTGCAAGGCGGCTATCTGATCCTGGCGGCACGTATGCTCGGACTGGATGCGGCGCCGATGTCCGGGTTCGACAATGCCAAGGTGGACGAGATCTTCCTGTTCGGCCGTGGTTCCACGTCAGGGAATTGGCGGTCCAACTTCCTGGTCAACCTGGGTTACGCGGACGGGATCCCCGACGTGCCGCGCGCGCCGCGTCTGGCCTTCGACGAAGCCTGCCTGCTGCTCTGACCGATGACCCCTTGAGTGTCATGCGCATCCTGGTGCTGAACGGCCAGGGCGGCGATGGCACCGTGGCACTCGTGGCGGATGGCTCCAACGGCCTGGAGCTGTTGCGGCAGGCCGGGCAGCCGGGTCGCGGTGGCGCCACGCGCCTGGCCAGCCTGTTGCGCGACATGCTGGCGACCGCTGGCTGGGAAGCCAGGTCACTGGGCCTGATCGCGGCGATCATCGGGCCGGGCAGCTTCACCGGGCTGCGCGCCACGCTGGCGCTGGCTCACGGCATCGCCCTGGGGTCCGGGGCGCCCTTGCAGGGGGTTGGCGGCGGCGAGGCCCTGCGGCGTACGCTAGGCGATGCGTCCGGCACTCGGTCACCCGGCATGAAGCTCTGGTGCGCCACCATGGCACGTCGTGACCGCGTCTTCATCGAGCGGCCCGAACACGAGGGTCCGGAAGCCTTCATGTTGGACGAGGTTCCGATACCCGACTATCCGGTGCTGCTCGCCGGCGATGCCGCTTCCCTGGTGGCGATCCGGATCCGGTCGGCCGGCGGCGTTGCGGTCGCGAGTCCTGTCGAGCGGCCCGAGCCGCTGGCGATCGCCGCGATCGCGCTGGACCGGCTGCATGGACGCCTGCCGCCGCTGGCCGCACTTCCGTTGTATGTGGATGCGCCGGAGGCCAAGCGGCCCGCGGCTGGGTTGCGACCGCTTCCGGCATGATCCGCGAGGGCCATGCCTATGCCGACCTGCTGGCGTCGCTGCACCAGGCCTCGTTCCCGCCCGCGGAACGCTGGGACCGGGTGGCGTTCACCGCCCTGCTGGACATGCCCGGCTGTTTTGCCTGCCTGCATGACGCGGGTGGGTCGGCTTGCGGCATGGCGCTGCCGCGTGTGGCGGCCGATGAGGCGGAGCTGCTGACCATCGCCGTGCGGCCGGAGGCGCGGGGGCGGGGGGCTGGTGGCGTCCTGTTGGGCATGGCCGTGACGGAATGCGTCCGGCGTGGTGCCTCGCGGGTCTATCTCGAGGTGGCACCCGGCAATGCGGCGGCCTGCGCGCTCTACCGTCGAGGCGGCTTCGTCGAGATCGGCCGGCGCTATCGCTATTATCCGGACGGATCCGACGCACTGGTTATGGAATGGTCTCAGCGACGGCGGATGACGACCAGCCTGGCGCCGTCGCCATCGGGTTCGTCCGACAGCACCGCGTGACCCAGCGCCTGCGCGTTGAGCACGACGTTGCGGCGGGGTTCCTCGCCGAGTAGGCGGACCTGCAGGACATCCCCGGAAGGCATCCGGTCGAGCGCCAGCCGGGTGCGCACGAAGGTCATCGGACAGGTCTCGCGGGTGATGTCGAGCTGTTGCACAGGCATAGCGATCCGAAGGTTACAGCTGTCTCAGCGTCGCATGAGTAAGGATGAAATACATATTGCAGCAACGGGAATAGATTCTATATAGGTTTTTACTCTTTGTTACCAGAGGCGCGAGCAATGACCGAACAGGTGGAAGAAGCGGACGTGCTGGGACTGACTGCCCAGATCGTCGCCGCTCATGTCTCCAATAATTCCGTTCATTCCGACGCTCTTCCTGCCCTGATCCAGGATGTCTACCGCACGCTCGCCGATGTCGGCCGCGATCTGGTGCCGGTGGACAAGCCACAACCTGCGGTTTCAGTGCGCAAGTCGGTGTTCGCGGACCATATCGTCTGCCTCGAGGACGGCAAGAAGCTCAAGATGCTGAAGCGCCATCTCAAGACCGCCTACAACATGACCCCCGACCAGTATCGCGAGCGTTGGGGCCTGTCGCCCGATTATCCCATGGTGGCGCCGGATTACGCCCGGCACCGCTCCGCCCTGGCCAAGCAGATCGGGCTCGGGACCAAGCCGCGCCCAATCGAATAATAGATCGAATAGCGGACCCGATCGCCGCGCCGTCGTTTCACGATTGGACAAGGTCCGTCATCATCGGCTACGCCGCCTGGGATGAGCGCGAGCGTCTTCCACGAGGGTAGCCACTGGTGAGGCGATGGGATCGCGCATAGAGCGGCTCTGCGTCGAGCGCGGGCTCAAGATGACCGGCCAGCGCCGTGTTATCGCCCGCGTGCTCTCGGAGGCGGAGGACCATCCGGACGTCGAGGAGCTCTACCGGCGGGCAACCACCCTGGACAGCCGCATCTCGGTGGCGACCGTCTACCGGACGGTGCGGCTGCTGGAAGAGAAGGGCATCCTGGAGCGGCGCGACTTCGGCGGCGGCCGCGCCCGTTACGAAGCCACGGAGCATGGGCATCACTACCACCTCATCGATATCGAGACCGGCCGCGTCATCGAGTTCGAGGATGCCGAGCATGAGCTGCTGATGCGCCAGATCGCCCAGCGGCTGGGGTTTGATCTCGTCTCCCATCGCATGGAGCTGTTCGCGCGCCGTCGCAGCGACAGCCCGGCGGGAGGCGACGGACGGCCCGGCCTGCCGCACGCCGACCCACGGGCGTCCGAGCTGGAGCAGTCCGACCTGGAGCAAGATGAGGCCGAAATGGATGACGACGAGCCATCCGATCCCGCCCATCCCGACGGAGCCGCACGGTGAGCCTCACCACGCCGATCGTGGCCCCGCCGATCCCGCCGCCGACCTTGCCGGGAGGCTTCGGTGAACTTCGTGCCGGCAACCTCGGCGTGCGGATCGCCACCACGGCGGCCGAACGCGACGCGGCCCAGGCGCTGCGCTACCGCATCTTCTACGACGAGATGGGCGCCCAGCCGGACGAGCGGGCGCGCCGCCTGAAGCGGGACATCGACATCTTCGACGACGTCGCCGACCATCTCCTGGTGATCGACCACGCCGTCAGCTCCGGGCCGCGCGGCGTGGTCGGCACCTACCGGCTGGTGCAGAACGACGGCGCCAGCCGGATCGGCCGCTTCTATACTTCCGACGAGTACGACATCAGCCGGATCACCGGCTTTCCCGGCCGGCTGCTCGAACTCGGCCGCTCCTGCGTCGATGCGCGCTATCGCGGCCGAGCCGTGATGCAACTGCTCTGGCGCGGGATCGCGGCCTACGTGTTCCTGCACCGTATCGACGTGATGTTCGGCTGCGCCAGCCTGCCGGGCACGGATCCCGAGCGGTTGTGCAACGAGCTGACCTACCTCTACCACAACCATCTGGCCCCTCCGGCGCTGCGCCTGCGCGCGGTGCCAGGGCGCTACATCGAGATGCGACGTTGCGATCCCACGACGATCGACCACAAGCGCGCGCAGCTGCAGCTGCCGCCGCTGATCAAGGGATATCTGCGCCTGGGCGGCTTCATCGGCGACGGTGCCGTGATCGACACCCAGTTCAACACCACCGACGTCGCCGTCGTGGTCAAGACCGACCTCATCACCGATAAATACTATCGCCATTACGAGCGTCAGCTCCGCGACGCGCTGGACTGAGCGGAGACTTCCGTCCGGTGGCCACCGCTATAAGATCCACTACAGGATGGGGCGAGCTTGCTCTGCTGCTGGCTGCGGGCATGCTGTCGGCGCTGGCGCTGCCGCCGCTGGGGCTGGTGCCGATCCTGCTGCTCACCGTGCCGCTGCTGCTGGCCAGGCTCGATGCGGCCAGTTCCTGGGGGGCGGCCTTCTGGCGCGGCTTCGTGTTCGGTTTCGGCTTCTACTGCGCGGGGTTGTACTGGCTCACCAACGCCGTCCTGACACGGATCGACGTGTTCTGGTGGGCGCTGCCGCTGGCAACCCCGTTATGCGCCATCCCGCTCGCGGTGTTCGTCGCCGTGCCCTGTGCCGCCAGCCGCTGTGCCGCACCCGGATGGCGGCGCGTCATGCTGTTCGCCGGGCTCTGGACCTTGTCGGATCTCGCACGCGAGTTCGCCTTTACCGGCTTTCCGTGGAACCCGCTCGGCAGCAGTTGGGAATGGCCGGGCCGGTCCGGCGACATCATGATCCAGTCGGCCGCCTGGATCGGCGTGCCCGGCCTCACGCTGCTGACCCTGCTCATGGCGGCCTCCCCGATGCTGGGCCGTCGCGCGGTGGCGCTTGCCGTGATGCTGTTCGCGGCCCTGGCCGGCTTCGGCGCCGCACGGATGGCGTGGGTGCAGCCGGTGACGCCGCGAGGCCCGACGGTGTTGCTGGTGCAGGGCAACATCCCCGAGGTCGAGAAGCTCGACCACGCCTGGGCGGTGCAGACGTTCCGCACCTATGTGCGGCTGACCGCCGAAGGAGTTCGCCAGGCGCGTTCCCACCCGCCTCCACTGGTATTCGCCTGGCCGGAGAGCGCCTTTCCCGGACTGCTCGACGAGGATGTGGAGGCTCGCCGGATCATCATGGCCCAAGCTTCCGGTGCCGCCGCCGGCCTCGTCGGCAGCGTCCGTTTCGGCGTCGATGGCCGGCCGCGCAACAGCCTGTTCGTGCTGCGTCCGGATGGCTCGGTGGCGGCAGTCTACGACAAGGTCCATCTGGTGCCGTTCGGCGAATATCAGCCGGCAGGGTTGCCGGTGCAGATCGTGCCGGGCGGCGGCTTCGAGGCCGGGGCTCGCCGTCGCACCCTGCATATCCCCGGCCTCGCGCCGTTCGCGCCGCTGATCTGCTACGAGGTGATTTTCCCGGCCCGGGTGGCGGATGCGTCCGACCGGCCCGGCTGGCTGCTCAACATCACCAATGACGGCTGGTATGGCGACAGCGCGGGACCACGGCAGCATCTCGCGGCGGCAAGGATGCGCGCGGTGGAAGAGGGCATTCCCCTGGCCAGAGCCGCCAATACCGGTATCTCGGCGGCCTATGACGGCTTCGGTCACGAACTGGCGCGAATCGGCTGGGGACGGGCCGCCACCGTCGCGGTGACGCTGCCGGGACCGCTGCCGGCGACACCATTCGCGCGGTTTGGCCTCCTGATACCCATGCTGCTCGCGCTGGTCGTATCCGCCTGCAGCCTGGGACTGCCCCGCCCCATTCGGGACTGATCTCATTAATCGCCTCGAAGACCCGCCGATATTGTCAAGTTTGACGCGAATTCGTTAAGTTTGACAATTCAAGGTTGCAGGTTTACATTTGAGACACCAGAAAGGCGAGGCGATGATGGGGCGGACTCCAGTCAGCAGGAACGCGGGCTTCAATCCGGGTGACGCCGAGCCCGCCGAGCGCGAGTCCCGGCCAAGCCCGATCGACGTGCATGTCGGCAGCCGCATCAGGCTTCGCCGCACGCTTCTCGGCATGTCGCAGGAGAGACTCGGTGATGCGCTGGGCCTGACATTCCAGCAGGTGCAGAAATACGAGCGCGGCGCCAACCGCGTGGGTGCGTCGCGCCTGTTCGACCTGTCCCGCGTGCTCGACGTGCCGGTCAGCTTCTTCTTCGACGACCTGCCGGCACCCTATGCGGCGGCGGGAGCACGCAGCAGCTCGCAGCAGGTGAGCGGTTTCGCCGAGTCGCAGGACGGCTTCGGCGGGGCCGACGACCTGTTCACCCGCAAGGAGACCATCGACCTGGTGCGCGCCTATTACCGGATCAGCGAGCTGCCGGTCCGCAAGCGTGTACTCGATCTGATCAAGTCGATGGGGCCGGTCGAGAAGAGCGAGTAGGGTAGCTGCCGCCGCTACTCGCGTCGCAGCATTGCGTCGTTCAGGAAGCTGGATAATTTTCCGGCCACGAAATCCCGCTTCAGTGCCGCCTCGTCATATTCGTCACGCACCCAGTCGAGGAACGGCAGGCGCCCCTCGGCATCGCGCTGGTAGCGCAGGAAGAAGGCATCCAATATGCCGGTGCGGCTGCGGTTGAAATGACCGAAGCGCCACGAAAGCTGACGCAAAGCGTCGGCGGCCGTGCCACCCTCGAACATCACCACCAAACCGGATGCCAAACCGGCGCGGTCGGCACCGGACTTGCAGTGCATCAGGATCGGGAATTTCAACCCGCGATACATCGTCTCGAAGCGCAGGATCCGCTCGCGATGCGGCGCTCCCCGGCTCTCGAAGGGCATGTCGACATGGTCGAGCCCGATCTGGCTGGCAGCCTCCCGAGACAGGGCATCCGAACCACACAGGCGATGGCCGCGCAAATTGACCAGGGTGCGCAAGTGGTAGCGCGATGCCAGCTCCGAGAGGCGTGCCGGCGTCGGGTGGTTGCACCGGTATACGCGGCCGGTCGCGACGGCCGCGAAGTTCGACCAGACAGTGCGGAAGATCGCGTGATCGGCCAGAAGGCTGTCCCGCCAGGCGGCGCGACGGTTTGGGCCGTCCGGGAGGCCTTCAAACACGGGCTCTGCCCGTGACCCGCTGGGGCCTCAGGCCCCAGACCCCAATTCGATCAATGGATTTCAAAGGCTCCGCCTTTGATGGGGTCAAGGGGCAAAGCCCCTTGCCTTACCCCTTCCTCTGGAGTTGCAACTGCTTGATCTTGCCGATCGCCGCAGCTGGGTTCAGGCCCTTCGGGCAGGTCTGCGTGCAGTTCATGATGGTGCGGCAGCCATACAGCTTCAGCGGGTCCTCGAGCGCGTCAAGGCGCGCTCCGGTATACTCGTCGCGGCTGTCGGCAATCCAGCGGTAGGCGGCCAGAAGTGTCGCCGGGCCGAGATACTTGTCACCGTTCCACCAGTAGGACGGGCAAGAGGTGGTGCAGCAGAAGCACAGGATGCACTCCCACATGCCGTCGAGCTCGGCGCGTTCCTCGGTGCTCTGGCGGCGCTCGCCGTCGGGAGGCGCCGGAGTGTCGGTCTTGAGCCACGGCTCGATCGAGCGAAGCTGCGCATACGCGGCGCTGAGGTCGGGAACCAGGTCCTTGACCACCGCCATGTGCGGCAGCGGGTAGATCCTGACCTCCTTTTTCACCTCCTCGATCGGCTTCAGGCAGGCGAGCGTGTTGACACCGTCGATGTTCATCGAGCAGGAACCGCAGATGCCTTCACGGCATGAGCGGCGGAAGGTGAGTGTGGGATCGACATCGTTCTTGATGTGGATCAGCGCGTCGAGGACCATCGGTCCCATCCGGTCGAGATCGAGCTGATAAGTGTCGACCTCGGGGTTCTTTCCGTCGTCGGGGTTCCAACGGTAGATCTTGAATTCCTTGACGCGCTTGGCGCCAGCCGGAGCCTTGAAAGTGCGGCCCTTGCCGATCTTGCTGTTCTTCGGGAGCCTGAGTTCAACCATTTCCTGAGACCTCTCAGTACACGCGCTTCTTGGGCGGGAAGACGGAGACCTCGTTGGTCAGAGTCTGCATCCGCACCGGGCGATAGGACATCTTGACCTCACCGGTATCGCCGAGATGCGAGACGGAATGCTTCATCCACTCTGCATCGTCGCGATCGGGATGGTCGTCATGGGCATGTGCCCCGCGGCTCTCGAGCCGGGCTTCGGCGCTGGCCATAGTGACAGTGCCATTGGCGATCAAATTCTCGAATTCGAGCGCTTCCATCAAGTCGCTGTTCCAGATCAGCGAGCGGTCGGAAACCACCATGTCGGGCAGCCCGGTCCACAGGTTGCGTATCTTGTCGACGCCGTCGCTCAGGCTGTTGCCGGTGCGGAACACAGCCGCATGCCCCTGCATGGTGCGCTGGAGCTGCTCGCGCATGGTCGAGACACGGGTAGAGCCATTGGCGTGACGGACACGGTCGAGACGGTCGAGTGTCGCTTCGCCCGCGCGTGCGGGAAGGGGGGCAACGGTCGCGCCCGGCTTCATGATCTCGGCGGCGCGCAGGGCGGCAGCGCGGCCGAACACCACCAGGTCGAGCAGCGAGTTGGTGCCGAGGCGGTTGGCGCCATGCACCGAGACGCAGGCGGCCTCGCCGACGGCCATCAGGCCACGCACGATGGCGTCTGGATCGGCAGCGGTCGGGCGCAGCACCTCGCCGTGATAATTGGTGGGGATGCCGCCCATGTTGTAATGCACGGTCGGCAGCACCGGCACCGGCTCCTTGGTGACGTCGACGCCGGCGAACACGCGCGCCGTCTCGCTGATGCCGGGCAGGCGCTGGTGCAGCAGGTCGGCGCCGAGATGCTCCAGATGCATCATGATGTGGTCCTTGTTCGGACCACAGCCGCGACCCTCGTTGATCTCGACGGTCATCGAGCGGCTGACGACATCGCGCGAGGCGAGGTCCTTCGCCGACGGTGCGTAGCGCTCCATGAAGCGCTCGCCCTCGGAGTTGGTGAGGTAGCCGCCTTCGCCGCGGCAGCCTTCGGTCAGCAGGCATCCGGCCGGGAAGATGCCGGTTGGGTGGAACTGCACGAACTCCATGTCCTGGGTCGGCAGGCCGGCGCGCATCGCCATGCCGCCGCCGTCTCCGGTGCAGGTATGGGCCGAGGTGCAGGACAGATAGGCGCGTCCGTAGCCGCCGGTGGCCAGCACCACCATGTTGGCCCGGAAGCGGTGCATGGTGCCGTCCTCGAGCGACCAGGCCATGACGCCGCGGCAAGTGCCGTCCTCGTCCATCAGCAGGTCGAGGGCGAAATACTCGATGAAGAACTCGGCGTTATGCTTCAGGCTTTGCTGATACAGCGTGTGCAGGATGGCGTGGCCGGTGCGGTCGGCGGCGGCGCAGGCACGCGCAACCGGCTCCTTGCCGTATTCGCTCATGTGGCCGCCGAACGGGCGCTGGTAGATGCGTCCGTCCTCCGTGCGCGAGAAGGGCACGCCGAAATGCTCCAGCTCGTGGATCGCCGGCACCGCCTCGCGGCACATGTATTCGATCGCGTCCTGGTCACCGAGCCAGTCCGAGCCCTTCACGGTGTCGTACATGTGCCAGCGCCAGTTATCCTCGGCCATGTTGCCGAGCGAGGCGCCGATGCCGCCCTGGGCCGCGACCGTGTGGCTGCGGGTCGGGAACACCTTGGTGATGCAGGCGGTCTTCAGTCCGCTCGCGACCATGCCGAGGGTGGCGCGGAGGCCGGAGCCGCCGGCGCCGACCACCACCACGTCGTAAGCATGGTCGATGACCTTGTAGGCACGCGTGGAGGGCGACGAGATGGCATTCATTTGCAGGTTTCCGGCATCAATAGCTTCCCGGCGTCAGAACGCCATCTTGAGAATGGCGACGATCGAGAACAAACCCAGGATCATCGCCGCTCCCTTGTTCAACAAGGTAACGGGGAGGTGGCTAGCCTTGACGTAATCGTCAATGACCACCTGCAAGCCCAACTGCATATGATGGAAGGTCATGATCACGAGTGCGAGCAGCAGCACCGTGTTCACCGGCCGTCCGGCCCAGACGACGACCGTGTGCTGGTCCGCACCCAACAGGACCAGCACCGAGACCACGAACCAGATCGTCAGCGGCACCAGGGCGATGGCGGTCAGCCGCTCGACCCACCAATGCTCGACACCGGATTTGGACGCGCCGAGCCCGCGCACGCGCCCGAGCTGCGACCGCATGATCGCGACGTGGCTGTCCTTGTCGCTCACCCGGTTCTGTTCGGTCATGCGCTCAGCCCTTCAGGCTCGAGAAGAGGCTCAGGCCGATGGCCCAGATCAGGGCGGTCACGGCGAGGGTGGCGATGACGCTCGCCCAGCCGCTGCGATGCGTCGCCGGCAGGCTGAAGCCGTAGCCGGCGTCCCAGGCGAGATGACGGAGGCTGGCGAAGGTGTGGTAGACCAGGGCCAGGGTCCACCCAAACAGGATGATCATCCCGATCGGGTTGGCGACCACGTGCTGCACGGTCGCGAATGGTTTCGGACCGGTGGCGGCGGCGACCAGCCACCAGACCAGCAGCAAGGTGCCGGCCGAGCTGGCGATGCCCGACATGCGGTTCAGGATGGACAGCACCGAGGTGAGTTGCGGGCGATAGACCTGCAGGTGCGGAGACATCGGGCGGCGGACCAGAGTGCCGTCGGTTTTCTGCGCCACGAATAGCGCGTCGCGGACATCCTTCATGATGCTGAGGGCAACTCCTTGAAAGCGATCGTGAACCGCGGGGATCTATGCTCTATATGGCGGTACTACGCCCGGGCGCGAGGGCGGTCAATCGAAACGCCTGCGGTTTTTCTGCTTTGCAGCATGGCGCTTCCGGTCGGACCCGGCACTTCGGCGTGATTGCGGAAGATCGGGCCGGAAGATCGGCATTCCATTACGGTAACGTATGGGGACAGGCTAGAATCGCGCGATCAGCCGAAGGAAGCGCGATGATGCCGGACCCGTTCCCGCCTGAAGAGCTGGGACCCGCCGAACCGGGCTGGTTGTCGATCGGCGGCGAGAGCATCCCGTTCACGATGCAGGCCGAGGTCGGCCACATGACCATCGACGAGGCGATCGCGTCGGGTTTCTTCGATCTGCCTGACGAGCCGGGCATGGTCCGCATCCCGATCACCATGAACGTGATGATCCCGTTGCATCTGCTGTATCCGCCAGAGCCGGAGCCAGAGCCGCCGGTGGTCCATGACCTGCCACAGTATCGCAATGGCGTACCGCCCCGCATGCCCGGTAGCCCCCAGGGCAGCCGCTTCGGGAACTATCCGAGGGGCATCGCGGCGCGGAACGTGATGGCCAGCCTCAAGGAACAGATGTGGCCGGACGCGGTGGCCCCCGTCCCGGGCCTTCCGGCCGCGGTCGCGGCGGCGAC
>CAXSEE010000032.1:19212-30468 GCA_964235615.1 uncultured Acetobacteraceae bacterium | reverse complement strand
AAGGAGGGCATGATCCTCGACGGCGTGGTCAAGAACATCACCGACTACGGCGCGTTCGTCGATCTCGGCGGCGTCGATGGCCTGCTGCACGTGACAGACATCGCCTGGAAGCGCATCAACCACCCCTCCGAGGCGCTGCAGATCGGCCAGCAGGTCCGCGTGCAGGTGATCCGCTTCAACTCCGAGACGCAGCGCATCAGCCTGGGCATGAAGCAGCTCGAGGCCGATCCCTGGGAAGGCGTCGCCGCCAAGTATCCGCCCGGAGCCCGCTACAGCGGACGCGTCACCAACATCACCGACTACGGCGCCTTCGTGGAGCTGGAGGCCGGGGTCGAGGGCCTGGTCCATGTGTCGGAGATGTCCTGGACGAAAAAGAACGTCCATCCGGGCAAGATCGTCGCCACGTCGCAGGAAGTCGACGTCATGGTGCTCGACGTGGACAGCTCCAAGCGGCGCATCTCGCTCGGCCTCAAGCAGGTCCAGCGCAATCCGTGGGAGCAGTTCGCCGAGGAATACAAGGTCGGCTCCACGGTCGAGGGCGAGATCCGCAACATCACCGAGTTCGGCCTGTTCGTCGGCCTGTCCGCGGACATCGACGGCATGGTCCACATGTCCGACCTGTCCTGGGAAGACGCCGGCGAGACGGCGATGGCCGCCTTCGAGAAGGGCCAGGTCGTCAAGGCTCGCGTGCTGGACGTCGATGTCGAGAAGGAGCGCATCTCGCTCGGCATCAAGCAGTTGCAGGACGACCCGGCCGCCGACACCCTGTCGCGCGTCAACAAGGGCACGGTGGTGACCTGCATCGTCACCGCGATCCAGGCCAACGGCATCGAGGTGAAGGTCGACGAGGTGCTGAGCGGCTTCATCCGCCGCGCCGAGCTGGCTCGTGACAAGACCGACCAGCGCCCGGAGCGTTTCGCCGTCGGCGAGCGCGTCGATGCGAAGGTGATCTCGGTGGACCGCGCTTCCCGCAAGCTCTCGCTCACCATCAAGGGACGCGAGGTCGAAGAGGACAAGGCGGCGATCAACGAATACGGCTCGTCCGACAGTGGCGCCTCGCTGGGTGACATCCTGGGGGCCGCGATCCGCCGGCGGAACCAGACCACCGACTGATCCGCATCTTCGGCTATTGAATGAACAGGGCGGCGCCAGCGATGGTGCCGCCTTTTTTTATGTCAATCGGCGGTGGGATTGACCGTCGGAAGGCAAGGCTGGGCTCTGCCCAGACCCGCCAAAGGCCTTGGCCTTTGGAAACCAACTCATTCATGGAATTGGATTCTCAAGGCTTCGCCTTGAGCGGGTTCAGGGCAGAGCCCTGGTCTTTCGCCCCGGTCATCGAAACTTCACGAGACAGGGCAGGTGACGACGCTAGAACTCGCCGCGTCAGGAATTGGTCAGGATGACGGGATGCCTTGAGATCGTATCGGTGAAGCCGGTTCTGCCAGCCGTAGCCACATGATTCTGGCCCAGACGGATGTGACGGCCTGAACGACCCAACGCATGATCGGCAGCCAGGCGGGTAGGTCCCGCCGAGCCGCCTGCCTCGATTTGCCCAGGATGACGTCTTGATAATTCCAAGCTGGCCGATATTGCCCGCGCAGCGCCGACATGCGTTGCGCGGAACCCTTGCCACACTCGGCATGGCCCTGCCGCTGTCCGCCTTCGCGGCCACGCCCGACACACCGTCCACCGAGAATATTCAGGTAGTGGGAAGCACCGCCCTGGAACCGGCAACGGAACAACCGGCGGGCGAGACAACCTACGGCGCGTCGGCCAAGACCTTCGGGCTGACCCCGGCGCTGACGCTTGCCGACATCCTGGCGACGGTGCCCGGCGTGTCCTTCATCACCGGTAGCGGCCCGCGCGATATCGGTATCTCCATTCGCGGCTCGGACGACCGGCAGGCCTCGCCGATCCGCAACATCCAGGTGCTGGAGGACGGGTTTCCGGAAACCCAGCCGGACGGCAACTCGCGTACCGACCTGGTCGATCCGCGCGCCTACGAAAGTGCCGACGTCTTCGAGGGACCGGCCTCCACCGTGTTCGGCAACTATGCCGTCGACGGCGCGATCGACCTGCACACGCGCAACGGCGCCGACATCCAGGGCGTCGATCTCGGATCGGAATTCGGCAGCTACGGCCTGGTCGAGACCTACGCTAACGCCGGTGCCGCCGGCCAAGGCTACGACCTGTCGGTGTTCGGCAGCGACCTGCGCGGAGACGGCTTCATCGCCAACAGCGCATATGACAGCTCGACCGAGGACGCCAAGTTGCGCGTCGATCTCGGCCCCGCCGACCGGCTGGTGTTCAAGGTCGTCAACAACGTGACCGACACGCGGCTGCCGATCCGCCTCTCGCTCAACCAGTTCGGGCTGAACCCGTTCCAGGCCGGCTGCGCGAAGCTGCAAGCGCCCGGTTGCGCCAGCGTCTCGCTGTTCCGCAACGGTGCCTACGGTCCAACGGCGGCGACCAGCGCGCAGGCCGCCGGGATCGGCCGCTACGACCGCCGCACCATCGTTGGCGTGCGCTGGGAGCATGATCTGGACAGCCGCACGCTGTGGCGGACACAGTTCACCTACGACGTGCGCGACATCGACCAGCCGACCGCCGCGACCGGCGAGCAGGGGCCGTTCTTCTCCTATAACGTCAGCAGCGACGTCACCAACAGCGGGCGCCTGTTCGGCCTGCCGGTCACCTCGTTCGCCGGCGTGAACTGGAACTACTTCGATCTCGGCGGCAGGTTCTACAACATCACGCCGCAGGGCGGCGCCACCCGCGGCAGCCTGGCTTCGACCGTGTTCGGACACCAGTGGAACGGCGGCGCGCGCGTCCAGGAGGACGTCCAACTGGCGCCGCGCTGGCACGTCGTCGTCGGGCTCGGCGGCGAGTATTCCGATCTCGGTGGCAACGAGACGATCTACGCCTACAGCGCGAAAGGTGCCGCGCGCACCTTCGTCAACGCCAACCGGTTCTATTTTAACCTGGCACCGGAGGGCGCGCTGATCTACACGCCGTCCCCCGCATGGACGCTGCAGACCCGGGTGGGCACCGGCTACGGCACGCCGCAAACCACCAATCTGTTCGTAGCGCCTACCGGCCAATTCGGCAGCGACACGCAGTTGAAGTCGCAGAGCAACGTCGGTGTCGATCTCGACGCGCAATGGCATCCGAACGCGGCGCTGCGCCTGCAGGCGACCGGGTTCTACGAGTTCTTCCGGAACGAGATCATCAACGAGAGCGCCGGCCCCAACCTGCAGAACTTCGTCTTCAACGCCCCGGCCTCGGAGCATCGCGGGATCGAGCTCGGCGCGGACTGGGCGCCATTGCCGCGCGCGCTCCCCGGCGGCCACGTGCTGCTGACCTACACCTACGACAACCAGATCTACACCGATTACAACGAGCTCGTGACCGGCGGTAAGGCGGCCGTCAACTTCGACCGTGACGGCAAGTCGATCCCCGGCGTGGTGCCGAACGTGCTCGACCTGCGGCTGGTCTACGACCGTCCGGATGGAGGCTTCGAAGGGCTCGGCGGCTTCGTCGAGTTCACCTTCCGCGACAGCTACTGGCTCGACAACGCCAACCTGCTGAAGGCCCAGGGCGCAGGGCTGTTCAACGTGGAGCTGCATTACGATCCGCCGGCGCGGCTCGGCCTGCTGCACCGCGTCCATCTGTATTGCGAGGTCGAGAACCTGGCCAACCGCACCTATGTCGGCTCGGCGCTGAACGTCACGGACAGCCTGACCGCGACCGGTGCGGAGGCAGGTGCGTCGGTGCTCGACGGCAAGTCCGGTTCGATCTTCGCCGGCGCGCCGCGCTCGGTGTTCGGCGGGGTCAAGGTCCACTTCTAGCCGCCCCAGCTTCCGCAAATCCACAATCCTTGGAGTTCCAGCATGCGAACCCGTCCCGGTCCCGTCCTGATCTGCATCGGTGCGCTGCTCTGGTGCGGCGCGTCCGTGGCGCAGCCGGCGCCAACACCGAACGCGTTCCAGCTCTATGCGGCCGGCAGCCTGAAGGCGCCGTTCGGCGCGCTGCTCGCCGAGAGCGGTGCCGCATCGGGCAGCACCATGCGTCCGGTGTATGGTCCGTCCGGCCTGCTTCGCCAGAAGCTGGAGCATGGCGCCGCCGCCGACCTGTTCGCGTCGTCCGACCTGACGGGACCGGAGCAGCTGGCGCAGGGCGGACGGTCCAAGGCCATCCTGCTCTTCGCCCGCAACCAGATCTGTGCCATCGGGCGGCGCACGTTCGGACTGACCACGGCCAACGTGGTGTCGCGCATGCTGGACCCCGCGACGAGGCTGGCGACGTCGACCCCGGGCTCGGATCCGAGCGGCGACTATAGCCAGGACCTGTTCCGCCGCGTCGACCGCATCCAGCCGGGCGCCGGGGCGACGCTGCGGGCCAAGGCCATGCCGCTGCTCGGGAGGACGGCCGAGGCTCCGGATGGCACGGGTCACGATCCGGTCGAACGTATTTTCGCGGCCAACAAGGCGGACGTGCTGCTGAGCTATTGCAGCCGGACGAGCTCGACCGCACGAGGCGCCCTCGACCTGGTCTCGGTCCCGATGCCACCGGCGCTCGAGGTGATGTCGAACTTCGGCATGGTTCTGCTGACAGACAATCCGGCCGCCGCGCGCTTCGCCCTCTATGTCATGTCGTTGCCGGGACAGCAGACGCTGGCGAAATTCGGCTTCGTGCCCATCGCCGTTCCCTGACCTCGCCCGATTGGAATTGGATTCTCAAGGCTTCGCCTTGAGCGGGTCCAGGGCAGAGCCTTGGCCTTCTCCGATACCGCCGCCGCTTGACGCCAGCCTCGCATCGGGCGACAGGCAGGCATGAACATCGCCGATGCCGTCAATCGAGCGGACAACTGGCTGCTCGAACGTATCTTCCAGCCGGTCGCGGACCGTCTTGGCGAGAAGCCGACCGCGTTCGACATCGGCATGAGCATGCAGCTCGGCGCCATCGTGCTCGATGCGGCGGCAGTGATCGCGATCTTCATGGCCGGTGGCCTCAGCATCGACAGCGCCTTGTGGAACGGCCTGACCTGGGCGCTGGGCTTCGCTTTCTATCTGTCGATCAACAAGATGCGGCCACTGGTGCGTCCGGGCCACGCCAACCCCTTGCGCTTCATGTTGCAAGGCTTCCGCCCGCTCTCGATCCCGTTCATGTTCTACAGCATCTATCAGGCGGCTACGGCACAACGGCTATTCCTGATGGCGATGCAGTTCAACTCGCTCGCCAACCTGGTGTTCGTCGTCGGGCTGTATCTTGTCTCGACCCAGCCCAAGCCACCGCACCAGCGCCAGACCGTCAAGTCCGGCTGGCGTCAGGAAGCGGGCGGCCCGATCTAGGGATGCGGGACTAGAAGTCGATGCAACGGCCCTTCACGGTCCAGTCGCCGTAGCGGGTCGGGTCGGCTTCCTTGGGGCCGCCGATCTCCTTCGGAGGTTCCGGCTGGACATCCGGCTTCTCGGCAGCGTTGTCGGGGGTATCGGTCGTCGGTTTCTCGCTCATCTTCCATAGATGGAGGATTGCGGCGCTCGCTCAAGGCGGAAGCTGTGCGTCACAGCCAGTTTTTGCTTGAAAGTAAAACGTTTAGCTTGCTGATCGTCGGCTTCGAGGAGATCGGCGTGTGGCCATCCTTACCGTCACCAGCAAAGGCCAGGTCACCCTGCGCAAGGATATCCTGCGTCATCTGGGTGTACATCCCGGCGACAGGATCAGCATCGACATGCTGCCCGAGGGGAAGATCGAGGGGAAGATGGCGCCTCCAGCGGGCAGGATTTCCGACGCCTTCGATTTCCTGAAGCGGGAGGGCGGCGTCGGTCTGTCGACCGAGCAGATCGGACAGGTCGCGGCTGACGCCTGGGCCGGCAAGCGGTGAAGATAACCGCCGACACCAACATACTGGCGCGGGCGGTGACCGGCGATAACGAACGCCAGAGCCGCGCGGCACAGGCCGAACTCGCCCGCGCCGATGCCGTGGCGCTGCCGATCATGGTGCTATGGGAACTGGTCTGGGTGTTGTCGCAGGGCTACCGGATTGGCCGCAACGACATCGCGGAAACGGTTCGACGATTGCTCAACGCGAGCAACGTCTCGGCGGACCGGCCGGCGGTCGAGGCCGGCCTGGCCCTGCTCGATGCGGGCGGCGATTTCGCGGATGGTGTCATCGCGCAGGCGGGCCGATGGCTCGGAGCCGACGTCTTCGTCTCGTTCGACAAGGCGGCCGTGGCATTGCTCGCGGCCCAGGGCCAGGCCGCCCGGCTTCCGGCCTGAAAGCAAGCCGCGGTCAAGCGGCCCAGACCGTACCCATCGTCTCGCCGCCGCGCACGGTCGTCACCCGCCGCACGAAGCGGGCGATATCCGGCACGCCGTGCTCGATGGTCAGCTCGACCACGCGCTCCCCCACCGAACGCTTTTTGCGCCACTGCGCGTAGGGATACTCTGCGATCGGAAGAAATGTCGCGGACCCTCTCCGCTGCGGAAACGGCTTCGTCACGCCGCTGTTGATCGGCGAGAGCGTGATGGTCCGGTGGTAGGCGGCGACGAGGGCGGCGCTGTCGAGCTCCAGCACGTCATGCTCGTCATTCCGGTAGGGCCGGGCGGTGAGCAGTCTCAGCAGCCGCCCGCGCGTCAACCAGAAGAACACGCGCCGGTTGAGCAGCCGATACCAGTCCGCCGGCGACAGGCCGTCGTCGAGGGACCGCGCCAGGCCGGCGTCATCCATCGGCTTCTGGTCCCTGATGATGACCCGGTGAAGCCCGTCGCGCTGGAGCGCCGTCTTCTCCGGCCTGCGCATCGCCTCGATGGCGGCTCGTTGCGCACCACCAATCCCATGTAGATCGAGCAGCGCGGACGTGCTCAGCAGCCCATGTTCGCGGATGGACGCCCAGCTTCCCCGCTCGGCCATGTGGTAGGCGACCGGGCAGTCCCGCAGCAGCTCCGCCAGCTCGCGCGCCGTCACGCGTGGTTACTGGATCGTGTAGCCGCCATCCACCACCAGGTTCTCGCCGTTGATCATGGCCGCGGCACCGCTCAGCAGGAACAGGGCCGCCAGCGCGATCTCGTCGGGCTGGGCGAAGCGTCCGGTCGGGATCTTCTGCTTGAACACCACGCCCTTCTCGCCTTCCCAGGCTTTGCGGCCGAGTTCGGTATCGACCACGGTCGGGCTGATGGCGTTGGTGTTGATGCCGCGCGGTCCCCATTCGAGGGCCAGGATCTTGGTCATGCTGACGATCGCCGCCTTGCTGGCGCAGTAGGCGACATGCTGGTCCAGCGCCACGATCGAGGCCTGGGAGGCGATGTTGACGATCCGCCCGTGGCCGCGTTCGAGCATCCGCCGTCCGACCAGTTGGCACATCATGAACGGCGCCTTCAAATTCACCGCCATCGTTGCGTCCCAGTCGGCGACCGGGAGGGTCTCCGCGGGCGCCAGCCGGACGATCCCGGCGTTGTTGACCAGGATGTCGATCTTCCCGAAGCGGCTGACGATGCCGTCGATCGTCTGCTCCAGCAGCCCGGCGTCGAGCAGGTCCAAGGCACAGCCGAGGTGTCCCGAACCGGGCAGGGACGCGGCGACGGCCACGACATCCGCCGCCTTGTCGATGATCACCAGGGTAGCCCCGCGATCCGCCAGCGCGGACGCGATCGCGTGGCCGATGCCGCCGGCGCCGCCGGTGACGATCGCGACCTTTCCCTTGAAATCGAAGGCGCTATCGAATGTCGTGCCGCTCATGAAGTGGCTCCTATTGCTCCGCGGGCTCCTACTGCTCCGCGTAATGGCCCGAGGCGAGGTTCTTGTTCACCAGGCCGGGAAGGTCGGTGATGAACTTGTCCGGGTCGACGAACATCTGCCCGTAGTAATGCGCGACATTCTGCTTGGTGATCTCGGGCATGACGAACATCGCCACCGCCGGGATCGGCTTGCCTTCCGCCTGGTTGATCGCCACCTGCGTCGCCATGCCGAGCTCCAGCGGGCCGTTCTGCAGGTTGGTCTCGAGCTGGTTGCCGTCACGCACCGCGCGCATGCCGTCCTTGATGCCATCGACGCCGGTGACCGGGATCTTGCCCGCCAGGCCCTTCTCGCGCAGCGCCTGGATGGTGCCGATGGCCATGTCGTCATTCTCCGAGATCACGCCCTTGATCTGGTCGCCGTAGCGCGACAGGAAGTCCTGCGCCACGCTGTAGGCCTCTGTGCGCTTCCAGTTCGCCGGCTGGATCGCCAGCAGCTTCACGCCGGGGTTCTTGGCCAGGATGTTCCTGATGCCCTTGGTGCGGTCGATCTCGCCGGACTGGCCGAGCGGCCCTTGCAGCACGACGACGCCGCCCTGGCCGTGGATCGCGTCGATCAGATGCTGGGCTTCCTGCTCGCCGGCCTTCACGTCATCGGGTCCGACGTAGGAGACGGCACTCTTCTGCGCCTCCGGGTTGACCGTGAGGTTGGTGATCACCACCGGGATGCCGGCGGCCTTGGCGGCTGCCACCTGCGGAGCGAGCGTTGCCGAGTTGACCGCCGCGATCACGATCGCATCGACCTTCTGGTTGGTGAACTGCTGCAACTGCGAGATCTGCGCGTTCACGTCCATATGCGCCGAGTTCCACAGCACCGTGGCGCCGTTCGCCTTGGCCACGGACTCCACGCCCTGCTTGCCCGCCGAGATGAACGAGCTCATGTCGTAGACGGTGACGCCGATCACCGGATGGGCGCGGTCCGCGAGCGCGGGGCCGGCTGCCGCGACGGCGCCCAGCATGGTTGCCCCCGCAAGCGCCGCTCGGGTCGAGACTATCTTCATGTCGTTTCCTCGTTTTCTATTCTGAGAGTTTCAGTCGTCGGTGCGGTGCGTGATGCTGTCCACGAACACGGCGCCGATGATGATCAGGCCCTTCACGATCAACTGGTAGAAGGGCGACACGTTGATGATGTTGAGCCCGTTATCGAGCACGCCGATGATCAGGAAGCCGAACACCGTGCCGACCAGCGAGCCGCGCCCGCCCATCAGGCTGATGCCGCCGATCACCGCCGCCGCGATCGCGTTCAGCTCGTAGCCGGTACCGGTATTGGCGATGCCCGCGGTGGCCCGTGCCGCCAGCAACACCCCGGCGAGGCCGGCCAGCACGCCCGAGATGGTGTAGACCGCGAGACGCGTGGTCTTCAGGCTGACGCCGGCGACGCGTGCCGCGTGGGCATTGCCGCCGACCGCGTAGATATGCATGCCGAACTTGGTTCGTGCCAGCACCACCCACGAGATCGCCACCACGACGATCATGACCACCACCGGGATCGAGATGCCGGCGACTGTTCCCGACAGCGACAGGAACTGATCCGACAGCCCCGAGATCGGCTGGCCGTCGCTGAACACGAACGCCAGTCCCGAGGCGACCGTCATGTTGCCCAGGGTGGCGACGAACGGCGGCACTTTCGCCAGCGCCACCAGCAGCCCGTTGAAGGCGCCGATCGCCCCGCCGGCGAGGATGCCGATGGCGATGGATTCCACGAGCGGGATCGGTCCGTCATTCTGCGCGAACAGGGCCGCCGTGACCCCGGCCAGGCCGACGATGCTGCCGACCGACAGATCGATCCCGCCGGTCAGGATCACGAAGGTCGCGCCGGTCGCCAGCAGCGCGTTCGCCGCCACCTGGATCAGGATGACGTTCATGTTCGAGACCGTCAGGAACGAACGGTTCGAGACCGCCAGCGTCACCAGGAACAGGGCCAGGATGATCACCAGCGAGTAGCGCAACGCGAAGCGGCCGATCCGGCGCGCGTCCATGGACTGCTTCAGGGGAGGTGCTGCGATCGCCGGCACGTGGCTAGGCGGCATCCAGATGTCTCCCCATGGCCAGGCGCAGGATACGTTCCTGGTCCAGCTCGTCTTTCGCCAGTTCGCCCATGATGCCGCCGCCGCGCATGACCAGCACGCGGTGCGACAAATTGATCAGCTCCGGCATGTCCGACGACGCGAGCAGGATCGCCACACCCTGCGCCGCCAGCTCGTTGAACAGCCGATACAGCTCGGAGCGCGCGCCGACGTCGATGCCGCGCGTCGGCTCGTCCAGGATCAGCACGCGCGGCATTCCCGTCACCAGCCAGCGCGCCAGGGCGACCTTCTGCTGGTTGCCGCCCGACAGATGCCCGACCCGCTGGCCGAGCGTCGCGTACAGCACCTGCGTGCGCTTGAGCACGTCCAGCGCGCGGGCGCGGCGCTTGGGGTTGTCGACCAGCCCGAGCATGCCGGTGAAGCGGTCGAGATGCGGCAGGGTGATGTTGTCCAGGATCGACAGCGAGGTCAGCACGCCGGCCAGCTTGCGGTCCTCCGGCACCATGGCGATGCCGCGGCTGATCGACTGCGTCATGTCGCCCAGCGGCAGCGGCTTGCCGTCGAGCATCACCGTGCCGGTGGCCGGCCGCAGCCCGAAGATCGCCTCCAGCATCTCGCTGCGTCCGGCGCCGACCAGGCCGCCGAAGCCCAGTATCTCGCCGGGGCGCAGGGTGAACGAGACGCTCTGGTTGTAGCCCTCGACCCGCAAGCCCTGCACGCTCAGCATCGGCTCGGCGACGTTCCGCTCGACGCGGCGGTCGGGGAACAGCTCGGTGATCTCGCGGCCGACCATGTCGGTGATGATCTCCTGCTCGCTCAGGGCCGAGGTCGCCTCGTGGCGGATGATGGCGCCGTCGCGCATGATCGCCACCGTGTCGGAGATCGCCTCGATCTCCTCCATGCGGTGGCTGGTGTAGAGGATGCAGGTGCCGCGCTCGCGCATCATGCGTATCACCCGGAACAGCTGCTCGGTCTCGCGCGAAGAAAGCGACGAAGACGGCTCGTCCATCAGCACGATGCGGCTGTCCCACGAGGTCGCCTTCAGGATCTCGACCATCTGCGTCGCGGCGACGCCGAGCTTGTGCATCGGCATCGTCGGGTCGAGATCGAGACCGACGCTGCCCAGCATGGTGGCGGCCTGGTCGATCATCCGGCGGCGCTTCACCAGCCCGAAGGGTCCGGTCGTCTCATGCCCGATCAGCAGATTCTGCCACAGCTGCATTTCCGGTATCGGCGCCAGCTCCTGGGGAATGATGGAGACACCCATGGCCTGCGCCTGCTTCGGGTCGAACCGGCGTATCGGCCTGCCATGCAGCGACAGGCTGCCGCCATCCGGCGTCAACTGGCCGGCGATGAGCTTGAACAGGGTGGATTTCCCGGCGCCATTCTCTCCGGCCAGGACGTTGACGCTGCCGGTCATGAAGCGCACCGAGAT
>CAXSEE010000032.1:0-19112 GCA_964235615.1 uncultured Acetobacteraceae bacterium | reverse complement strand
CGCCATTCTCTCCGGCCAGGACGTTGACGCTGCCGGTCATGAAGCGCACCGAGATGTCGCGCAGTACCGGAACGCCGTCGAACGCCTTCGACAAGGCCTCGCAGGAAATGGCCTCGCTGGGCTGTTCTACCATCCGGATTTTTTCATGGCACGTTGTTGGTTACGCTCTTTGCGGCACGCTCTTGGACGCCGCAAATTAGGCCGCAGGTCTGACAAATGTCAAATCGTCCCGACAAATGACAAAATGCTGCGATGCGACGCAATGTTCGGATTAGGGCGGACAGGAAGTGGTGGCGGACCGGGTTGCGGCTAACTAATGTAAGGCAATGGCACTTGAACCGACGCACACGACCACCGCGGGGCTTGGCGAACGGATCGCGTCCTACAGCGGAAAACTCAATGCCGAACACGAGCGCCTCGAAGCCGAGCTGAGCCGCGACACCTGGCGCTACGCCCTGTTCGCGGTGATCGCCACCATCCTGATCTTCGTCGGCGGCGTCACCGGGTTCGAGCACGCGACCCGGTACCGTAGCGCCAATATCGGCCGGCGGCCGCACGCGGTGCTGCCGCACGATCCTGTCATGGTCGTCATCAAACCGTCCTGACCAGGCCCAGCTGAGCCCGCCATCAGGGTCAGGCGGCGCGCCGTTCGCCGGCGGCGATGCGGGACGCGATCGCCTCCAGCACCGGCCCGGCATCGGCGATCGTGTCGATGATGTAGTCCGCGCCCGCCGCCTTCAGCAGTTCCGCGGAAGCGGCGATACGCGCCAGCCGATCCGCGCCGTCGAGGGCGCCATACTCGGCCAGGCTGAGACCGACGCCGTTGCCGGATGCCGCCACGCCGATGGTCCAGCAACCGGCGTGGCGGCCCTCCTCTATGCCTACCGCGGCATCGTCGACCTTGACGCAGGCCTGGGACGGCCAGGCGTCCAGCTCGACGAGCGCCTTCCAGGTCATCAGCGGGGCAGGGCGCCCGGACGGGGTTTCCCCCGCGCAGACGACAACGGCTGGAGCGTAGCCCTGGGCCGCGGCCAGCGGCAGGATGCCGGACATCATCTGGCGGGTGTAGCCGGTGCCGGAGCCGATCTTGATGCCGCGGCTTTCGAGATATGCGGCTGCCGCGGCGGCACCCGGGATCAGGCCGGCGCAACGGGTGGCCGCCGCCTCGATCAGCGGTTCGAGCGCCAGATATACGGCGTCGCTGTCGGGCGCGCTCGGCGCCGCACCCTTGGCCGCGGTCCAGGCGGCGGCTACCGACGGATCCGCCATGATCGCCGCGACGTGGTCGTGCTTGGCCCGGCCCATGTCGCGGCGCGCCTGTGCCGCCGTGATGCCGACGCCATGGGCGGCGAAGGCGTCGATCAGGGCGGAGACGGGGGCCATGCAGCCGAAGTCGACCATGGTTCCGGCCCAGTCGAAGATCACCGCCTTGATCGGATGGCTCATCTTCGGGCTCCTGTACGGGCTCCAAACAGGTCGGCAATGGTGCGCTCGGCGAGCGCGAAGCCGATCGAGGCGCCCGAGCCGCTGGTCACCATCACCAGGCGCACATTGTCCGACGGCGTGTCGATGAAATAGGTCCGCCCGTCAGCGACCGAATAGGTTCCGACCCAGCGCTCGATCACCGGCGGCGGCTGCAGGCCGGTCGCGCGCTGGAACTCGTCGAGAATGCAGGCCTCCGCCTCGGCTGGCGCGAACGGAGCCGGCAGGTCGTCATAGTGATGGCTGTCGCCGACCACCAGCGAGCCGTCGGCGCTCTGCACGACGATCAGATGCACGCCATGGGCGAGATGCGCCGGCTGCTCGGCGGCCAGGCGCTTCCGGAGTGCCTCGGCCTGCGGCAGGGCGGCATAGCCGGCATAGCGGGCCAGGGTCAGGTCGGACATCACCGGCGACGGCATCCGCAAGCCGGGCGAGGCGAGGCGCAGCATGGACAGGCGGCATCTTCGCGGATGATAGGCGGCGATGCGGTCCGCGAACAGGGTGACGAAGTCGTCGCCCGGGCAGACGATGGCGGCATCGGCCTGAACCGGCCCCCGTGAGGTCTCGATACGTGGCGGGGCCACCGAATACACGGCTGTCTCCGTCAGGAAGGTCACGCCGTGGACGGACGTGAGAAAGGCGGCCAGCTTCGGCAGGGCGGTGCGTGATTCGACACGGAGATCATGCGGGCTGACCAGGGCGCCGAGGGCGTCGCGTGCCGCGATCTGGCCATGGCGGTCACGGAACTCCGCAGCACCCAGGCATGCGCAACCTTCGCCCATCTCGGTCTGCAGGAACGCCTCTGCCACGGCGACCGCCTCGGGCCGGCGCAGGGTGACGACGAGGCCGCTCTGTTCCAGCTCGATCCCGGCCTGGGGTGCGACTTCGGCCCAGATGTCGCGGGTCGATCGGGCCAGTTCCCAACTATCGCCGCGTTCCTGGCCGGTCACGGTGACGAACCCGAAATTGCGTATCGACGCGCCGTTGGCCCGCTTGTCGCGATCGACGACCACCACGCGCTTGCCCATCCTGGCGGCCGCGTACGCGTGCGCGAGGCCGATGATGCCGGCGCCTACGATGGCCAGGTCATAGCTCTTGTTCATGCGGCCTCAGTATCCTCCGGGCTCATCGCTATCATGAACGCACGTGCGATAGCGAACCAACGCGTCGCCGAGCGCCTGCTTGAGCGGATCGAGCCAGGGCTCGTATCGTCTCCATTGGTCGAGCCCGTCGCGGAAGATGGGTTGCCGCACCTGTTCCGAACTCGGCGTGCGGACGCTTCGCGTGTTCTCGTGGAAATTCACGCAGGCCGGCTCGAAGGACAGGCCGCAGTGGGTGAGGATCCGCCCGACCGAACCTTCGAGATCGGCCACGATATCGTCGAGCTGAACGCGCAGGATTTGTCCTGGCAGCATTTCGTCCCAATGCTGCATCAGGTCGAGATAGGTGCGGTAATAGCGGGCGATGTCGTCGATGCTGTAGGAGAATTCCTGCCCATGCGCGAAAAGCTGCTTGAGGTTGCTGAAGCAGCATGACATCGGGTCGCGTCGCGCATCGATGATCCTGGCGTTCGGCAGCATCAGATGGATCAAGCCGATATGGCGGAAGTTGTTCGGCATCTTGTCGATGAAGAACTCGCGTCCGGTCCGGTATATGCGCGTCTCGTCCATGTAGCGCCTGCCCAGTCCCGCCAGGTCTTGACGTGTCATGTCGCGCAATATCGCCGGATAGCGCGGCGCGTCGAAATCGATGTCGCGTCCCTGGAGTTCGAGCACGATCCGCTGGATGTTCGCCAGTTCCTGGGTGCCCTCGACCCGCGAATGCGAGGCAAGGATCTGCTCGATCAGCGTGGAGCCCGACCGCGGCAGTCCGACGATGAAGATCGGATCGCGATCGGCAATACCCCAGCCTTCGCGGCCGGCGAAGAAACCGGGCGTACAGATACGGATCTGCTCCCGCGTGTTGACCTCGATGATTTCCGGACGATAACGGCTTTCCGAGCGCTGGACGGCGTTTCCGCGGTCGTAATACCGCCAGGACTCCGCCGTCTCGCCGCTGTCTTCGAGCGCCTTGCCGAGTGCGAAGCAGAGATGGACGCGATCGATGGCGGCGGTCGTCGCGGATGCCTCCTCGGCGCGCATCCGGACAATTTCACTATCCTCGAAGCGGTACGTCTTCAGGTTGGCCAGACTCCAGTAGGCATCGCCAAAGTCGGGCCGCGCTGCGGCGGCTGCGCGATACGCGGCAATCGCCTCCGGGGTCTGCCCGACCGTCTTCAGCGCGTGCCCGAGCCAGAGCTGGACGTCGGGCGAGCCGGGCATGTCGGCAAGCAGCTCACGGTAGAGCGTGATGGCTTGCTCATTCTCTCCGAGACCGACGGCCGCGGTCGCCGCCAGTGAGCGATACTCCGTGTTGCGCGGCTCGATCTCGAGTAATTTTCCAAGCTGCTCCCGCGCCTCCGGATATTTATGCCGGAGTATAAGGCATTGCGCATACTCATGCCGTGCCGCCCGATGATCGGGCACGATCGCGAGCATCGCCGCAAGCAGCAGCTCGGCGTCATCGAGCACGTGGCGCTCCATGCCGATCTTGGCGAGCAGGCGCATCGCTTCCGGATGATCGCCATGCTTCAGCAAATACGCGCGGGTGATCTGCTCGGCCAATCCGAGCTCGCCGTCGAAGAAAAGCGAGGTGGCCCTCACGACCTCGCCCGGCAGACGCTGCAGCATCGTCACGTGCGCCGCGGCAGTGGCGGCGTTCTCGGCATCGCCGCTGATGCGATAGACACCTTCGAGCATCCGCCAGCTCATCGGCAGCGCGGGATTGAGGTTCACGGCCCGCAGCAGCGCGTCAGTGGCACCCGGCGCATCCTTGAGTGCGACATGGCACAGGCCGCGTTCCTGATGCAGCAGGCTGAAGCGGGGCTGCAAGACCTCGAGCCCATCTAGCAGCTTCAATGCTTCCGTGATGCGAGCGAGATGACGCAGGCTGATCGCCGAGAGCAGGAGCAGGTCCCGGTTTTCCGGGAGGTCGCGCAGCAGCGCCTCCGCCGCGGCCAGCGCATCGGGATGCTGGCGGTCCCTCTGCATCTGCCGAAGCCGGACAATCTGCAACTCGATCGACGACGGATTAAGTTCCATGCATGGCCAAGCGCGGATCCGCCCTCAGAGATCCACGCCTACCTTGAGCTCGACGACGAGCGGCCGGATCGGCACCTCGGACTTGATGAACTGCGCCGAGGAGGTGAAGGTGCTGGCGTGGCTGTCGCCCAGATTGGTGCCGAACAGTTCCGCCGACCAGCGGCCGTTGGTGAAGCCGACCGATGCGTCGACCGTCTCGTAGCTCGGCTGCTTGTAACGCAGCAAGGTCGAGGTCGGGATCGTCACGTTGTTGCCGGACTCATAGGTGGAGGGCTCGTTGAACATCGTGTCGGTGTAGTTCAGCCCCGCCGCCGCATAGGGATGCCAACGGCCGAATATCCAGTCGTAGCGCGCGCGTATGCTTGCCTGGAATTTGGGCGAGAAGGCCGCGGTCGAGCCGATGGTGCCGAAGGGATTCTGGAACGGCACCAGGCCGACGCCGGTCTGTTCGACCTGGGTGATGCATTTGCCGTCGGAGGGAGTGCCGGGAATATTCCCGACCAGGCATGGCGAGCTGGTCTGCTGGTTCTGGTTGAAGGTGCCCGACCCGTTCAGCGTCAACTGCGGCGTCACATGAGCAAACAGCTGCGCCTCGGCACCCTTGATGTTGTAGCTGGGACCGTTGACCCCGAAGGTCGTGTTGCCGAGCTCGGTCGGATTGAAGAACAGGAACTGGACGTTCTTCCAGTCCATGTCGTAGGCCGACAGGTTGAGTTGGAGGCGCCGGTTCAGGAAGCTCGTCTTTATGCCTATTTCATAGTTCTGCAGTGAGTCGGGAGCATATCCGTTCGGCTTCTGATACTGTTTCAGGCCGTCCGGACCAGGTGCCACATCGCTCACCGCTCGGTTGAATCCCCCCGGCCGGAAGCCCTGCGAGAAGGTGAAATACGCGAGCGTCACCGGACTGACGTGCCAGCTCAGGCTCGCGCGGTTCTTGAAGCCGGTATAGACCGAACGATCTTTCGCGGCGTTGATGTTGACCTCGCCGCCGGTGCAGTCGCCATTCGGCACATTCAGGCAGCTTGTAGTGGTAGCATATTGCGAGCCGACCTCGAATTCCTTGTATTCATAATAGCGCGTCCCACCCGTGATGGTAAGGAACTTGGGAATGATGTCATAGTCGATGGAGCCGAAGAAGGCGGTCTGGTCATAGCCGCGCTGGGTGTCCTCGCCGAAGGCCGTGCTGTCGCCACGGACTCCGGGCTCGTTGGCCGTCGAGCCGGGAGCCGTGCGGACATCGGCGACGCAGACCGGGCCGCCGGCCAGCGCTGTCGCGAGGTTCGCCGGGTTGCAGGCCGGGAATGTCTTATAGTCGAAGTTCATGACGTCATAGATGCGGAACGACTCGAAGAAGGCGCCGCCAATCGCGCGGATGCGATAATTATCAGGGGTGCTGACGCGAAGCTCGTTGGTGAGGTGGGTGTTCTTGACCATGTCGTGCCAATAGCCGGCCGGCGAATAGCATCTGGCCGGCCCTTTTCCCCAGCCCGTGCTGCCGCCGGTGCACTGATAATACTGGCCACCAGCGGTTCTCGAGTAGTTGGCATAGTCCTGCTGCTGGTCGATGTGCCGGACCATGTAGCCGCCGGTATAGACCACCTTGAGCGGTGCGATCCTGCCGCTGAACGTCCAGGCCGTGTTGGCGAAGCTGTCATGGTCGTAGGTGGGCGTGAAGGATGTCTCCTGCAGCGGCTGCAGCGGCTGGAAGTCCGAACCGTTCGGATACTCGGCGTTGATCCCATCCGCATGAAGATTCTGGATGCTCTCCGTGATCAGCGCGCTCCAGTCATCGTCGATCTGATAGAGCCCGCTGACGCGGCCGCCGGAATACTCCGAGGTGTTCTGGTTGCTTCTGGCGATCGAGTAATTGTTGATTTGCGGCGCGTTCGGCAGTGCGCAGTAGCCGGCCTTGCCGGCCGGCAGCCCGTTCGGGCAGAGACCCGCGGTCGGCTTGATATTGAAATAATAGTTGCCGAGATCGGAATTCTCGCGCGTGAAATTGCTCGGCACGTTGTCGATGTAGCCGCCGCGGTGATCGTCATACAGGACCGCCCTGATCGCGAACTGGTCCTTGATGACCGGGACGTTCACAGTGACATTGCCGTGGTCGTTGATGCCGCCCTGGGCGGTGAAGCCGTAGCCGCCCTCGGCATGACCGCCGAAAGCGTCGAGGTTTGGTTTGTTGGTGATGTAGCGTATCGCGCCCGCTTCGGCGCCACCGCCGAACAAGGTGCCTTGCGGGCCTTCGAGCACCTCGATGCGGTTCATGTCGACGACGTAGATATCGACGTTGCGCGCGGGAAACTGCATCGACTGATCGTCGAGATATAGTGCTACGTTCGGGAAGTTCGCGATGGTCGCGCTGGACTGGTTGCCGGCGAAACCAGCACTCAGGCCACGTATGAAGATCGAGCCCTGGCCAGGGCCGTTGTTTCCGAAGGTCACGTTCGGCGTGAACCTGATCAGGTCGTCGAACGACTTCACGTTGAGCTGCGACAATGTCTTGCCCGTGAAGGCCTGGATCGTCAGCGGTATCTTCTGCACGCTCTCGCTGCGACGCTGAGCCGTCACGATGATGTCGTCGCTCGGCGTCGAAGCCTTCGCCGATGATTTCGCATTTGCCTTCGTGGGTGGCGGCGGTGCGGCCGGTGGAGCGCCTGTCTGGGGGTCGCTGGCCGAAGGCGTAGGCGCGGCGTAAGCCGTTCCGGTAAGCAGTGCTGCAACAGCGCAAGTCAACAGGTAACGGTTCCGCATCTTCTGACCCCCCGAACAGATGGTGCAGAACCTCCTATAAGTGAACGTGGGATTACATTCGAGTCACTATCTTGTCGATTTCAGCTAATTCCGATCCCGTCTTCGAATTTTCACATTTCGTCATTGCTTGCTGATATGGCAACGATCAAACCGCAGATCCTGGTAACAATCTCTAACCAGGTCCGATGCTGTCACAGTTCTGTCACAGGTTGACGCTGGCCTACCGGACGGAGCTCCATTATCCGCAAATCGGTTGCATGAGCCGCATGGTTTGTTCAATCTGCTTGCATGGCATCATGGAGATCGCCAGGCGGGGCTTGCCAAGGTCGCTTAGGCCAAGTTAATCAGCCGAGGGCGGATATGTCATGAGCCGAGATCGTGCCTGAGATGTCCTGAAGCGGCGCAATTCGGGAAACTGACGTGAATGGTCGTGTTCAGCAGGCGCTGGCGAAGAGTAACGCCTTCGTCTTCACTTTCGTCGCCGGGCTAGCTGGCTTCTCCACCTATTTCGCGATGTATGCCTTTCGCAAGCCGTTCACCGCGGCGATCTACGATCACGTCCCGGGTTGGCACTTTGCCCTCGACTATAAGATCGCCCTGGTCGTGGCTCAGGTCGCCGGATACGCGCTTTCGAAAATCATCGGCGTGAAGGTGATTTCGGAAATCCAGCCTCGCAACCGCGCCCCGGCCATCATCGGGCTGATCGGTGTTTCCTGGCTGGCGCTCGTGGCCTTCGCGATCGTCCCCGCACCGTGGAACGTGATCACCCTGTTCGTCAACGGTCTGCCTCTCGGCATGATCTGGGGCCTCGTCTACGGCTTCATGGAAGGTCGCCGCGTATCGGAGGTCCTGGCCTCCATGATGTGCGCCAGCTTCATTCTCTCGTCCGGCGTGGTGAAGTCGGTGGGTGTCTGGCTCATACAGACCTGGCATGTCGACCAGTTCTGGATGCCGGCAGCGAGTGGAGCATTGTTCATGCCGCTTCTGCTCTGCTCGGTCTGGGTACTCAGCCAGTTGCCGCCACCGAACGCCCGCGACGAAGCCGAGCGCGCCCGCCGCCTTCCAATGACCGGTGCCGAGCGCCGCGAGTTCCTGAGGGCCTATGCGCCAGGCCTGATTGCCATCGTGTTCGCCTATGTCCTGCTGACTGCCTTTCGCGACTTCCGGGACAATTTCGCCGCCGAGATCTGGGCAGCGCTCGGCTATGGCGGGGAGTCGGGCATATTCACGGCCAGCGAGTTGCCGGTGGCGGTCATTGCCCTGGTCGGCATGGCTGCCGTCATCATGGTCCGCGACAATCGCCGGGCCTTGATGGTCATCCACGCGATGGTGGGAGGCGGGTTCGTCCTGCTCGGCCTGTCCACCCTGGCGTTCCAGGCGCATCTGATCTCGCCGCTGGTGTGGATGATCCTTGCCGGTTCAGGCCTCTACATCGCCTACAACCCGGTCAACGCCGTCCTGTTCGACCGTCTGGTGGCCGTCAGCGGACGGGTCGCGAACGCCGGCTTCCTGATCTACGTGGCGGACTCTTCGGGCTATATGGGAAGCGTCGCCTTGCTGCTGTGGCGAAACTTCGGCCAAGCCTCGCTGAATTGGCTGCAATTCTTTATCATGGGAGCCTATGTTACCGGGGTCGTCGGCGCCGCCGCTACCGCCGTGGCCGCGATCTACTTCTACCGCCACTCCGCTGCTCACGGCCTTGGCCACAGGGGTGCCGCGGTATCCTTGCCTGCCGCACCTCTCTCCCGGTAGCTCTCGAAGCGAAGGACGACCGCTTGCCCGATCAAGGCTTGGCCCCGGCACCGCGCCTGCTGGATGATGGCGCTGCCTTGGAAGTCATGCTCGAGGGCGAGCCGCGCCGCTTCCATGCCATGTGGCTGCGCGACAACGCCCAGGACCCCGCGAGCCGCAGTCCAGGCAACAGGCAACGCCTAATCACCTTGCTGGACATCCCGCGCGACACCCGCATCGCCGAAGCGGCATGGGCTGAGGGCCGCCTCGCCATCCGCTTCGATCCGGAGGGCAAGACGGTGGCGTTCGACCCGGACTGGCTGCTCGCCCGGATCTACGACAAGCCGGCTCCGAACGCCGCGGGCTGGACCGGACCGCACATCGCCCGCTGGGACGCAGGGTTGGCCGGCCATATGACGATCGAGAACTACCATGAGGTCTGCAACGACCCGGCCACGCGGCGGCGGTGGCTGACCGCGATTCGACGCGACGGCTTCGCGCGCCTGACCGGTGCGCCGACCACTTCCGGCGTGCCGGTCGACGTGGCCAGGCTGTTCGGCTACGTGCGGGAGACCAACTACGGCCGCCTGTTCGATGTCCGGGTCGAGGTCGAGCCCAACAACCTCGCCTACACCAATCTCGGCCTTCAGGCCCACACCGATAATCCCTATCGCGATCCAGTGCCGGGCTTGCAAATCCTGGCCTGTCTCGAAAATACCGTGGAGGGTGGGGACTCCGTTGTCGTCGACGGCTTCAAGGTGGCCGAGCGACTACAGGAGCAGTCGCCGCGTGGCTTCGAACTCCTTGCCGGATATTGCGCCCGGTTCGAGTATGCGGGCTCCACGAGCGTCAAGCTCCGATCCAAACGGCCGATCATCGAGCTTGGCCTCGACGGCGAACTGGTCGCCATCCGCTTCAACAACCGTTCGGCGGCGCCCTTCATCGACATCCCCTATGACGACATGGCTGACTATTACGCCGCCTACCGCCGGATGGCCGAGTTGATCGAGGATCCGGCTTTGGCGGTCAGCTTCAAGCTCGCCCCTGGGGATCTGTTCATCGTCGATAATCTGCGGGTGCTGCACGCCCGCAAGGCGATCATCGGCAGCGGCAAACGCTGGCTGCAAGGTTGCTATGTGGACAGGGATGGCCTGCTGTCGACCCTGGCCGTCCTCGAAGACAATGGAGCGGAGCCATGACCAGCCTGAATGCGGAGAGTGAAGACATCGTCGAGCGGATCGCCGATATTTTCGAGCGTCGCGGCGCTGAGGCCTATCTCGGCGAAGCGGTCACCATGGCCGAGCATATGCTGCAAGCGGCGACCTTGGCTCAAGCCGAGGGCGCGTCGGACGTCCTGGTCGCCGCTGCCCTCCTGCACGACATCGGCCACTTCACCAGCGAGTTCGGCGAATACTCACCCGACGACACCATGGACAAGCTCCACGACGCGTCCGGAGCAAGAGTATTGGAAGAATTCTTCCCTGCCGTCGTCACGGATTGCGTCCGACTGCATGTGGCTGCGAAACGTTATCTCTGCGCCACGGATCGGACTTATTACGATAAATTATCCGATGCGTCGAAGCACAGCCTGTCGCTTCAGGGCGGTCCGATGAACGAGTTCGAGATCGCCGATTTTCGCAGCCACGAATTCTATTGCGAGGCCGTGCGCGTCCGGATGTGGGATGACGCTGGCAAGACGGCCGACTTGCAGACCCTGACGTTCGACGAGTTCCGGCCGGTGCTGCAAAGGGTCGTCGAGCGGCGCTGAGACGAAGCGAAGCTCCGATCAGGAGCGGCGAAGCTCCACGCCTTCCGCTTCGAGAATGGAAGGGATGAGTTTCTTGACCTGGAAAAACCCGCGCGTCGCGTGAGGCCAGGTCAGGCTATCCCACGAGCGGCGAACCCGCAGGCAAGCCGGCAACGCCTCGGCGGATGGGCCGACCGGCGCCCAGGCGGTCACCACGGGAAGCCCTCCCGCCCAGCCAGGTTCGAGTAGCGCGGCAGCGACGCCGAAATGCGCCTCCGCACGTGCCAATGCATCGGCCAAGGCGGTGCGGTCGGCCTGACGCACCCGCTCCACGGCGCCATCCGCATGGGCCAGCAGCCCGCCGATGCGGACGACGCGGGAAGCACCGAGCGGCAGGCTCTCGGGATGCAGGTCGTCCAGATGCAGCAGCAGGGCGACGTCACCCTCCGGCGGCACATCCGGTGGCGGCAGGCCGATGGGACCGGGAGGCTCCGGCTCTTCCAGCGGCGTCTGGTCCTCATCCAGCCCGACGGGAGAAAAGCGGCCCTCGGTGAAGCGCCGGATGTTGTCCGCCCGCGCCATGTAGGGCTTGCCGCGCGTGTGCAGCCCCGCCACCCAGCGCCAGGACAGCGTGTTGCTGGCCGGATCGCCGTCGATCAGGTGGCGCAGGAAGAAATCCGCACCCAGCGCCCACGGCAGCCGCAGGGTGAAGATCCAGATCGAGGCGAACCACATCCGGGCGTGATTATGCAGCCAGTTGGTCGTCACCAGCTCTTGCGCCCAGTCGTCGAAACCCTCGATGCCGGTGCGTCCGGACACGGCGTCGTCGAACACGCGACGCAGGCCGGCTTCCGTCGCCAGGCGGTTTCGCCCCTGGACGACCAGCCGCTGATAGTCGGTCCAGATTGTGGGACGGGTCTCCAGATAGCCCTTGAAGTAGCCGCGCCAGAATACTTCCTGGACGAACTTCTCGGCCTCGGGCTGGTCCAGGGCCAGTGCGGCCGCCACCACCTCGCGTTCCAGCACCAGCCGGCGACGCAGATAGGGAGACAGCGCCGACGTGCTCGCCTTGGCTTCCGGTCCGCGGTCCGTGTTGCGGCCATTGGCGTAAGCGGCGCCTGTGTGCGGGGCAAAGGCTGCGAGGCGTTCGAGCCCGGCGGCCCGGGTGGTGGGGAAGCTGCGATCCATGTCCCCCATATGGGGCGGCATTCCGCCGCCGCCATCCTGGAGCCGACATTCGGAACTGAACCGAGGACCTACTGACTGGGAGTCGGTTGCTGCGAGCCGCGTCAGAGGCGTAATGAACCTGTGGCAGCAGAGCGGCTATCCGCGAAACCACTGACTAGAACATGATCATCCAATTTATGCGGTGCTGGTTCGTCGGCCCGTAGACAACATTGTCATATGTCTGACCTATTGGTCGAAGCGTCAGCGGCGATGCATCCTTGCATTTCGTGGTCCGCTTGGCCGGAATTTCTCGTAAGCTCGTCATGCCCCTGGTGCCGATGCAGCGCTCCGGGCCGACATCGTTGACGCCTCCCAAGTGGAGGGGCTATGAGCGCGATCGAAGCGATCGGGTGCAAGGCCGTTCGGGTGGACGGCTAGCATTGACGTCGCTTCGAGAGGGCCTTGCATGCACGAGCCAGCCAGCCGGTTGACGATCATGCGGGCGCTCCTCGCGCCCCCGTTCCCGCCGAGCGACGCCCCATCGTGAGGGCGGGGATGCTCCTGGTGGTGCTGGCGTGCTCAGCCGCCGGATCGGCGCAATGCGCCGTCTTAAAGAAAGTGCCTGTTCCGGCTGATGTCGTGCCATCGCCCGCTGCGCCAGCATCCGGCAGGCAGGACGTGGCGTCCGTCAACCCGGCAGAAGCTCTGTATCGGAGCAAGCAGCATGACCTGTATGGACAGAGCTACGTAGTCCCGGATTGGTATTACCAGACGGCCGATGGCGCCGATGATGCGCCGGAGATCGCGCGCGCCCAAAGCAAGGGTCGGCCAGTGCTGTTCGAGTGCCACCACTACTCGATCAACTCAGCGATCGCCGTAACGACCCTCGCCAACTGGCATGGCTGCGGTTGGCAATCACAACCTACCATATCTGTGCAGGCCGCGGCGGGGACATGGTTTGACGTAGGATCCATCTTTATCGACAGCGCTTCCGCGCCGATCACGATAAGCGGTAACAACGCAACGGGCAGCACGATCGAGGGTATAGCGGTCGACGAGCCTGGCATGACCAAGTCGCCCGTGGCCGTGACCAATGGCAACGGCCAGATTGCCGGGTGGACTCCAGCCACATGGAGCCCGGCGGCCTATACAGAGGTATTCCGTCTCACCGGAGCACCTGACGTGACGTTGCGCCACCTGCTGTTCGAAGGTGTCAACGCGGGAATTTCAGCAACCACAAGCGGACGCTCCCGCATCGACGATATTCGTGGTCAAGCGTTCTCGTACCTGATCTCGGTGCAGGAGTCATATGACGTCAGCAGGATTACCGACGTGCATCAGTGGAGTTTTTGGTCGGATGCTGATCCGGTCATGCAGTATCAGCAAGCACATACGCAAGCGATCATCTCCAATCGAAACGATACGCCGTTTTGGGATCGGATTTTCGCGTTCGGCGTGCTGGATGGCATTGCCGTGATGTCCAATGCCGATGGCTCAACGTCCGGTGCCGCGATTGGGTCGGTTTCGTGCGATTTCACCCAGTACTGCATCCATGTCTACAAAGGCGCTGCCAACGTGAATGCGCAGGTTTCGAGTTTGCGTAGTTACGGCCAGAAATGGAATACAATCCACGGCGCTCCGGTGGCGATGTTATCCGGCTCCAGCCTGGTGCAGGTGGACGGCGTAGCCATCCTTCAGATCGGGCAAGCCAATACGTACGGCACCGACAAGGCCATCTTCGCCTTCACAAACTCGACCAATGGCTCAAACATCCATGTGGATAGCCTCTACGGCCAGATAAATCAGATGAGCCCGGGCGCTTCGATCGTGACGTTCCCCACGACCGGTTCCACGTCCAGTCTCCTCACCATCAATCAGGAACTGCTAACACCACCTGGTCCGGCCGGCTTCACGCAGACGAACACGAGCCCCAATGGTTTGGGTGTGGGCAGTTTGCAAACGCCGGTCTACGTGACACGGCACTGAGGACTGCCATCGCGGAAACCAAATCTTCCATGTCATCGAAGAGGAGCCGCCTCAAACTTGGGCATGAATTCGCCGTCCAGCGCTCCAAAACGACCTCGCCGATGATCTCTGTCATGATTGAGGTTCTCCAGCGCGTCCAGCGTCCAGCACAGCCCGCGTGTAAGTGAAGGGCGGCAAAGGCTTGAAGACACGCTGCCGGCGGCCGTAGGGCACCTTCCGATGAGATTGACACCGGCCTTTTCATCGGGGCAAGATCGCGACGCAAATGATGGCTCCGTCAGCAAGAACTGTAATGACTGTATATGACTGACCAGAGGCTGGCATTGCCCACGCTTGATAGAGCTGACCAAGTTGTGCCCGCTATAAACGAGGCATTGCCGGCGATCTACTTCGACTATAGCGACCTCGTCGCCTATTTTAGGCATAATCGCTTTCCAACCGGGATCCAGCGGGTCCAGATGGAATTCTTCAAGGCCGCGCTGGAGTGGGACAGCCCCGTGCCCGTCCGGAGCTGCACCTACTCGGCGCGCGCCAATTTTTGGGTAGATGTCGATGTTGTCGGGCTACGGCGCCTGTGCAGTCTGGCATCCCAACCGGGCAGCCATCTCGATGCGGAATGGCAGGGCACGTTTGCTGCATTTCTCGACCGAACCGATAGCAGGCCCGCCTGCGTTTTCCCCCATGGTGCTGCGATCGTGAATGTTGGCGCATCCTGGTGGATGGACGACTATATGCCGTTGATCCGGGAGGCCAAAGCGCGCTATGGCATCCGCTATATTCCACTTATCTATGACCTGATCCCCATCGTCACGCCGGAGTTCTGCGGTGTCGATTTGGTCGTGGCGTTCAGCGCCTGGATCAGCAGCGTCTTTTGCCATGCCGACCTGCTGGCCGCGATTTCCCACTGCACGCAACGCGATGTCGTCGCTGCTGCCAAATCCATCAAACCGCTCACCCATGAGCCTGTTGTGGTGGTGCCGCTCGACGCCGATTTCGGTTATGGCCATGACGATGGCGCCGCCACCGGTGAAGTGCTGATCGAAGGATTTGGCCTGCGCAGCGGTGGTTACGTGCTCGTCGTCGGCACACTCGAAGTCCGCAAAAATCAGATGCTGATCTTTCAGGCTTGGGCCAAGCTGATCGCCAAGCATGGCACGGCCTCCATCCCGGTCCTCGTCCTGGTGGGCAAGCTTGGCCATGGCAACGACGCCCATGAGAATTTCCTGCGAGCGCACCCGGCACTGCAGAACCGGGTCGTCATGCTGTCCGGCCTTTCTGATGTCGAGCTGAACGCGCTATATGCCGGGTGCCTCTTTACCGTGTTCTCCTCGACCTATGAGGGCTGGGGCCTGCCGGTGACGGAAAGCCTGTGCCATGGCAGGGTCTGCCTTTCGGCCGATCACTCCTCGTTGCCGGAGGCAGGCGGGCGGTTCGCCGTATATTTCGAGAGCGGCTCTGCCAAAAGCCTCGCCATGCAAGCCGAGACGCTCATTTTCGACCACGCCCACCGCCAGGCTCGCGAAGCGCTGATCCGGGCTGAGTTCCGGCCTCGCAGCTGGCAGGCGGTGCTGGCGGGCCTGATCGATGGGATCAGCGCACAATGCCAGACGCCACGGCAACCCGCACCGCTGGTCCCCGACGTGGCGTTCGGCGAAATCTACGAGCTGGGTCAGAGCCTGAATTTGCGCCGTCCCTCCCGGCGGACAGCCCTGGCGGAGATGCTGCGCTATGCCGGCACATGGCACGCCATCGAACCATGGGGCTCATGGTCAAGCCAGAAGCACGCCAAGCTCGCCTTCACGATGCCGCCGCTCGAAGGAGTGGATGACGTCGTGGTTTATTGCAAGCTACGGATGCCGACGCGGAAGATGGCCCTGACCGTCAGAGTGCTGGGCGTCACCGAGGTGCTGACCATCCCGGCTATGGAGACGCGCTCGCTGCGACTGCAAATCCCATTCCAGGCTGCGGCACAGGCAGCCCGGCTCGGCCTGCCTGTCGTGCTGCACCTGATCCAGGATGATCTTGCCGCAACGAGCAATTCAGCCGATTCGCGTTTGCTTGGCGTCGGGCTCGAGAGTTTCGCCCTGTGCCGCACCGGGGATACGTTGGCGCGCCTGCGGATCATCGAGCACGGCTCACGGATGGTCGCCCTAAATGCTCTCGGCTGAGACAGCAGGATGAATATACAGCAAGCGCCGTCGGCCGGTGCCCCCCCTGATTTCACGCAACTGGTTGCGCACGGCGATGCCTGCCGCAATGCTCAGCGCTGGGCAGAGGCCGCCCAATCCTACGCGACCGCGCTGCGGCTGCGGCCCTCGGATGCCGGGATCTGGGTGCAACTCGGTCATGCCCACAAGGAAAACGGCGCATTCCGGCAAGCGGAGGCCGCCTACCTGAAAGCCCGCGCGCTGACGCCCGCCGACAGCGACCTGCTGCTGCAATTGGGCCATCTGCATGCGCTGCGGGACAATCCGGCAGAGGCTGCAGCCTTCTATCGGCAAGCCCTTCGCATCGGCTCGCAGGACGAACATGCGCGCCAATATCTCGCCCGTTTCGGCGATGCCGACATTGTTGCCATGGCTCCCTCGACAGCAGCGTTGCCGGCCATCTATTTCGAATATACCGACCTGCTCAGCCATTTTCACGCCAATCGCAACCCGACCGGGATTCAGCGGGTCCAGATCGAGCTCTTTCGCGCCTCCCTGAAGGGGGTTGCCGAAACCCCGATCCATGCCTGCGCCTATGTCGATCGCCTTGGCGGCTGGATCGCCATCGACTCGGTCAATCTGCTGAAACTGGTCGATATCGCTTCCAGGCCGGGCAGCTTCGACGACCCAGACTGGCAACAGGCCCTCAGGACATTCTTCGGTGAGTTCGACAGCCGCCCGGTGTGCACGTTCCCGATCGGCGCCGCCCTGGTCAACATCGGCACATCGTGGGGGCTCGAGAACTACATGTCGGCCATCCGGGTCATGAAGGCGCGCTACGGCCTGCGCTATATCCCGCTGGTGTATGATCTCATTCCTCTGATATTGCCCGAGTTTACCGCGCCCGGGCTGGCCACCGCGTTCAATGCCTGGTTCAGCAGCGCGTTGCTGCACAGCGACCTGTTTGCAGGCATCTCACGTTCGACCTGCGACGACGTAGTGCGCGCCGCGGCCGCCGTGCGCCCGCTAGTCACGAGGCCGGTTGTGATGGCGCTTGATGCGCAGTCACGGGCTGCTGAAGACACCAGCTCGATGACAGTGGCGCAGGCGCTGCAGCGTTTCGGCCTGAACGGACGCAGGTTCGTGCTGTTCGTCGGAACGATGGAGGTGCGGAAGAATCACTACCTCGTGTTCCAGGCTTGGATGCGGTTGCTGCAGCAGCACGGCGCCGATGTAGTGCCGACGCTCGTCTGCGTCGGCAAGCGCGGCTGGAAGTTTGACCAGGCGCAGGCGTTTCTCGACGCCCATCCAGAGGTCGAGGGCGACATCGTGCGGCTGTCGGACACCTCGGATGCCGAATTATCCGCGCTTTATCAAGCCTGCCTGTTCACTGTCTATGCCTCCCTCTATGAGGGTTGGGGACTGCCGGTGACCGAGAGCCTGTGCCACGGCAAGACATGTCTGACCGCCAATCACTCCTCCTTGCCCGAAGCCGGCGACCGCTTCGCTGACTATTACGAGGCAAATTCCCTCACCAGCTTCATCGAGCAGGCGCAACGCCTGATCCTGGACTCCGATTATCTCCAGTCCAGGGAGCAGTTGATCGCGACGGCGTTCAAGCCCCGGCGATGGGAGGAAGTGCTGACCGGGCTGGTCGACGGCATCGTCGCCCATTTTCCGCAGCCCGCCACGCCCGCCCCGGTCTTGGCCCCGATCGCTTTCGGCACAACCTACATCTTCGGAAAGCAGGCCTTCGACCGCCGGCTCGATCGCGAGGCGGCCATTGCCGAAATGCTGCGCCATGACGGTAAAGGCTGGTACGGTTCGAATGACGATTGCCTCTGGTCCAGGATGGCAAACGCCCGGCTCGCCTTCAAGCTGCCCGCGCCGCCGGATGCCGACCTCATGGTGTTCCTGCAGTTGCGGGCGCCTCCCGAACCAGTCGTGATGACGATTCATCTCGGAAGCGAAGGTCTGGGGACGGTGCGCCTGGAAGCCCATGAATCCCGTGTCGTACGGCTGGATGTTCCGCGAAGCCTGGTGGCCGTCGACATCCCCGCCGTTCTGCAGTTGCAAGCCAGCCATCTCACGGTCATGCAGACCTATAATCCGGCTGACAAGCGCCGCGTTGGCGTGGGCGTGGAAATGTTCATGTGCTGCCTGGCCACTGACACCCGCGCCCATCTGGGCGTGATCGAACGCACGCTGATGAAGCTCGAAGATGCCTGAACAGATCGAAGACAAAGGGGCAATCAAGGGCTTGATCGCCAAGCTGATGCTGCCTGGCCGGCGCGATGGGTTCGCCGAGCTGGTCCGCAGTGCCAATGCCGCCCGCGACGCCGGGCGCTGGCGCGATGCGGCGGAGCAGTATGAAGCTGCCCTGCAGATCCGTCCCGACGACGCGTCGATCCTGGTCCAGCTTGGTCATATGCGCAAGGAATCCGGCGACCTGGAGGGCGCCGAGGACAGCTATCTGCGGGCACTCGCGCTCAATCCGCGCGACCAGGATCTGCTGGTGCAGCTCGGGCATTTCTATAAACTGTTCGGCGATCACGACCGCGCCCTGCAGCATTACCGACGCGCCCTGGATCATGGATCGGCCGATCCCCATGCCCGGCATTATGTCGAACAGGAGACCGGGGCGCTGCCTGCCGCGCAGCCGCAGCGGGCGGCGGATCTGGTGCAGGCGCCGCATGCTGCCGTCGTGGATCCGGCACTCGTGCCGGCCTGCTACCTCGATCTGACCGATCTGATTGCCTATTTCAAGCTGAACCGCTCTCCCACCGGCGTACAGCGGGTCGAGATCGAGTTGCTGAAGGCAGCGCTGACGTGGCGCAGCCCGATACCCATCGCTTTTTGCGCCTGCATTCCTGAAACGGGCGTCTGGATAAAGATAGATGCGCGCGCCTTGCAGGCCGTTTGCGAGTTATCCCAGCAGCCGGGCAGCCCACTCGATCC